>NZ_JBLBVM010000037.1:0-74750 GCF_047250385.1 Glaciecola sp. MF2-115
TGCTAGCACATTTGTCAGATAGAGTAGCGTTGAAAGAATCTCATCCAACTTTCGTTGAACTTAATTCATCAATTACTCTTTCGTTAAATATTGATTACTAATTATCAGCTTTCCAAATTGTTAAAGAACGAAGTGTTGCGCCTAAGCGCGTCACTTTTAAGGTTTAAAAAACCTTAATGAATAAACACGTTTGAATGCATAGTCATTAAGGATTTCGTTACTAGGTAACGGAACCTTTCTTTATATAAATAACAAGAAAATCTGTGTGAACACTACATTAAGAACGCGCAACTAATAGTAAGGAGGTGATCCAACCCCAGGTTCCCCTAGGGTTACCTTGTTACGACTTCACCCCAGTCATGAAACACAAAGTGGTAATCGTCCTCCCGAAGGTTAGACTAACTACTTCTTTTGCATCCCACTCCCATGGTGTGACGGGCGGTGTGTACAAGGCCCGGGAACGTATTCACCGCAGTATGCTGACCTGCGATTACTAGCGATTCCGACTTCATGGAGTCGAGTTGCAGACTCCAATCCGGACTACGACGAGCTTTAAGGGGTCCGCTTACCTTCGCAGGTTTGCATCCCTCTGTACTCGCCATTGTAGCACGTGTGTAGCCCTACTCGTAAGGGCCATGATGACTTGACGTCGTCCCCACCTTCCTCCGGTTTGTCACCGGCAGTCTCCTTAGAGTACCCAACTGAATGCTGGCAAATAAGGACAAGGGTTGCGCTCGTTGCGGGACTTAACCCAACATCTCACGACACGAGCTGACGACAGCCATGCAGCACCTGTATCTTGGTTCCCGAAGGCACTAATTCATCTCTGAAAAATTCCAAGTATGTCAAGAGTAGGTAAGGTTCTTCGCGTTGCATCGAATTAAACCACATGCTCCACCGCTTGTGCGGGCCCCCGTCAATTCATTTGAGTTTTAACCTTGCGGCCGTACTCCCCAGGCGGTCTACTTATCGCGTTAGCTTCACTACTCACGGATTAAATCCACAAACAGTTAGTAGACAGCGTTTACGGTGTGGACTACCAGGGTATCTAATCCTGTTCGCTACCCACACTTTCGCACATGAGCGTCAGTTATTGACCAGGGAGTCGCCTTCGCCACTGATGTTCCTCCAGATATCTACGCATTTCACCGCTACACCTGGAATTCCACTCCCCTCTCCAAAACTCTAGTCTGCCAGTTCTAAATGACCATCCCACGTTGAGCGCGGGGCTTTCACATCTAGCTTAACAGACCGCCTGCGTGCGCTTTACGCCCAGTAATTCCGATTAACGCTTGCACCCTCCGTATTACCGCGGCTGCTGGCACGGAGTTAGCCGGTGCTTCTTCTGTTGTTAACGTCACAGTTAGCAGGTATTAACTACTAACCTTTCCTCACAACTGAAAGTGCTTTACAACCCGAAGGCCTTCTTCACACACGCGGCATGGCTGCATCAGGGTTTCCCCCATTGTGCAATATTCCCCACTGCTGCCTCCCGTAGGAGTCTGGACCGTGTCTCAGTTCCAGTGTGGCTGATCTTCCTCTCAGAACAGCTAGAGATCGTCGCCTTGGTGAGCCTTTACCTCACCAACTAGCTAATCTCACCTGGGCTTCTCTTTGCGCGGGAGGAACAAGTCCCCCCTTTGGACCGTAGTCGTTATGCGGTATTAGCCATCGTTTCCAATGGTTATCCCCCACACAAAGGCAAATTCCCAGGCATTACTCACCCGTCCGCCACTCGACATCATCTAGCAAGCTAGACATGTTTCCGTTCGACTTGCATGTGTTAGGCCTGCCGCCAGCGTTCAATCTGAGCCATGATCAAACTCTTCAATTAAATTTTTTGTAAATCGTTTTTTGTTGTCGACACTCTTAATGAGTGCCCACACAGATTGTCTTGTTATAAATTGTTAAAGAACATGCCAGCTTCTTTCTATTTCACTGGCGGCTTGAAGAGGACTTAAAGTACCGTCTCAAGCGGGATGCGTATACTACCTGCATCAAATTTTCTGTCAAGCTTTTTTACATTTTTATTTGAATTTATTTCTTAGCGTTGAGGCTAGATGAAAGCAATTCAAATTGTAATAAAGCGAGCTATTGTTGAAAGCCAGTTAACTATTGTTTGGCTGCCTCCCTTGAACAGAGCGCGCATTTTACAGAAACGAAAAAAGGGATCAAGTGTTTTTTTATAAATTTGAATACGTTTTATTACTTTAATTATTATTAATTATGTTTAAGTAGGAGAAGCAATCAATAAAAACAGGGGTTTACAGGTAGTTAGCAGTTTAAGTTTAATTGCTATAAGTAAGGCGAAATTAAAAATTAAACGTAAGAAGTAATGGGAAATCAGATATAAACGATAATATGTGACATATATCAGCTGAAAGTGTCTAATTTCCCCAGAGCGGTTAGTTCTTCGTTACTTTATCCTGCTCTTCATCTTCTTCACTTGGTTCTGTGGACTTCGCAGTTTCAGCAGTTTGAACTTCCTGATCAAAGTCAGCGTCTTCTTCTGTTTCTCCGATCACATCCTCCAGCGTAACTTTGTCAACGGTTCGGAAGGTATTAACTGGCCCAGCTGCTGCGTAAAGGAGGAAAACAATAAATAGTACTAATGAAGGCGCAGTTGCCACAACTATAAATATAAGCATTACTATTAACAGCGCAACAAATGGAACCTTGCCATGCCAACCAAGCTCTTTAAAACTATTATACTTAAAGTTACTTACCATAAGTAAACCTGAAAAGCCGGTGACGATAGCAACAATAAGACCATAATCATTACCATTTATATCATAATCAACGCCAACCCAAACCATACCAGCAACCAAAGCGGCAGCCGCGGGGCTAGCCAAGCCCTGAAAGAATCGTTTATCTGCTACGCCTATTTGCGTATTAAAACGAGCTAATCTTAATGCGGCTCCTGCCACATAAACAAAGGCAGCTAACCAGCCAATTTTTCCTAACTCCGCAAGACCAAAATTATAAGCCACTAATGCTGGAGCAACTCCAAATGAGACCATATCAGCCATTGAGTCGTATTCAGCACCAAAATCGCTTTGCGTATTGGTAATTCGTGCAACCCGACCGTCAAGTCCATCAAATATCATCGCGACAAAGATCGCTATAGCAGCGGCTTCGAAGTGATTGTTCATTGACATTACAACAGCATAGAAGCCTGAAAATAGACCTGCTGTTGTTAGAAGGTTTGGTAGTAAATAAATACCTTTTCTTTTATTTGCTGGCATATGGATAAATTACTCAAAATTAAAATTGAACGGTATATAAAGTCTTATACTATAATTATTGGAAAAAACTGCAAGAATACAAAGTAGTCTTGAATCAATGGGCTAATTGTATACACAAACGATAAGGCTGTATATGTTAGCTGTTATCGTGATAAATTGCATACACAGTTGGTTTCAAGTGTCAGCTTTTTATACAGCTCGGAGTTCGTTTTCAGAATCGATTTCGTAACAAGCTGAAAAACAAGAGAAATAAATTTAGGCATTAAAATTGCTTGAGATAATTTAGAATCTTCAAAGATGTAGGAAATTTATGAAAAAGTTTTGTTTAGTAGCCATCGCATTATTGGCATCCGGAAGTTCTTTAGCGGGAACGCAAACATGGAACTTCACTAATGGGGGCTCACTGACTTCTGGCTTTGGAAACACCCTATCATTGACCTCTGGTACTGGAGGTGATCAAATCACTCTTGATGTAAGTGCTTGGGCTTCAACTGATGAATCGTGTAACGACAACGGTAATTATGATAACAGCCTCCCAGATCCGGATCCTTGCATTAAGAATGCAGAATTAAAAAGATGGAGCTCAGGACTAGGTATTGTAAATAGAGACGAATTCTATAATAAGAAGACAGGTGCTCCTCAACACGCGATAGACAATATCAAGAATGGCGGCGGTGCTAATGATTTCGATTATGAAATGGTGCTTCTAACGTTTTCAGAAGAAGTTAACCTAACTGGTTTCAATATTGGCTGGTCACTTTGCGGTAGTTCAAGTTCAAATTGTAACATTCTGCAGTATAGTGACAATGTTAACGCTAAAGATGCCGATGTGTCAGTCCTTGGTCACAATGGTTCAAAACAAGACTTCTTCAATACTGACACTAAATGGTCAGACATTACCAACCAAGGTTGGCAGCATATTAGTAACTACAGCAGCTTAGCTGAAAATGAATCAGTTAGTGTATCGTCTCCTTTATATTCAACTCACTGGTTAGTGGGTGCGTATAATAATATATTTGGTGGCAATATGAGCCTTGATAACGATGCGTTTAAACTAGCCGGTTTGACTACTGCAACAAGAGAACCGTCGAATCCTGGCACTGTCAGTGCACCAGCTACATTTGGTATTTTTGGTGCGCTAGCATTCGGATTGATGTATAGACGCCGTAAATAATTACATTCTTTAATATCAATTAATAAAAGCTGATTGTAAAATCAGCTTTTTTTATACGTAATAGAAAGGGCCTTACATGCTTTTAAAGTTCTCTGTATTTTTATTCCTCGCTTCAGTATCGCTTGCCGCATACACTCAACAGCTCTCTGACTACGAAAAAGCAAACAAGTCTTTCAATGAAGGTCTAGTTGACGAAAGCTACATTCATCTTAAAAATAGTTTAAATGACAATCCCGATCATCTGCCGTCAAAAATTCTTATGGGATATGTATTAGGCATATCGGGTTACTACGACGAAGCAGAACTAGAGCTAAAAGAAGCACTGCAAAATGGAGCCGATATTAACCTTGTTGTTGAACCACTTGTAAACGTCCTACTCGCGCTGAGTAAATATGAAGATATAATTGAAATCTCTGAGAGACAATTAACACCCGCTAAAAAAGCATTTTTGTTATCAAGTAAGGGGATCGCATTAAATAACCAAGGAAATGTTGAGGCATCTTCAAAAGCCTTTAAAGCTGCTCTTGAACTTACGCCAAAATCTATCTCTGCAATAAACTCTTATGCTAACTTTTTAATAGAACAGAATGAATTAGAAAAAGCTGAGTCGTATATCAATACGTCACTAGAATTAGACGACACAATTAGCAACACCTATTTATTACAATCTTTCATATTCAAAAAACTAAATAATCCTGCGCAGGAAATTCAAGCATTAAAGAAAACAATAGAACTAGCAGGCACTCACCCCTTAGCACTGCGCGAGCTAGTTTCTGTCCTGACTAGAGAGAACAGATTCGAAGAGGCTAAATTAGTTTTACAAAAAACGTTAAAGTTGACTCCTAGTGACCCTGTCGGTCAATTATTACTTAGTTGGGTGGCTTCTAATTTAGATGACGATGAATTAACAGCAAAAACATTAAGTGAATTAGTCAACAACCTCAGTTTACTCGATTCTGAAGAGCTTTCTAACAATGAAGAATTGCTCTACATCGATGGCATGGCCAATTACGCCAGTAACAATCTAGAAGCTGCAAAGAAGTCGCTAAATCAATATTTGTTTAAACGCCCTGGCAATATACAAGCAGCGAATATTCTGGTAGACATTTATAAAGCAGAAGGAAATTACACCGGTGCAATTAGTATCCTTGAAAAATATGAATCTAGTGTAGATACTGATTTGGCCTTGGCAATGAGACTATGTGACCTTTATATATCTGCCAGTTTGAATCACAAGTGTGCATGGCTGTTAACTCGTCTGGAACCTAATTACAAGAATGAAGACTCCTACATTGAAATGAGTGCTCGTCTATTAGCAGCTCGAGGCAAGCTCGACTTGGCGCTAGGTAAACTTGAAGAAATCAATACAAGTAGCTTAAGTACCGTGTTGCAAAAAGCCATCCTTAGTATTCGTGCAGAAAAGTATAATGACGCAAATACTCATATTGATTTATTGCTAACTACATATCCAAACAGCCCTGGAGTATTGAACCTAAAAGCAACCGTTCTGCTAAAAACAAACCGCTCTGAAGAAGCAGAAACATTATTTAAGAAGGTAATTAGGGAAAACCCGTCACATTTTGAATCTAAATTTAATCTTGCGCGTCAACTTTTCGGAGAGCGCCGTTCAGCTGAAGCCCTGCCACTCGTTGAATCATTGTATGCAAGCAGACCAGACTCAGTCGAAGTATTGACCTTATATGGTCGTATATTGAAGCAAATTGGTAAATCAGAACAAGCAATGGATATTCTTCAAAATGCTAGTTCTCGAGCACCTCGTAACATTGAAATCAAAGAGGCATTAATAGATTTATATATAAGTAATGGAAACAACGAACGGGCCTTAGCCATCATAAATACCCTTCTTAAAGATGACTTTTTGAACGCTCGATATATGTATAAACGAGGTTTAATTTACACAAATTTGGACCAAACAGCGAAAGCCAAAGAAGACTTCCAAACTCTTTTGGGTTTGTATAGCGACAGTATTCCTGATTTATATCGTTTGAGCCTAGCACAAGCTCGAATTTCAGATACCGAAGGTGCGCTTAAAACCGTAAATCGCATTCTGGAAATAGAAAGCAGCAATTTCTTTGCTAGACGAGATCGTGTTCGTATACTTTTGGCCTCAGGAAACACAGCCGAAGCTCGACTCGAATTATCTCAACTTAAACAAGAGTACCCAAAAAATCCGGATATTAACCTTCTTATGGGCGACTTGTTAGCAAGCCAGAATGATTTTACTGCGGCCGCGGCTCTATACGTAGATGCCATTAAGTCCCAAAACTTGTTAGCGCCAGCGTTAATTCGAAGCTACCAATTGGCTATTGAAGGTCACGGTGAAGGTGTCTTTGTTAAACAATTTGAAGCATTGGCCAAGGATTACGAGCGCAACACATTCTCCACAAATCTGCTCGCTGATTACTACCTGACAATGGGAGAAACAACGAAAGCAAAACCACTTTATCTATCTCTAGCCGAATCGACTGGATATGTTGGAAGACCATTAGTATTGAATAATCTAGCTAACCTTTACATTAAAGAAGGGAAGGTGGATGCTGCATACAACTTCGCTCAACAGGCTTATGAACTTTTACCAGGTAACCAAGCAATACTAGATACGTTTGGCTGGGTACTCACTTTAAGAGGAGACTTTGAGAATGCGCTGGACTTGCTTCGTCGTTCGTATTCCATGAATTCATCAGATGCCGGCGTTAGATACCACATTGCTTATACTTTAATGAAGCTCAATAGACTTGAAGAAGCCTTAGAAGCTACAAATATTTTATTATCCGAGTTCGGTGATTTTAACGACCGCGAAAAAGCGGAAGAATTGAAGCAACAGTTAATCAGCTTATAGATCGTATTAAAAAAGCTCTGAGAACTAGTATGCTATCTACGCGTACAAAACTCAGAGCTTTTATGTTTCTAGTTAAGCCAAATGTGCATAATACATCAACAGATTGTCAACACCCCATCAAGCACATCAATCCTTACAACTTCCTTATCCACCAATTTATCGCTCAATAATGTTTCTGCCAGCGGGTTTTCAATTTGTGTTTGAATAGCTCGCTTAAGCGGTCTCGCACCATAAACGGGATCAAAGCCCGCATCAGCAATCATGTCTAAAGCTGAACCGGAAATTTCTAACTTCAAGCCCATTTCTTGAAGGCGCTGACGAAGACCGAGTAGTTGAATTTTCGCTATTGATTTTATTTCTTCCCTTCCGAGAGAATGGAAGACAACAATATCATCAACCCTATTGATAAACTCAGGCCTAAAGTGAGCAGAAACCTCTGTCATCACTTCTTTCTTCATCTCTGCATAGGTACTATCATCGGTATGTCGTTGTATAATATCCGAGCCGAGGTTTGAGGTCATGATAATCAAAGTATTTTTGAAATCGACCGTTCGACCTTGTCCATCAGTGAGTCGCCCATCATCTAGCACTTGTAACAGGATATTGAACACATCAGGATGCGCCTTCTCAACTTCATCCAACAGGATAACTGAATACGGTTTACGTCTTACTGCTTCTGTTAAATAACCGCCCTCTTCATATCCAACATAACCAGGAGGTGCTCCCACTAAACGCGATACGGAATGCTTCTCCATAAACTCAGACATATCTATGCGTACCATGGCATCTTCGGTATCAAACATGAAATTTGCCAAGGATTTGCAGAGCTCTGTTTTACCCACACCAGTTGGACCTAAGAACAAAAATGAACCTGTCGGTTTGTCTGGGTCTGATAAGCCAGCGCGAGAGCGTCTAATCGCATTTGATACAGCTAGAACAGCTTCTTTCTGCCCGATAACACGCTTACCTATTGCCGTCTCCATATTAACAAGCTTGTCTTTCTCGCTATCTAGCATCTTACTTACTGGAATGCCCGTCCAGCGTGATAATACGTCTGCGATTTCATTTTCCGTTACTTTGTTTTTTAGCAACTGCGTGTCGGTCGTTTCGGCTTCACTTGCCTGCTCTAATTTCAATTCTAGTTCAGGGATCCTTCCGTATTGCAATTCTGACATTCTGGACAAATCTGAAGCCCTTCGCGCTATCTCTAAATCTAGCTTAGCCTGCTCAAGTTCTCCTTTAATGAATTGAGTTCCTTGCATCGCATTTTTTTCTGAGCGCCAAATTTCATCTAAATCAGAGAACTTCTTCTCAAGTTCTTCCCGCTCTAACTCAATCACCTCTAGTCTCTTATGACTCGCAGAATCAGTTTCTTTAGATAGGGCTTGCTCTTCCAGTTTAAGTTGAATGATTCGTCGTTCGAGTTTATCCATTTCTTCAGGCTTGGAATCGATCTGCATTCTAATGCTGGAAGCAGCTTCATCAATTAAGTCGATAGCTTTGTCTGGCAGTTGTCGGTCGCTGATATAACGGTTGGATAATCTCGCAGCAGCAACAATTGCCGGATCGGTAATATCAACAGAATGATGCAGTTCGTACCTTTCTTTCAAGCCACGCAAGATAGCGATTGTGTCTTCCACTGAAGGCTGATCAACCTGTACTTTTTGGAAACGGCGCTCTAGTGCAGCGTCTTTTTCAATATATTGTCTATATTCATCAAGCGTAGTAGCACCGACGCAGTGAAGCTCACCACGCGCCAAAGCAGGCTTTAACATATTACCGGCATCCATCGCGCCCTCGCCCTTCCCTGCTCCCACCATAGTGTGCAGTTCATCGATGAACAGGATGACTTTGCCTTCTTCTTTCGAAAGTTCGTTCAATACGGCTTTCAAACGCTCCTCAAACTCGCCACGATATTTCGCACCAGCAAGCAAAGAACCCATGTCCAGTGACAAGACGCGCTTTTGCTTCAATCCCTCAGGGACTTCACCATTTATGATACGCTGCGCTAAACCCTCAACTATTGCTGTTTTACCCACACCTGGCTCACCAATTAGAACCGGGTTATTCTTGGTTCTGCGCTGCAATACTTGAATGGTACGGCGAATTTCGTCGTCTCGTCCGATTACTGGATCAAGCTTTCCTTGCTCTGCTCGCTCTGTAAGATCCATCGTGTATTTCTCAAGCGCTTGACGGACATCTTCTGCATTAGGATCTGTGACTTTTTGACCATTTCGCATGGTATCTATCGCAGCTTCAATGGCTTCTTTCTTAACACCCAATGACTTGAAGATAGTGCCTAGGTAGCCCTTGTCTTCCATCGATGCAAGCACAAATATCTCAGATGTGATGTAGTCATCTTTGCGCTTTTGCGCCACTTTATCGCTCATATTTAAGAGTTTGATGGTGTCATTACTTAACTGAACATCACCACCAATACCCTGTACTTGAGGCAGTCTTTCAATCGCTTCTGACAAAGAGGAGCGTAAACTATTTACATTCACCTTGGCTTGGTCAAACAAAGGACGCACTGAGCCACCTTCTTGATTCAACAATGCCATCATAAGGTGAACAGGTTCTATGTATTGATGATCTCGCCCCAAAGCAAGACTCTGCGCATCCGAAAGCGCAATTTGAAATTTGCTTGTAAATCTATCTAGTCGCATAAATAACTTAACTCCATTATTTTGATAACTTATAAATGGAGTCGTTTAGCATAACTTTCAAGTTTATTTTTTAATCAATTGTACTAAGTGTTGATTAAGATCAAGTTAGCCATTCGACCACAAGTAGGTAAACCTTGGTGTGTAGCGCGGCGATGTGAGAACAAATAATCGCTAGAATAAGTGCAAATATCTGAATAATAATGATGAGTGACACCTAAGTCTTTGAGCTTTTGACTTGCGACGTCAACTAAACTAAGCAAATACTTATCGACCTTTTTAGGGGCTGGCTTTGAGGCTAATGGATAATCAGAGAATAAGCTCGCGACATCATGTCCAACTTCAAAGTGCTGTTGGCAAATTGATGGGGCAAACCAAACATGAATATCACTTCTAGCGGATGAAAATTTGACAAGTGCATTCTCAATGATGCCATCTAGTAGGCCCTTCCAACCAGCATGAACAGCAGCAACCTCGCTGCCTTCACTATTGGATATCATCAATGCCATACAATCTGCGGTCATCACAGTACAAGGTAGTTTGTTAGTATTGGAGTAAGCCCCATCAGCTTCGATTGTGCCGGCTTGCATTGTTTCTGTAAGGTGCACAACATTAGTACTGTGAGTTTGATTAAGCCAGGAAACCCCTTTTGTATCGGGTGAAATCTTACAGATCTCATCGAGTAAAAGTTGGCGGTTGGTATCTACAGAATTTAGGTCATCACCGACATGAGCACCTAAATTTAAACCCTTGAATCGAGCGCGACTCACACCACCATTGACAGTGGTGCTTGCACAAAACACACGTTTATTAACCGGCCACGTAGGCTGAATAAACGATAAATGAGACAACTAGATATCTATCCCGTTAATTCTTGTGTCCTCTCTAACAACTTCTAACAAGGAGACAAGGTCTTCGGGAATGGGCGCTTTAAACGTCATTTCTTCACCACTGATCGGATGCATCAATGTCAACTGAGCTGCATGCAGCGCTTGGCGTTTAAAGCCTCTTAAAGTGTTGATAAAGTCTTCACTCGCATGTTTAGGAAGCCTTGGACGGCCACCGTATAAAGCATCACCAACCAATGGATGATTAATATGCGACATATGCACTCTAATTTGATGCGTTCTGCCACTTTCCAACTTCAAACGCAAATGGGTGTATGCACGAAACTTCTCTTTTACTCGATAGTGAGTTACGGCAGGCTTACCATTTTCTCTGACTGCCATCGCCGTTCGCTTAGTAGCATGTCTGCCAATTGGTTCATCAACAAAACCACCAGCAATCATGGTTCCCATGACCAAGGCTTCATATTCACGCCCCATAGAGCGAGCTTGCAACTGTTCAACCAAACTCGTTTGCGCGGGTAGTGTTTTGGCAACCACCATCAAACCCGTTGTATCTTTATCTAAGCGATGAACAATGCCAGCTCGAGGCACCTGGTCAATATCTGGCACTCTCTCAAGCAAGGCATTTAGCAATGTCCCATCTTGATTACCAGCGCCTGGGTGGACAACTAAGCCAGCTTGCTTATCGATAACCAAAATATGCTCATCTTCAAAAACAACATTCAGATCGATATGTTGAGGAGCACTGGTTACCTGAACTTCTTGCTCAGCACCGATTATAATTTCTTCGCCACTTTTTAACTTCAATCTTGGCGTGTCGATTTTTTCACCGTCTACGGTCACATAACCAGCCAAAATCCATTCTTTTAGCTTTGATCTTGAGTATTCAGGGAACAAAACCGCTAAACATTGGTCTAGTCTCTTATCGAATAAGGTTTCTGGCACAATGGCAGAAAGGTTTATTTGGAGTTTATTGGAAGCCATAACATTCGCATTAATAAATAGTATGCGTAGTATAGCAAGCAAGTTATGTTGCATAACAGTAAGAATTACTAACACAGCAAATAAAGCTTAGTGTAGAATAAGACTATCGGGTGGCAAAAAGGCTGTATCGCTTATTAAATCACCGTAAAAGGACAAAGAGTAACGATAAATATTTACTCGCTCATGAATAAAAGGTTAAGCAATTTCAAATGATTCTGAAAAATAAGATAAGCATAGTAATACTCGCCGCTGCAATAATTGGATTAGGAGGGTGTGCCTCTTCTGAAGATGAGCAGGCAAAAGCTGTTGCTAATCAGGGTGTTCAAGCACTATACGCTGACGCTCGCGAAAGCATGGCAGTTGGTAACTTTGCGCAAGCATCGCAAATCTTGAGCATGATTGATTCAAAATACCCATTCGGTGCCCACTCGCATCAAGTTCAGTTAGACCTCATTTATGCGTACTACAAAGTAGGCAAACCTGAACAAGCATTAGCAACGATTGATCGTTTCGTTCGTCTAAATCCAAACCACGCTGATGTTGATTACGCTTATTTTATGCGCGGTGTGACGAATATGGAGCTAGATAATAATCTTTTTCAAGAAATGTTAGGTGTGGATCGCGCGGATAGAGATCCTTCCAAGTCACGTGAAGCATTTGAAGATTTCAGACGTTTAATTCAGAAATATCCGAACAGTAAATATGCCGTTGACGCGAAAGAGCGCATGTTGCATATCAAAAATCGTCTAGCTAGTTATGAAATTGCCGTAGCTCGTTATTATATGAGACGTCAAGCATATGTTGCGGCAGCTAACCGCGGCAGATATGTTATCGAAAACTTTCCCGATACGAGTCAAGTTCAGCCGGCGTTAGAAATTATGGTGTCTAGCTATAACGAATTAAAGTTGACTGAGTTAAAAGAAAATACAATGAGAACACTTCGCTTAAACTATCCTGACAGTGAGTTTTTGGATTAAACGAGTTTGGTGACGTCTCGATAGAGGAACCGACACAAAAAAGCACGCTTGAAGCGTGCTTTTTTATTTTATACAAATACGTATAGAAGTTCCGAACTAGTCTCTATTTAAAGAATAAATGACTAAACGGATTGATGAGTCTTGCCCAACCAGAAGTAAAGTGTAGGGGCTTATCCACAATTGTGAATACCAAACAGCCTTCATCTGCAACGGTCGATGGCGTATGTATGTGATGACCATCCATTACAGTAAAATCACCACTGTCATAGTCTGCTAATCCATCGCTGTACTCACCGTTTACCACTAAAGTCATCTCACTTCCACGATGCGTGTGTTCAGGAACGCTTCCACCTTTTTCCATAAAAATAAAGTTGGCGACAGTGTCACCACCTAAATTTATGGGAGCCTGCCAAATTTTTCCCACAAGGTGAGACCAATTCCCCATCGACTCCGAAATCCGGTTCAATGAACGTGGAAGAGTAAATTTGCGTCCGTCTAACTCTAGGACTCTGTTGGTAGCAACTTCTGACACGCCTCTATCAACAACTTGTGATGTGATGTCCGACATCATGTTACCAAAAGATTTAAGGTCAACATTTGCAAACTCTTCTTCAAATGCGCTCTCCGAGTGTGCTTCTGTGAACATGGAGACTTTTTGAGCACATTGAGAACACATATCACAATGAGCTGAAATAATAAGTGACTCCGCTGGTGCCATGACGCCATCCGCGAAAGTATTTAACTGCTGGTTTGTAGGATGAAACTTAATCATTTTCTGTCAACATATCCTTTAAACGCTGCAACGCTAGTCGCGTGCGAGACTTAACGGTTCCCAACGGGATTTCAAGTTCATCTGCAACTTCTTGCTGTGATTTACCATCAATATATATAGCTTCAATAACAACTTTCTGCTTTTCGGGAAGCTCATTGAACAACTCACCAACTTCTTGCAGAGTCACTTTCTCGTCCAAGGACGTCTCGTGTGGGTCTGCAGTCTGTTCGCAAAGAATTGGCCACATGTCATCAGAACATATATCTTCTTTGCGATTTTTTAACTTTCTCAGCATGTCGAAACGTAAATTTCGAGCTATTGTGAATATCCAAGTTGAAGGCGCGCCTTTCTCAGCATTAAAGAGATGAGCTTTCTGCCATACGTTAGACATAGTATCTTGAACTAATTCCATCGCAATGGCTTCATTACCGATCTGCTTCAAAGCGTACGACCGTAAACGTGGAGCAAAGAAACCAAACACTTTTGCAAATGAAGCTTTGCAACGTTCGTTTGCAACTCTTTCCAGATGTGACGCCATTTCCGCCGCACAATCTTTCGGTTGTCTGACGTCTGGCTTATTATTTTCCAATGGAATTCCGATGAGCATTCAATTGTTCCTGTGATGTTTTGTATATTAATATACGTTTGCTCAATTAGAAAGATCACAAAATATTTAAACATATTGTGCGAACGCGATTATTCCTAAATGAATTAACTTTTGATTAATGTTCAGCTCCTCCCTTAAGAAGGAAAAACTGGTCATTCAATCAGCTGTGACAGGTAATCGACGAGCTTACGACAATCCTTTTGCGCTAGAAAATGTTGCTTTTGCTCTGCATCAACAGGTATTAATTCCAACCACCTATTTATCACCCAAAGCGGATCATTCAATTTAACTTGGTCATATAATGAGCTAACTTCGGTGTAGGTGTTAAAAATTTCAGCCAATCGTTTGTTCATCGGCCCGAGCTCTTCAATTGGAAAATCACATGCCCAACCATCAGTTTTTTTGCATTCAGCTACCTGCAAACCATCAGGATCGGTTTCGATTTTTTCAATGGAAACACAGTTTATTCCTTCGACGGTAATCCCTAACAAACCGTCATCAAGAACGTCGAAGTCGATAACCTTGCAATAAGTCCCCGTTGGAAATATATGGGTGTTTTGCTTTTTGTCGCCCTTTGAGTTCAGCATACAAATGACAAATCCCTCGTTCTTTTCGCAAGCTTCCTTTACCATCCGTGTGTAACGAGGTTCAAAAATTCTTAGCGCCATTCTGCCCTCGGGAAGAATGTGTGAAGATAATGGGAAAATTGGACATTTCATGGTTTAAAACGATCTCAAGTTAGCTAGTTTCACAAATAATTACGCTGATAAAACGAAATAGATCGAAAAGACCTAAAATAAATAATTTATTAATCGTGATCTCATCGAACCCATTTTGGGTAAAACTTTTATACACCAAAATTCTGGAACATGCATGAACGTCATAACAAAATTTGAATCGTTTTACACCGACTTAGCCTCTATGAAGGTAGAAGAGTTAAGCGACATTTACAGTGATGACGTTGTTTTTATTGACCCCATAGCTCATCATCTAGGTATTAGCTCTGTTAAACAATATTTCGGTAAACTTTTACTCGATGCACAGTATTGCACTTTTTCGATTCACTCAATAGACGCAATGAAGTCCTCAGACAAGGATCCAGAAAGGTCGAGTGACTCATCTAAATTTATTGTGTGTTGGAAAATGACGTTCACATCACCTCGCATTAATAAAGGGAAGCCCATTGATGTTGATGGCATTACTGAACTAAAAACTAAAGATAATAAAATATATTATCATCGAGACTACTATGATTTAGGGCAAATGGTTTATGAAAATGTTCCTTTACTCGGTAGAATAATAAAAAGCATCAAAAGGAAGTTAGGATAATGACACGCATACTTATCACTGGAGCAACATCTGGGATTGGTGAAGCCTTAACCAAACTTTGCGCTGAACACAACTACACCGTAATCGCGTGTGGCAGGAACGAAGATAAACTCGCCGAGTTAGATAAATTAAAAAATATCGAAACTTGCCGCTTCGACGTGACGAATGAAGAGGAAACTAAGGCAGCTTTAGAGAGTATAAAGTGTGACATTGCCGTTCTCAATGCTGGAACGTGTGAGTATGTCGATGTTAATAACGTCGAGCCTGACATGTTCAAACGTGTGTTCGACACTAACATCTTCGGTGTTGTAAATGTGGTCTCAGCTCTAATTCCCTCTCTTGAGCGTGGAAATAAAATCGTTTTCGTGGACAGTCTAGCTCGATTGCTACCTTTTCCAAGAAGCCAAGCATATGGGGCAAGCAAAGCTGCATTGAATTACATAGCGAAATCGTTTGAAGTTGATTTAGCGCACAAAGGCATAAAGGTTCAAACTCTCTCTCCTGGCTTTGTTAAAACACCTTTAACGGATAAAAATGATTTTCCAATGCCGATGGTGATTGAAGCTCAAGACGCGGCAAAGTATATGCTTGACGGTATTTTTTCTTCGCGTTCTAGCGTCTACTTCCCGAAAAGATTTAGTTTTATTGTGCGATTTTTAAATTTATTGCCTGAGGGAATACAACGAAGGCTATGCATTAATATGCGCCAAAAACCACAAAATAAAAACAATAACGAAAAGAGCTAATTAATAATGACAAAGCGTATTGCCATCATTGGTACAGGCATTTCAGGTCTGAGTTCGGCATTTTTGCTGAACAAAAAGTTTGACATTAAAGTTTACGAGGCAAACGATTACGTAGGTGGCCATACAGCCACCAAACAAGTCACCGTAGAAAACAAAGAATACTCAATAGATACCGGCTTTATTGTTTACAACGAATGGACATATCCGAATTTTATTAAGTTGATGCAAACATTAGGAGTAAAAACTCAGGCAACGGAAATGAGTTTTAGTGTTAAGAACTTAAAAACTAAAATGGAGTACAATGGTAATACAATTAATAGTTTGTTTGCGCAGCGTCGAAACATATTTCGTCCGTCTTTTTGGCGTCTTGTCCTTGATATCGTAAAGTTTAACAAATTGTGTAAAGCACACATCTCAGAAAACAAAGAAACCGACAACATTACACTTCAAGAATTTATTAGTAAACACCAGCTAAGTGAGGTGTTTACGAATAACTATATACTCCCAATGTGTGCAGCAATATGGTCTACCAGCTTAGAAGCATCTGCTAATTTTCCACTTTCCTTTTTCCTGAAATTTTTTAACAACCATGGCTTACTCAACATCACCAACAGACCACAATGGTTCACTATTGTGGGTGGTTCAAGTCAATATGTAGAGCCATTAATTGCGTCCTTTGAAAGTAAAATTAGTCTGAATGATAGTGTAAATAGTGTCGTTAAAACCGGCGAGCAATTTAAGATACACAGCACTAAAGGCGAGGACATTTTCGATGAAGTAATTTTTGCTTGTCACAGCGATCAAGCTTTAAGTATGTTGTCAGCAAAACCGCAGACTGATATCGATATTTCGTCTTATAAAGATATTCTAGGTGCTATTCCTTACTCTATGAATGAGGTGGTTTTGCACACTGACACTTCAGTTCTACCCGCTAGGCCCTTAGCTTGGGCCAGTTGGAACTATGAAATTGAAGGCGCAAAAGCTGAAGCGTCACGCCCAGCAGCAGTTACTTATAACATGAACATTTTGCAGAAATTACAAAGTGATACCACCTTTTGTGTCACACTCAATAACACACAGGCAATCGATTCAAACAAAATAATAGGAACCTATCACTATGCGCATCCTCAATTCAGTCCTGCTATGGTAAAAGCGCAGGAGCGAAGAGAAGAAATTTGCGGGAAATCAGGTATGCACTTTTGCGGTGCTTATTGGTATAACGGCTTTCATGAAGATGGTGTTCGCAGTGCGCTTGACGTCTGCAAGCGCTTTGGTGAGAGCCTGTAATGACTTCGTATGTTAGCTCAACTGGGCAAGCAAACATCAGTCCTTCAGTTACTGAATCAGGTCTGTACAAAGGTATCGTCCATCATCAGCGTTTCGTGCCGAAAGTACATAGATTCAAATACAATATCTATTTATTTTGGCTCAAACTCAGTGAATTGGAGCAATTGAACCATGAAGTGAAAGGCTTCTCAAACCAACATAAAGGATTCAGTGCCGTTAAATTTTTACGAAGCGATTATTTAGGGGATCCACAAGAATCCCTCGAAACTTCGGTTCTTTCCAGAATGTCAGAATTGAATGGCACCGAACTAAGTGGGGACATTTATTTTCTCGGGCAGCTAAGAACGTTTGGGTGGTATTTTAGCCCAGTGAATTTTTACTATCTGAGAAACAATGAAGGTGTCTACACTCATATGCTTGCTGAAGTCAGCAATACCCCTTGGGACAAAAGACATCACTACTTAGTCGACTTAGCGAAGCAAGAAAATAGTGAAAAAGCGTTCCACGTTTCTCCATTTAACCCAATGGACATGACCTACCAGTGGAAAATAAAACAGCCCAATACAAATCTAAGATTACATTTATCTTGTATAAAGCAAGAGAAGCATTTCGAGGCTGCTCTCGATATGAAAAAAGAGCCTCTAACAACAAAGACTTTGCGTAGTGCTTTAATTAGTATTCCTAGTATGACCTTAAAAACGGTAGCAGGAATCTACTGGCAAGCGATTAAGTTGTTTTTTAAACGTATACCAATTTACATGCACCCTTAAGGTAAGGAATTTTTATGTCACACGGCGAACAAGCAATACAAAATGGCGATTCAATGACATTTATGGAGCGAACTTACCGACAGCTTTTTATTAAAGCCATGCAAAATATGCCCGAAGGTCATTTGACCCTTAAAGAAAATGGGAGCTTAGTTGCGCAATGCGGTGATCCAGAGCAAGATTTACATGCCGAAGTAAACATCCTTGATAACAGCGCTTACAAGCGCTTGTTGTTTGGCGGTAGCGTTGCCTCAGGCGAAACCTTTACTGATGGCTCATGGACCAGTCCCAACCTAACGAATGTAATACGAATATTTGCTCGGAACTTGAGCACATTAGATGAGTGGGAAAGTAAATTCAAATGGATAACAATGCCAGCTTTAAAGCTGCAACATTTCATGCGCCGCAATTCTCGAGAGCAGGCTAAGAAAAACATCTCTGCGCATTACGACTTAGGGAATAAACTTTACACCAAGTTCCTTGACCCATCGATGATGTATTCATCAGCAATTTACCCGTCGCCAGACGCAAGCTTAGCCGAAGCGCAAGAGAACAAACTACGTTCTATTTGCGAAAAACTTCAATTAAAACCGAGTGACCATGTTGTTGAAATAGGCACAGGTTGGGGTGGCTTGGCTATATATGCGTCTAAGCATTATGGATGCAAGGTAACGACAACAACAATTTCCGACGAGCAATTTGATTATGCTCAAAAGTGGGTTGCTGAGGAAGGGCTAGAAGACAAAATCACCCTACTAAAGAAGGATTACCGCTTACTCGAAGGTAAATTCGATAAGTTAGTATCTATAGAAATGATTGAGGCGGTAGGTAAAGCTTACTTAGCAAACTTCTTTGAAAAGTGCTCATCTTTGTTAAAACCGAATGGACTAATGCTTTTACAAGCAATCACCATAGACGACAGACGCTATGACAGTTATTCAAACAGTGTAGACTTCATTCAAAAGCATATTTTTCCTGGTGGTTTTTTACCATCCCAGTTTGCTATAAACCAATTTTTGAAGAAAAACACTGACATGAACATTCGTGATTTGCATGACATCGGGCTTGATTATGCAAAGACTCTGCATGATTGGCATCTTGCTTTTGAGCGCAATAAAGAAGCACTTGAAAAAGATGGTTACGATGAGCGTTTTGCACGATTATGGAAGTACTACCTAAACTATTGTGAAGGTGGTTTTTTAGAAAGAGCAATCAGCACAGTGCAATTAGTGATAAGCAAACCCCACTATCGCTCTGACTTAGCGCGCTCTTAGTTTTCAAGTACTGAAATAGGGTCTGAGTATTTTGGTTTACCCTGCATAATAGATATCTCAACACGTCGGTTTCTGCTTCTAGATTCCGGCGTATCATCACCTTCAATAGGTTGCGTTGCCGCTTTACCCACAATCTTCATTCGACTTTCATCGAATCCGCGAGCTCTTCTTAGTTCTTCAGCAACCGCAACAGCACGTTGTGCTGACAGATCCCAGTTCGAACGATATAACTCATTGGAAATTTGCACACTATCGCTATGTCCGGTTACTTCTATTTCACCAGGCATTTCAGCCAGTAACTCGCCGATGCTTCGAATGACAGGTTTAAATTGTGGTTGTAGAAAGGCTGAACCAGCAGAGAAAGAACCATTTTCTCGTATCCGAATAATGATCTGTTGCCCTAAGTTTTCAACATCTACCGCACCATCTTTGATTTCTTTTTGCAGCAAGTCTTCAACTTTTTTCATATTTTTTGCGACTTGTTCTTTACTTGCGGCAGCGGCTGCAGAGGCGGCAGTTTGATTTGCCGTTTGTGCTGATTGCCCGCCCCTAAAGGTTCCACGTTGTTTTTGTCTACCACCCGCATTGTCTTCTTCACCGTCTTGGAAGTTGAGCATAGGCTTGGTGATTTCTGTTGTTATTTGTTGCACAGTTTCGATGGGCGTTGGATCAGGTTTGCCTGGGCGGAATTCCATGGCAATAACACTGGTTCCTTTCGGAATATCTTTAAGTTCGATTTTATTTTGAACGCCGAAGGCAAATGCCATTGAGCCGGCAATTTGTTTGAACTTCTTAACGTCCATCTCAGAGAAAGAAAGCAATAGCACGAAGAAGCACATTAAGAGTGACATTAGGTCAGCAAAAGTTCCCATCCACGCAGGCAGACCTTCGGGGGGACATTTAGGGCATTCGTCTTCCACTATTCTGTTTCCCCAGTTCCTCGCTTACCTTCCGCGATGTAACCTTTCAACACACCTTCAATAACACGCGGGTTTTGACCGTCAGCTATACCCAAAATTCCATCGAGTATCAGGCTTTGATTCAGTCTTTCTTCTGCCGCGCGCACGGTTAGTTTAAAGGCAATTGGTAAACAGATAACGTTAGATAAGAAAGCACCATACAAAGTCGTTAAAAGAGCAACCGCCATCGCTGGACCAATCGCTTTGGGGTCATCCATGTTTGATAACATCGCAACTAATCCTACAAGCGTACCGATCATTCCCATTGCAGGAGCAACATCACCCAAAGATTTAAAAATAACTGAACCTGCGTTGTGTCGTTCTGAGGTGTTGGTAATGTCTTTGCCCATAGTGGTTCTTACTACTTCCACATCATGGCCATCAACTAGCATGTCGACACCTTTTTGCATGAATGCATTTTCAATGACAGCTTCTTCCAAAGCAAGAAAGCCGCCTTTACGAGCAGCATCAGCCATTTCAACGATTTTTTCGATGAGTTCTTCAGGGCTTTGTATTTTGAACATAAAAGCTTTAGCCGCTACTTTCCCTGCACCTAAAAATTGACCGAGTGGATATTGTGATAACACAACAAAGATAGAGCCGCCAAATACGATAAGAACAGAAGGTACGTTGAAAAACATCCCCAAATCGCCACCTAAGATCATTGCCATGACGACAAAACCTATGGCACCAATCATACCTATCAGGGTTGCTAAATCCACGTTTCGCTCCTATTAATGATGCATCTAAGAAAATTGAAATAAGTCATTGTGCACAGTTTACCGATTACTTTTTTATTCACAGTATTACTTTCAATACCTCTGTATTTTGGAATAACAACAGCCTGCAAAAGTGTTAACGGCATAAATAGCAAAAGCTTTATAAACAAAGGAATATTTTTCTTGATATTGCGGCAAATCAATTGACCTTGAATCGCCCCTCAGTTAAGGTTCTGACCAAGCATTTATAAAGAAAAATGAAGTTAATGACAGAACAAAAAACATCCTTCGAGTCAGCTATGCAAGAGCTGGAAGAAATCGTAGTAGAAATGGAAAAAGGTGACATTCCCTTGGAAGAGTCATTAAAGAAATTTGAACGTGGTATTCAGTTGGCACGTCAAAGTCAGGCTCAGTTAAAAGCAGCTGAGCAGAAAGTGCAAATCTTGATGCAGTCAAATGGTGAAGAGACACTAAGCGACTTCGATAGTGACGAGCTGTAGACCTCATGTCATCCGAAATGTCATTTTCCAGTATCCAGCAAAACGTACAAGCCCGCATTGATCAAAAGCTAACACAGTTTATAGAGCAGCAAACACAAACTGCTAATGAATTAGTCGCAGCAATGAAGTATAGCGCTGTCGGCGGTGGCAAACGAATGCGCCCACTGCTGCTTTCAATTGTGGGTGAAATGCTCGGCGCAGATCAAGATGATCTCGATGTTGCAAGCATGGCAATTGAATGTATTCATGCCTATTCCTTAATACATGATGACTTACCGGCCATGGATGACGATGCGTTGCGCCGAGGAAAGCCAACAAACCATATTCAATATGGTGAAGCGACAGCAATTCTAGCTGGAGATGCACTGCAAACTTTAGCATTTGAAATCGTACTAAATCATCCATTGTCAGCACCGAATGATGCCAAACGAATAGATTTAGCACGAGTGATAGCAAAGGCTTCTGGGGTCAATGGCATGTGTGCAGGACAGAGCATTGATTTGATAGCAACAGGAAATGATATTTCATTGGAACAACTCACCCAGCTTCACCAATTAAAAACGGGTGCATTGTTAAGTGCTTGCGTCTCACTCGGTTCGATTCTCGCACCACGCATTACGGATGAAGAAACCGAGTTGTTGCAACGCTATGCAAAAAAGGTAGGCCTAGCGTTTCAAGTTCAAGATGACATTTTAGACGTCATATCTGACAGTGAAACTTTAGGAAAGCCGCAAGGCTCTGACTTTGAGTTAAACAAAAACACGTTTGTGTCGCATTTAGGCTTGGAAGGTTCGCAGAGCTTTTTACAAAAGCTACATCATGAAGCACTTCAAGCGATTAGCTCTTTGCCATACGATACGGAACAATTAAAGGCGTTTACGGATTATTTAGTTTCAAGAAAGTATTAGCTTTAGTCACTTAGCTCTGCGCACTCAGTTTTAGATTCTCAGCTTTAGAGTCTCAGCTATAGACTTTTGCCTTATTAGCGGTGTTTTAGGCACATGGCACAAGACTCGTTGCATGAAACGCTTTGCATTTTAAAAATTATTACAAAATGCACGCCAAAGTAAACGGATTACGAATAGAAAAGACACCTTAGATACTCATCAATAATGCTATAATCACATGAGTACGCGGTATCAATGACAGAAGATTAAAAACACAATGACGTTAAACCTAGCTGATTATCCAAATTTAGCGAAAGCAAACACACCAGTAGAGTTACGTGCTCAACCAAAAGAAGCACTAACTAAAATTGCAAATGAACTGCGTCGCTATCTGCTTGATAGTGTTAGCTTAAGTAGCGGCCATTTTGCCTCAGGCCTCGGTACCGTTGAGCTAACCGTTGCTTTGCATTATGTATACAATACACCATTCGATCGCGTCGTTTGGGATGTGGGTCATCAAGCTTACCCTCATAAGATATTGACAGGCCGCCGTGATCGTATGACTACGATCCGCCAAAAAGGTGGGCTTCACCCTTTCCCGTGGCCACCTGAAAGCGAATACGACACCTTTGCCGTTGGTCACTCATCAACTTCAATTAGTGCGGCGCTAGGTATGGCGATTGCTGCTGAACAAGAAGATAAAGGGCGCAAAGTTGTTGCTGTGATTGGCGACGGTGCGATGACTGCAGGTATGGCGTTTGAAGCCTTGAATCACGCTGGTGATATCGCTAAAGACATGGTAGTTATCTTGAACGACAATGAGATGTCGATTTCGGAAAACGTAGGAGCGTTGAACAGTCATCTTGCTCGCCTTTTGACAGGAAATTTATTTAACAGCATTCGTGATGGTGGCAAAAAGTTATTAAGTTCAGTACCACCTATAAAAGATTTCGCGAGCAGAGCAGAAGAACACATTAAAGGCATGGTAGTTCCGGGTACTATCTTTGAGGAGCTCGGTTTTAACTATTTTGGTCCCATCGATGGACATGATGTTCACGCGGTAGTCGATACACTTGCAAATATGCGCAAAATGTCAGGGCCAAAAATTCTGCATGTCGTAACCAAGAAAGGAAAAGGTTACGAACAAGCTGAACAAGATCCTATCAAATGGCATGCTGTTCCTAAATTTAATCATTTGGAAGAACGATTGCCAAAGTCTGCTCCAAGTTCACCCAATTTCTCTGCGATTTTTGGTACTTGGCTTTGCGATATGGCACAGCTTGATCCTGATTTAATGGCTATCACACCGGCGATGCGTGAAGGCTCTGGCATGGTTGAGTTTTCACAGCGCTTTCCTGAGCAATACTTTGATGTTGCCATCGCCGAGCAGCATTCAGTTACTCTGGCTGCAGGTATGGCACGTGAGGGAAAAAATGCGATAGTAGCTATATACTCTACTTTTCTTCAACGCGCATATGATCAGCTAATTCATGATGTTGCCATCCAAGACTTACCTGTATTATTTGCTATTGATCGGGCGGGTTTAGTCGGAGCCGATGGCCCAACACACCAAGGCGCGTTTGATATTAGTTTTCTGCGCTGTATTCCAAATATGATAATCATGACGCCATCTGATGAAGTAGAATGCCGAAACATGCTTTATACTGGCCATAAAGCGAATAAACCTGCAGCCGTAAGATATCCAAGAGGCAAAGGTTCTGGTATTGATGCTACTGGCGAAATGCAGCTGATAGAAATAGGTAAAGCCCTTACTGTCAAAACTGGCGAAAGGGTGGCAATTCTCAACTTTGGTACATTGATGCCTTACGCTGTAGAAGCCGCTGAGAAGTTGAATGCGACATTAATTGATATGCGATTTGTTAAACCGCTCGATGAAGACGCCTTAGTTAAAACCGCAAAATCTCATGACTTATTGGTCACACTAGAAGATGGCGCAATTGCTGGCGGTGCCGGCAGTGGTGTTGCAGAAGCTTTATTCAGAAACAAACTCACGCCGAATTTAGTACAACTAGGTTTACCTGACGAATTCATTATGCAAGGTACTCAGCAAGAAATGTATGCAGAGCTTGGGCTTGATACCGATGGAATCATCAAAGCTGTTGAAGCAAATAGTTAGTACGCTATTAATACTTTGAGCTGCGTAATCTAATTGAAGAGAAGGAATTTGCGACACAAGCGTGTCGCAGATTTGTAAATACGAATTTAGTAAAGAATGAAGTATTGAGTATTAATGAGTAGTAAGGTCAGAACGAACTACAATGGACTGATTTCAAAGATAGCAGGCAATAGATGAAATAGTCCATGCAAACAAGCACACGCCATCACGCCAGCGACAATATCATCAATCATAATGCCAAACCCACCATGCACGCGTTTATCAAACACACGTATTGGCCAAGGTTTCAGGATATCAAAAAAGCGGAAAAGCAAAAACCCTAGTAGTAAAGACAAAGGATTAATAGGGATTGCAATAAACGTTACCATCATACCAGCAACTTCATCCCATACGATCGAGCCATGATCATGCATTTTCATGTCCCTTGCGGTTCTGCCGCAAAGGTAAATACCAATGAAAAAACTAAACAACGTGATCGCAATGAAGAGTTTAAAGGATAGAAAACTCATAGCATAAATGATGGGGACTGCAGCTAATGAGCCAAACGTGCCGGGCATTAATGGAACTAAACCAGAGCCAAAACCCAAGGCCAAAAAGTGGATTGGATTTTTCATACTAACTCTTTGGCGCAGAACTTTATCCATTAAGAAAAATGCTCGAAACCGTGAAGCCTAGATTCAAACTCGAAAGGTTTTTCGTCAAGACGAAGATCAAGCTTCCCTTTCGCTCCGGTAATTTGCCCAATACAGGTAACTGGAATATTGTAACTAGCTAGTGAGGTTTCGATATGAACTCTTTGTTCTTCAGGCACCGTAAAGAGCAATTCGTAATCATCACCCGCCGTAGCTGCATAAGTGACAGCATCAACGACATCTTCAATACTTTCACCAAGAGCTTCTGAAATAGGTAATTTATCAAGCTGAACTAGGGCACCAACGTCAGAGCGGGAGATCACATGCTCTAAGTCCTTTAGTAAACCATCAGATATGTCTATGCATGAGCTTGCAATTCTGCGAAGGGTCGTACCCGCCAAAACTCTTGGTGTTGGAAACCAATGCCTATTTTTTAAATAAGCTGCATGTTCAGGATTAGTGATTTTCACTTTGTTTCTAAGTAAATCAAGTCCAAGCCCTGCATCACCTAAACATCCAGTCACTAAAATCCAATCGCCCGCTTGGGCGCCGCTGCGAGTTATTTGATTATCGTCCGGAATGAAACCTTGGGCCGTGACAGTAATACTGAGAGGTCCTTGAACCGTATCACCACCGATCAATTGGAAAGAGAAATAATGGCTGAGGCTATGAATTTTTTCTGAGAAGGCTTTGACCCAACCTTCATCAATGCTAGGTAAAGATAATGATAGGCTAATCCATGCCGGTTCAGCACCCATCGCCGATAAGTCACTTAAATTTACAGCGATTGCTTTGTGGGCAATCGCTTCAGGCGCTGTTTCTGCCAAGAAATGAACGCCCTCAATAAGTGTGTCTGTGGTTGTAACAACACATTGTCCGACAGGTACTTTTGTGACTGCTGCATCGTCGCCAATGCCCAGCAGCACATCTTTACGCACATAACCACCTTTCGCAAAGTAGTTACCAATTAAATCAAACTCTTTCACTGAATTAGCTTCTTTCGTCTTTTCGGAGTGTTTTAACAGCTTTATCTAATACGCCGTTGATGAACTTATGACTCTCTTCAGCGCCAAAAGTTTTTGCTAATTCAATTGATTCATTAATAACCACCTTAAAAGGTGTATCAAATCGTTCAAGCAACTCAAGGGTTGCTAAGCGTAAAATTGCTTTTTCAACAGGATCAAGCTCTTCAGGTAAGCGTCCAAGATAAGGCTTGATAGCCTTGTCTAGTTCTTCTGTTCTCTCTGCGACTCCGCGCAAAAGTGCTTGAAAGTATTCCATATCTACTTTTTGCATATTATTGGTAGTAGCAATACTTAGCTCAATCTGTTCTATCTGGTTGCCACTCATTTGCCAACCGTATAGACCTTGAACTGCTAGCTCTCTAGCTTTGCGTCGCGCGGCAGGTTTCACTTAGTTAGCCTCTTCAATAGCGCTAATAACGTTAACCATTTCAAGTGCGCTTAACGCTGCTTCTGAACCTTTGTTTCCGGCTTTTGTGCCTGAACGCTCTATTGCCTGCTCGATGCTGTCGGTAGTGATAACACCAAATGCCACTGGAATACCGGCTTCTAGCGAAACTTGAGCCAAACCTTTGTTGCATTCACCAGCAACAAAATCAAAATGCGGAGTACCGCCACGTATTACGGCACCTAGTGCAATAATGGCATCATATTTATTTTTTTCTGCGAGTTTTTTAGCGACGATAGGTAATTCGTAAGCGCCTGGTACACGGACTACAGTCACGTCATCAGTGTTAACTTCACCATGGCGGTCAAGCGTATCTAATGCACCATCCAACAAACTTTCAACTACAAAACTGTTAAAGCGTGCTACAACGATGGCGAATTTTTTGCCTGTTGCGCGAATATTACCTTCAATTTCTATCATTTTTGCTCTCCAAAAAAATCGGCGCGAAGTATACCACAAGTCACGCGAATATTAATTACTAAAAGGGTTTATTTTTCTTCGTAAATGTATTCGACCACTTCAAGACCGAAACCTGACAGTGCGGAGTATTTGACTGGCTTACTCAATAAGCGCATCTTTTTAATCCCTAAGCTGGCTAGAATTTGGCTGCCCACGCCTACTGTGCGTGAAGAGCCATGCCAAGCTTTTCCTTCTGCTACTTCGCCACTATCTTCCGCTTCAAACTGTTTAACTTGTGAAATAATGTCTTCTTTTTTACCAAGGAGAACGAGCACGCCACCTTCATCGTTGATACGTTGCATAGATTCCGACAATGGCATTGAGCGGCTCACGGCTCGCGTTGAACCTAGTAAGTCACTTAGGGTGTTGCTCAAATGTACTCTCACTAAGGTGGGTTGATCTTCAACAATATCCCCTTTCTTGAGTGCAAAATGAACTTGCTCATCGATCACATCTTTAAATGTAATCAGCTCAAAATCACCAAAGGCCGTTGGTAGCTTGCAGGTCGCTACTTGCTCGATGGTTGTCTCATTTAAGTTTCTATACTCGATGAGGTCGGCGATTGTACCTATTTTCAAATCATGCTTTTTAGCAAACACTTCAAGCTCAGGTCTTCTTGCCATCGTGCCATCATCATTTAAAATTTCGACGATAACTGAAGCGGGCTCACAGCCTGCCAGCCTTGCTAGGTCTACACCGGCTTCAGTGTGACCAGCTCTGTTTAGAACACCGCCCTCTTTCGCAATAAGTGGGAAGATATGACCTGGTTGAACAATATCCTTAGCGCTTGCTGTTGGACTTGCTGCTGCTAGCACAGTTCGAGCTCTGTCCGAGGCTGATATACCCGTAGTTACACCTTCAGCTGCTTCGATAGAAACGGTGAAATTGGTAGAGAACTGCGCATTATTGTTATCTACCATCAAAGGTAGCTTCAAACGTTGGCATCGCTCTGCAGTCATTGGCAAACAAACGAGACCACGTGCATGAGTAACCATGAAATTAATAGCTTCAGGCGTTACATGTTCCGCAGCCATGATGAGATCACCTTCATTCTCACGGTCTTCATCATCCATCAAAATGACCATCTTGCCCATTTTGATGTCTTCAATAATTTCCTGTGTTGTGTTTAACGCCATTACTGTTCTCTTAATATGTTGTATAAAGTCTGTTGTAAAAAATCTGTTTTAAAAATCTGTTGTGAAAAGCCTGATTTAACGCTGATGACACTGCGTTAGCTCTTGTGGCTTATGCCTTCAATCGATAATAAATTTACTTCAAATAGCCATGTTCTGCTAAAAACGACATGCTGATATCTTGCTTTTCATCAGCCGCTTTATCACCGAGCATTAATCTTTCGAGGTAACGTGCAATAACATCTACTTCTAAATTCACTTTAGTGCCTTTGGTGTAATCACCGATGACGGTTTCTTGCAATGTATGAGGTATTAACCACAACATAAAAGACGCACCTTTCACTTCGTTCACCGTCAAACTAACACCATCGACTGTAATAGATCCCTTGTGAGCGATATATTTTGCAAGTTCGTCGGGTGCTTTCACCCAAATTTCTACATAGCGTTGATGATCGGTCACGGAAATAACTTCGCCCACTCCATCAACGTGCCCACTGACAATATGTCCGCCAAAACGAGTATCCGCCCGCATTGCTTTCTCTAAATTAACAGAGCTGCCATTACTATAGTTAGCAAAGCCTGTATACTTTATAGTTTCTGAGGACACGTCAGCACTGTAGTGGTGCTCACCGAATTCGACAACCGTTAGACAAACGCCATTGGTTGCAATGCTGTCACCTAAAGCAACATCACTCATATCCAGTTTGCCTGTCTCTACTGTCAGGCGAATGTCATCACCATGATTCACTAAAGACCTTATCTGTCCTTTAGCTTCTATAATCCCAGTAAACATGCAAGCGCACTCCTTATTGTGTTTTTTTGGCTATGTATTTCTAGCTACTTATTTCTAGCTAAACTTGTTCGTTGTGTTTATTCGCTGCTAGCTTGTAATAGATAAGCGTAATTTTAGATCGTTCCCTACTTGAATCACCTCTTGCAAGTCGGGCTTGATAGCCTCATCCAAATTGTTCAGTACACCAATATCTACGGCGCCTCTAGCATCGCTACCTAGTAACATAGGTGCTTGATAAATGATTAATTCATTTACTAAATTGGCATTCATTAACGCACCGGATAAGGCAGATCCTGTTTCAGTCCACACTCTATTGATTTGTTTTTTTGCCAAGACATGCATTATAGCCTGTAAATCCAAATACTTCCGAGCTTCTGACGTCCGAATATTATTTGAATCTACTAAGCCAACTTGAATTTGCTCCACATTCAATGTGCTCAAGTTTTTGTTATGTTCTGCATTGAAGACTATTACTGGATGTTCGTCCTGAAAAATTTGATAGCTATTGTCGAGTCTATTCTGACCATCAATGATAATGCGAATTGGCTGAGTTCCGCGTTGTTTAAAAAGTGTATTTTCAAACTCTGGTAATTCGTCGCAACGCACATTTAACTTAGGGTCATCGGCAAGAACTGTATCTGCACCACTTAAAATAGCACAGCTCAGTGCCCTCTCCACCTGCACATTCGCTCTTGCCTTCGTGCCAGTTATCCACTTACTCTTGCCATTTGCCAAGGCCGTTCTGCCGTCGAGACTTGTTGCTAATTTTACTGTCACGAAGGGACGATTCTTAGTCATTCGATGATTAAATGCGATATTTAGCTTGTCAGCTTCTGCTTCCATAAGTCCAACATCGACTTTAATGCCGGCATCCAATAAGAGTTGAATGCCTTTATATTTTACCTCTGGATTTTTATCAACGCTCGCTATTACTACTCGACTGATTCTTGCTTCAATCAGCGCTAGTGCACAGGGAGGTGTTTTTCCAACATGGCTGCAAGGTTCGAGTGTTACGTAAGCTGTAGCGCCTTCAGTGATTGGTTTAGACTGAGAGTTAGCTGTTTTAATGTCAGTGTTTTGATGAGGAACGAAACCCGCATCAACTAAGGCATTGACTTCTGCGTGAGCTTGACCTGACTTTTGATGATAGCCCGTGCCTATTATATTGTTTTTAGCATCAACAATAACACAACCCACATTCGGATTGGGTGTAGTTGAAAAACGCCCTTTAGATGCTAGCTTGAGCGCTAGCGACATCCATTGGGCATCGAGTTTAGTAAACTTGGGCATTAATCACCTAGCTTGGCAATTTCTTCACCAAACTCGCGAATATCTTCAAACGAACGATATACCGAAGCAAAACGTACATAAGCTACTTTATCGAGCTCTTTCAGGGCATCCATAATCAGACTCCCTACCAACTCACTTTTAATTTCCCTCTCACCTGTTGCACGCAAGGATGACTTAATGCGCACAATACAGTTTTCAACTTGTTCTGTGCTTACAGGACGTTTTTCAAGGGCCCTTTGTAAGCCGGCTCTTAACTTGTCTTCGTTAAAAGGTTCACGAGAACCGTCTCGTTTAACAACCCTAGGCATAACTAATTCAGCAATTTCGAAAGTAGTATAACGTTCATGACATTCAAGACACTCGCGGCGCCTGCGCACCTGTGCTCCATCGGCTACGAGCCTAGAATCAATTACTTTGGTTTCTTGTGCTGAACAAAACGGACAAAACATGAGCTACTGCTCCAAAAATAAGTAAGGCCATACATTAGTGTATGGCCTGTTACTAAGTTTATGTAAATTCTAAACCTAGACTAGCCGTATACAGGGAAGCGCTCACATAATGCAACGACTTCACCCTTCACTCTATCGATAACACTTTGATCTTCAATATTGTCCAAAACGTCACACATCCAAGTAGCCACTTGAGCCGCTTCTTCTTCTTTAAAGCCGCGGCGTGTAATAGCTGGAGAGCCAATACGCAGACCACTTGTAACGAATGGTGATCTTGGATCGTTTGGTACTGAGTTTTTGTTTACCGTAATATTAGCATTACCTAAAGCAGCGTCAGCGGCCTTACCAGTGATGTCTTTATCGATAAGATCTAGCAAGAACAAGTGGTTATCTGTGCCGTTAGACACGATTTTGTAACCGCGATCTTGTAAAACAGACACCATCGTTTTTGCATTTTTTAGTACTTGCTGCTGATAAGTTTTAAACTCTGGCTCAAGGGCCTCTTTAAAAGCAACAGCCTTAGCTGCAATAACGTGGCACAAAGGACCACCTTGGTTGCCAGGGAACACTGAGCTATTTAGCTTTTTGTAAAAAGCTTCATCGCCATTTGCTGCCAAAATTAAACCACCACGTGGGCCGGCTAATGTCTTGTGTGTAGTTGTCGTGACAACATGGGCATGTGGTAAAGGACTAGGATAAACACCGGCTGCAACCAAGCCAGCAACATGAGCCATATCGACTAGCAAGTACGCGCCGACTTTGTCTGCGATTTCGCGAAAACGTGCCCAATCAACGATGCCAGAGTAAGCAGAGAAACCACCAATAATCAATTTAGGCTTATGCTCTAACGCGAGAGCTTCTACTTGCTCATAATCAATAATGCCAGTTTCAGGATGCAAACCATATTGAACGGCGTTATAAGTTTTACCAGAGAAGTTAACATGTGAACCGTGTGTAAGGTGACCGCCATCCGATAAGCTCATGCCTAATACGGTATCATTCGCTTCGATCAAAGCCATGAACACAGCAGTGTTTGCTTGTGAACCAGAATGCGGTTGAACGTTAGCATAATCACAGTTAAATAACTGTTTCGCTCTTTCAATTGCCAATTCTTCTGCAATATCAACGTATTCACAACCACCATAGTAACGCTTACCAGGGTAACCTTCAGCGTATTTATTAGTAAGTTGCGAACCCTGCGCTTCCATCACTCTTGGGCTACAGTAGTTTTCAGACGCAATAAGCTCGATATGATGTTCTTGACGTTGGTGTTCGTTTTTTATCGCAGCAGCCAATTCTGGATCGAATTCTGCAATATTCATATTACTTGATAACATGTGTGTCCCCTGCTCAGCTTGTTTGCGTATGTATTTCAGTAGCTTAAAAGGCGTTAATGTTCAGACAAATAAGAAGCGAATTGTATGAATTTGATTAACTTTGCTAGAAAACTCTGAATTATGCTTAATTACCTAATTTTTAGACTCGATATTTTAAGCATTTTAAGCCGCTTGTATAGGCTTTATTGGAATTAAATATAAGCAATTGTAAAGCCTACTTATGCAGGCTCTCTAATGCTTTAACACGCTCTACTAATTTATCTATTTGACGCAGTCTCACCGTGTTTTTTTGCCACTCACGATTTGGCTGTACAGGCATGCCTGAAGAATAGACACCCGGTTGTGTAATTGACTTCGTAACCATGCTAAAACCTGTAATTTGCACCTTGTCGCAAATATCAATATGTCCATTTACGACGCAAGTACCCGCGATCACCACATATTTACCAATGTTTGAACTGCCTGCAATGCCAGTTCCACCGCAAATACAAGAGTGATCACCAACAGTTACGTTGTGTGCAATCTGTACAAGATTATCGATAATGACATCATTGCCAATAATCGTGTTATCTAATGCACCACGGTCAATACAAGTGTTAGCTCCAATTTCACAATCATCGCCAATCTGCACAGTCCCTGTTTGCGGTATTTTTACCCAAACACCTTTGTCGTTAGCATAGCCAAAGCCATCAGAGCCAATCACTGTGCCACTATGAATTGACACACGATTGCCTAGTACAACCTTATGGTAAATGGTCACATTCGCCCGTAAATTCAAATCATCGCCAATTTGTGCACCTTCCCCCACTACTGTATTCGCGCCAATAACAGCGTTGTCGCCAATCTTTACATTTTTTTCAATAACTGCACCGGGTCCGATGCTCGCACTCTCGCCAATGATTGCCGTTGGGTGTATGTACGCAAATTCTGAAATACCTTTATCCTGAACAGGAGTGGAATCCAACAATTGCGCAGCTTTAGCAAAGGCAACATACGGATCTGTATGAATAATTTTATTACTTTTACAAAACTCAGCATCAGCCTCTTTAAGAATAACTGCCGTAGCCTTTGTATTTAACATGTCATTCTTATATTTTGAATTGGTTAAGAAAGACATTTGTCCTTCTTTAGCACCCTCAAGTGTGCCCATGCTAGTAATAATGGCTTTTGGATCGCCTTGTAATTCACCACCAATATGTTGTGCAAGTTCCTGCAAAGAGTAAGACGCTGGCATACGACTCCTTAATTTGTGAGCTTTTATCTTATTTTATCGATGATATCACAGATATTTGCTAGTACTTAATAGCCAAAGTCCTTACAATTCAATCAATCAAACTCGGATTTAGCAAATTTTGTAGCATAAAGAGTCTCTAAAATTGCGTTCCGAATTCATGTAAAACACTAACTTAAAGGTTAAAAGAAAGAACTATGGCTCAATATGTATATAGCATGCATAGAGTGGGGAAAATTGTCCCACCTAATCGTCAAATTCTTAAAAACATCTCTCTCAGTTTTTTCCCTGGCGCCAAAATTGGTGTTCTCGGCTTAAATGGTTCTGGTAAGTCAACGCTATTACGAATTATGGCTGGTTTGGATACAGAGATTGAAGGTGAAGCAATTCCACAACCTGGCCTAAAAATAGGTTATTTGCCACAAGAGCCTCAGTTAGATGAAAGTAAAGATGTTAGAGGCAATATTGAAGAGGCCGTCGCTGATGTAGCCAATGCGTTGTCGCGACTTGATGAGATATACGCAGCTTATGCTGAACCTGATGCTGACTTCGATGCACTTGCAAAAGAGCAAGGTGAAATGGAAGCGATTATTCAAACCAAAGATGGTCATAATTTAGAGAATGCACTTGAGCGTGCCGCCGACGCATTGCGATTACCACCATGGGATGCAGACGTAAGCAAGCTATCTGGTGGTGAGAAACGCCGCGTTGCATTGTGCCGCCTTTTGTTAGAAAAACCTGAAATGCTATTACTCGATGAACCAACTAACCACTTAGATGCTGAATCTGTAGCTTGGTTAGAACGATTCCTACATGATTATGAAGGCACTGTTGTTGCGATTACCCATGATAGATACTTCTTGGATAACGTTGCGGGTTGGATCTTAGAGCTAGACCGTGGCCAAGGTATTCCTTGGGAAGGCAATTACTCTAGCTGGTTAGAGCAAAAAGATGCGCGTTTGGAGCAAGAAGAGCGCACAGAAAATGCTCGTCAAAGATCAATTAAACAAGAACTTGAGTGGGTTCGAAGCAATCCAAAAGGTCGCCAAGCTAAAAGCAAAGCAAGGATGTCACGCTTTGAAGAACTCAATACTGGTGATTATCAAAAACGGAATGAAACAAACGAACTATTTATTCCACCAGGGGAGCGCCTAGGTGACAAAGTCATTGAAGTCACTAACCTTCGAAAATCCTACGGTGACCGTTTACTCATTGATGATTTAACATTCAAAGTACCGAAAGGCGCAATTGTGGGCATTATTGGGCCAAACGGCGCGGGTAAGTCTACTTTGTTTAGAATGCTAACCGGCGACGAAAAGCCAGATTCTGGCACAATAGATATTGGCGATACGGTTCAACTGGCTAGCGTCGATCAATTTAGGGATCATATGGACGGCAATAAAACCGTTTTCCAAGAGCTTTCTGACGGTCAAGATATTGTAAAAATTGGTAACTTTGAAATTAATAGTCGAGCTTATTGTAGCCGCTTCAACTTCAAAGGTACTGACCAACAAAAGTTTGTGAAAGATTTGTCTGGTGGTGAACGAAACCGAGTGCATTTAGCTAAGTTGTTGAAAGCTGGCGGTAACACTTTACTTCTGGATGAACCAACCAATGATCTTGACGTAGAGACCTTACGCGCACTAGAAAATGCAATTCTTGAATTCCCGGGTTGTGTCATGGTTATTTCGCATGACAGATGGTTCTTAGATAGAGTTGCAACGCATATTATGGACTATCGCGATGAAGGTAAGATTAACTTCTACGAAGGTAACTATAATGATTACGAAGCTTGGTTGAAAAAAACCTTTGGCCATGATGTTGTAGAACCTCATCGCTTGAAGTACAAGAAAATCAACTAAGACGGTGTAAATCGAGTCGGCGTTTGTCGACTCGAATAATTAAAAAGAGAAAATAATGGCTAACGACGGAAACTACAAAAAAAATAAAATAGGCAAACATGCATTAAAGCCTGAAACAATGATGATGTCCTACGGTTATAACCCGCAATTATCAGAAGGTTCCGTAAAACCACCTGTTTTCTTAACATCAACATTCGCATATCAGACCCCGGAAGAAGGCGAAGAATTCTTTCACATCATGGCTGGACGAAAGCCGGCTCCAAAAGGCAACGTTGGCGGACTTATTTACAGTCGCTTTAACCACCCTAACGTCGAAATCATTGAAGACCGCTTATCCCTTTTCGAAGGTTCGGAAAGCTCCGTTGTTTGCTCTAGCGGCATGGGGGCAATCAGTGCCATTCTTCTAAGCTATTTGCGACCCGGTGATGTTGTTGTTCAAAGCGCACCACTTTACGGAGGCACTGAAACACTTATTCGCAAGTTTTTGCCTCAATTTAATATTAAAACAGCCGAGTTCCATGACGGACTTGATGAAACAGAAATATTGAATTCTTTGCGTGAGGCTAGCAAAAAAGGCCGTGTCGCTATGGTTTTTATAGAATCACCCGCGAACCCAACAAATTCCCTTGTCGATTTTAGTGCGCTGAATCGCTCCTTAGATATCATCGAGAAAGAAACAGGACACCGCCCAATCAGCGTTTGTGATAACACACTCATGGGACCTGTTTTTCAACAAGCAGTGCCTCAAGGTATCGATATTGCGATGTATTCACTGACAAAATACGTGGGCGGGCACAGTGACTTGGTGGCTGGTGCCGTTTGCGGCAGCCGCGAGAAGCTTCGACCGGTACGCGCTACTCGTGGTGCTTTAGGTTTAAACCTTGATCCTCATACAAGCTGGATGATTTCCCGTTCACTCGAAACTTTAAGCATCAGAATGGAACGTGCAGCTGATAGTGGACGAAAAGTCGCACAATGGTTAGCTGAGAATACATATATCAAGGCGAAAATACTGCATCCTGAGTTTATTCTCGATAGCGCATATCAGACCGTTTATAAACGCCAATGCTCGGGCCCTAGTTCAACTTTCTCGTTTGTTTTAGACATTACTAAGGCTGATGCATTTCGTTTAATTAATAATCTCAGCATATTTAAATCTGCGGTAAGCCTTGGCGGAAGTGAGAGTTTAGTCTGTCACCCAGGAAGTACCACTCATTCAGGTGTTGATGCAGAGATGCGAGATAAGTTTGGTGTGAGTGATGGTTTAATTCGTTTGTCAATTGGCTTGGAGCATCCTGATGATCTGATTGCTGATTTAGACAACGCTTTTGCAGAGACATTTAGAAAATGAAGTTTTAACTGGCAAAACATTATTTTTCATTTTAGTTTTAGTCAACACCCCGCAACAACATCGCAATTAAGATATTTTTAAGCGCAGGGGTGTTCGCTTCTATTGTAATAATGTGCATTAATATCAAAAAAAGTAAGTGATATAAGTGCACTGCAGATCAGATGTATTTTCTAAATACAAAAATATGAGATGTAAATTACCGCTAATTAGCTTCCTTAAATGCTTTAAATAATGCAAGGGCAGCAGGTGTTGTTCCGATTTTTTTGTCAGTATCAATTTGACTAAGTAGGCCTTTCAGTACAGCAAGGTTTTTTGGTTTATCTGTCTTTAGATTTACCATATTCATAGACCATTTTGGAAATAAACGAATTGATGTTTCATCTAAATACAAAAGCCTAATGCTTTTGTGCCTTGGATCTTCAGATATTTTTTTAAACAAGCTAGTAATATCTGCTCGGTCTCCTTCCAGAATCTGAATGAATCTTCCGGCATCATAAAGAAGGCTCCCTGTAATGTCCTGGTGGGAGTTGTTTTCTTTTGCAACGTCTAAAATTTCAAACAGACTTTCTTGATTAAACTTTTCTGTCGCAACACTGATATATACTAGCTGGTGCAAACTCATAATATTTATCTCGTTATTAGTTTCATTAACACAGTCGTGACTAAGTTATAATATCAATGCTTAAAAATGAACAAGTAAGTTTAGATTGCCGAAGCAGAATGTGTACTCTTATAAATCTCGAGCACAACACTCTGCAGCTTGTTAGTCACTTCTGTATATTACCATTGGTAAGTAATTCCTAGGCTTGCCAAGTTCTGCTCATAGTTTAAAGTTTCAAGTTCTGAACTATAGTCTCCTCGTTCTAACTCAGTTTTTATCGCGAAGTTATCCCAAATATTCAACGACCATGTTGCAGTAAGTACTTGTCTGTTTTCATCGCGCTCTGCTGCTTCTTGCACGTTCAAATAATCCTTTTTCAGGTAACGCCAATTTAAGCCCACTTGCGAACCTAAACCAAAGAGAGAAAACTTGTGTGTGATCTTAGAGTTCAGTCCAAAGGACTTAAAAGTAAATTCCTGATTATTTGCTTTTTCTTCTTCGATGTTTAAGCCAAGCATCAACATCGTATTAGCGTTGTTAGCAAAGTAAAACACGTCAGCAGACACCCCTTTACCGTCAGCGTTTCTATCTTGCAGCTCTGCAAACTCTCTATTCTTAAGCTTCAAGCTTGTGCGCACATAGGTTTGTGGCTGAACGAACAATCCGTAATAAACACTTGCTTGCTGAAAATCCAAAAATGTCGTCTGGGCTAAACTAGCTCTAGCTGCATCCATTCTAAATCCGAGTTCACCAGTATTTAACTGATAACTTGTGTCTAAATTGACCTGATGAAGTGCTAAATCATATTGGCTAAAAGTATTGTAGTTCTGCATCTGATAAGAATAGCCCGCAACCATCTTGAACTTATTGTTTGGCGACCAGCGTGCATTTAGTTTTGCACCAATCTCGTTACCGTTATCACTGCTATTTGAGACATCATCTATCTCATCCACGCTCAATGCTGAATTGTGTATCAACCCCGCATTCACTTCACCATCAAAGCTAAACTCACTCTTAGTATTTGCCAAAGCGCTAACACTACTAGTTGCTGCGACTAAACCAATAATACTACTAATTATAAATTTCATTTTAGGACCCTCAGAATAAAGAAAAAAGAAAAAAAAAGAAGAAGAGCGCCGACCAAAGGTCGGCGCAAGTTGATGAATGATTATTTAAAGGCCCAGGTCTAGGTCTTTACTAATCGAGTTTGCAACTTCCGTTGCGGTTGCTGCCGCTATTTCATTGTTGATTTGCTCAGAAACCAAAGTACTAATTTGACCGTTCACCGATTCTGAAACCGAGTTTTGTGTATCAGAACTGATTGAATCTAGCATTGAAGTTTGAACACTTTGCGTGATTGCAGATGATGCATCAGCCGCAGCAGTCAAAGCCGTATCTTGTGCAAGTGCTTGCGATATTTCACCCGCCACTTTCGACGTAGCCTCAGTTAATGCAGAGCCTTCAGCTATGGAGCCATCAGCCAATAAAGAGCCATCAGCTTGTGAAGTGCCTTCAGCTAAAAGATCGCCATCAGTATCCGAAGTCACATCAGTCTCTTCATCACTCTCTGTCGCCTCTTCAGCATCTTCACCCACTGACTCAAGTGAATCAGACGCTGCGGCACTGTCAGCCTTCAGTAAAGAAACAGTATCTAATGCAGTAGTGCTAGCTAATTGAGTTGTAGAGTTTAGCTGAGCACTTACGTTATTTGAGGCGCCATTAAGCAGCTCACTACCACCTTCACTCAGCTTATTTAGCACTTCACCTGTCGCTGATTGCGCACCTTCAAGATCCACTACATTACTTAAATCCAACGAGTTTACACTTGACGCTCCAAGGTCTGCTGCTTCTGAGTTTCCGCCTTCGGAGCTATCGTCATCAGAGTTACCTTCTCCAGCATCATCTTCATCCGTAGCATTGTCGTCAGCGTTTCCGCCTTCTTCAACTGGCTCTTCTTCGTTATTGTCGCCTTCAACAGGTTCTTCGAGCGGTGAAGAATCCGCGCCATCTACTTCAGCATTTGTCGACGAATTGACCGATACATCATTTTTTACTTTCGTTTCAGTTTTACCTGACTCTGTATTTGTTGATTGAGAAACTTTCGTTTCATTGGAAACCGTAATTGATTGGCTAAGGTTTGTTTCGGCAGCAAAAGTGCTCATTGAGATTTGTGCTACGCCTGCAATTAACATTACTTGAACTATTTTATTTAACTTAGTCATTTTAGTTTTCCTCGTGTTTGCTTTGAATGACACTTAGATAACGAAGTAGAAATGACTTTATTCCCGAAATAGTTAAATTATTTTCAAAAAGATGATTTACTAGCGATGGTTTGCACATCAAGAATTAAAAAAGGGAATAAAGCGATGAAATTTTCTGAGCAGGCAGAAGAAATAATTACTAGCTTTACAACAGCTCCACCTAAGCTAGGAGACATAAAAAAACTGGCGAAAAACATTAAGAAAGACCATTGTCTTGGTATCGAACTTTGGGAAACGAAAAAACACTTTCCACGCCTTCTGGCAATTTTAATTTTTGAAAAAGCGCAGCTCAATGAGGAAACTATTCTTAAACTTACTGACGATATTCGATCACAAAACAAAGAAGAGCGTAACCAATTGCTAGAGTGGTTGCTGGCTAATCAGTTAATGAAAGATAAAAAACTTATAAGATTGTTGGAGTCGTGGGAAGGCCACAATTCTGCAATGCTGCGCCATTTGTTTTGGTATCATCAGGCTCGCTTACGTTGGACTGGTCAAACACCTCCAGATAACAGTGCTCAATTACTAATATCCTTAGAGGCTAAATTAGCGAGCGAAGATCCAGATGTTCAATGGGCGATGAATTTTTGTGCGGGTCAAATTGGTATTTTTCAAGAAGAATACAGAGCAAGATGTATAGCTTTGGGCGAAAAGCTAGCTCTATATAAAGATGAACATGTTGCGAAAAATTGTACACCTTCGTATTTACCAGAATTTATTCGTATTCAGTTAGAAAAACAGTGATAGCCGGAATGCTGTAACTTGTATTGCGAAAGCGAAAAAGCATCCGTGTGTCATAGCTTGTTAGCTTGAATAACACCGATACCATATATGGGGTCTCTTCCTTTTGGCCCTAAATCAAGCGCTTTTGCAGACAACATATCCATTACCTCGGCTCTCGCGGGAACAGAGTTTTCAGCTAACTTAGCCAGAATACAAACCAGTGCAGCGGATACAACAGGTGCCGCCATTGACGTCCCTGACTCACGACCTATACGCTGTTGAGATTGAGCCGTTACTACATTCACTCCCAACGCTGCATAGTCGATGTAAGGACCTTGATTAGACCATCGGTATGCTTTTTGATGTTCATCAATTGCACTAACAGCAACAACATCTTCATATCCAGCAGGATAAACCGCAGGAGCAGCAGGTCCTTCATTTCCCGCAGCTGCAACAATGTAAGCTCCTTGCTTATTAGCTGCACCAATGACCGCTTTCAATATGCTATTGGCTGGTCCTGCCAAGCTCATATTAATTACCATAACTTCCTCTTCAAGCAACCAATTCATAGCGTCAATAATGGCATTTAAACTTGCCCCTTGCGCATAATCTGACTGTCGATAGAGAACTTCCGCTGAATATAAATGTGCATTACCTAGTAAGGGCTTTTTATTTTCGAACTTGCCAAGTAATACGCTTGCTACAGCTGTGCCATGTAAAGTAGGCGATTTCACACCGCCGACAAGAAAGGATTTCGAACTGACTTTGCTATTACTTAATACAGGGTGGCCTCGATCCACCGCACTATCAATCATACCAATACGCAGATCATCAGCACAAAATGCACCATTTATTTGAGTACTAATAGAAGACGCACCTTGGAGCTGGATTGCATTAGCTTGGCCAGGAGTAGACTCAGAATTTTCCTGCATAGATTGCGCTTGGTAAATGTGATTTCTATCTAGTGTTTCAAGCGCCGGCTGTTTTAAATGATTCGCCAATGCCTGCTTTGAATCAAGTTGATCAGGTACAGTGAAACGTAATAAAGTCAGATTCAAGCCAGCATACAAGCGCTCCGAATCTATACTTGCGCCAAGGAAAACTAACGTACGTTTTGTTTCTTCATCAGCCAGCACAATCCATTGGTTTTTTATAGCTCGCCAATTATCTTCAACTCTGACTTCCGTCCAAGCTTGGTTTGTTACACTCCCACTTATGGTTAGTACATCAGGCAAAGCCTCTAAAGGAAAAGTATTAAAAGATTTCACATCCTGTAATAAACGTTTATTTATTTCTTGTTCAGGTAAGCTGGGCTTTAAACCCCGACCAAGTTCGCTGACGACAGAATCTACCTTTTCTATTTGCGGTACAATATCAATAGTATTTTGAACAACTTGCGCACTTGAAAATTGACTAACAGCGACTATTACTGCCGTAAGTAGAATCAATTTAATATTTCGAATTAAGAACATGCAATCCTCTAGAAAATAAAGCGGGGTTCATGAGTAAACGTTTCAGGTGAAAATAAATTTCATTTTTTTTGGAATAAATTTAATCGTGACACGTCATCTTAATAACAACTGAAAAATAAGAGATAACAAATGAGTAAATCTGCTGCAAATGTATCGTATGAAAATATCATACCAATGTTACGTCGTTTTGCCTATTCACTAACCGGCTCTACAGCTGATGCTGATGATTTAGTTCAAGTTACTTTGGAGAAGATCTTAAGTAAAGGTGTTCCAGATGATGTCGAGACCGTGAAATGGGCATTTAAAGTATGTCGTAATGTTTGGATAGACGAATATCGATCACAGAAAGTGAGACAAAAGGCAACTCAAGTACCAGAATTACAGGAGCAAGAAGTTGACCCTCAATCGGCACCTCACGAAGCTCAAGAGCGACTAGCTAAGGTAAACAGTGCAATGAACACCTTACCTGATGATCAGCGTTCTATATTGTCGTTAGTTGCCTTGAAAGGTATGTCGTATAAAGACGTTGCTTCAATTTCAGGTATTCCGGTTGGCACTGTTATGTCGCGTTTATCTAGAGCACGAACGAGTTTGCTAGAAATGGTTGGCAATCAAACTGCAGGACAAAGTTAATGAAAATTACAGATGAGAAATTAAGTGCATTCTTGGATGCCGAATTAGCACCAAACGAGATGGAAGTAATACGTTTGGCACTCGAAGTAGACGACAACTTGGTTATGCGTCTAGCGGAACTTAGTCAAGTTGATCAGTGGGTTCTTGAGAATGCTGAAGTCATGGATACTAAGCCAAGTCCCGCTAAACTAGTCGATTTAGCACAGCAGATAGATAAACGTGAAAAAGTTAGCCCCGAAACGTCAAATGTTGTTCAAATGTCTGCTTGGAAAAAAGTAGCTAGCAAAATTAGCACACCAATGTCAGTTGCTGCCGGTGTAATGTTGGCTATTACCGTTGGTGTAGCCACTATGAATCAGCAACAAGAACAGTCACTTTCAAACCAGATGGTGAATGTCTTGGATACTGTGACTAGCGGCCAAACAAGCACGCTTGATGAGCATATGAGTATAAAAACTCAGTTGAGTTTTGCGAACAAAAATGGTGATTTATGTCGTCAATATTTATTGATTGAAGAGCAGGTTCAGTCAAGCAATATAGCGTGCAAAGAAAACAATAATTGGCGCATACATGCTACGATTGAAACAAATCAACTGAACACACAAGGCTACCAAGCGGCTAGCAGTACACAAGATTTAGATAAAGTGATCGACGGTATGATTGTTGGTTCACCACTAAATAGAGACCAAGAGCAAAAAGCGATTTCAACTCAATGGAAATCAAAATAACTAGACGAGGTAAAATATGAAAACGAATATGAAAGCTAATTTAAAAAGTATCATGATTTTTTTATCAACGATGATGTTAATTACTGCATGTGCTTCCAAGCCTGATTACCGTGCTGCTACAAATGGTTCAGAAGGCTACAGTGAGCAGAAAATAGCAGACGACAGATATCGCGTGCAGTTCAAACTCTATTCAAAGAATGTTGCAGACGCGTCTGATTACGCTCTATTGAGAGCGGCTCAGCTTACTCAACAACAAGGTTATGATTGGTTTGTAGTCACCAGTAAAGAAACCTTTGTTGAATCGACGAAAATGGAGCCTGCAACAAGTATCGGTATGTCACAAAGTCATCAAACGGTGAAACATTGCGGTTTACTTACTTGTGATACCTACCATCGACCGTCTACTCATATGGAGGCGTCCATTTCTACTGGATCACAGGACCAGCGCAAAGAGATACAAACAGTTTTAGATATTAGAATGGGCAAAGGCAGCAAGCCGAATGACGAGAGTTACAATGCTCAAGACGTATTAGATAACTTAGGAAGTAAGGCAGACTAATCCTTAAAATAGTCTGCGCTAAATATATTTTCTGACTCCATTGGAAAGAAGCTGCACGTAAGTGTATGCTTCTTTTTTTTAACATGACAATACTCAATGTTCGAAAGTATTACTTACATAAGAAGCTTTGTATACATAAGGAGTATTGTACAGGACAGCAATAGCCGTTATTCTCTAAGTTAGAAAGCCTTTTCTTCAGCCAAGTTTGGACCAAAAGGATATAAGATTCAGTGAGTATATCTCAAATAAAATGCACCACTTCAACAATGACGTTCTGCCTATTGTTCATTCTCACCATATTCTTCACGAGTTCAGCTGAAGCAAGCCCTCCTGTTAATTATCATGACAAGAATTCGGATACAAATTTCACTGTTGAGTTTGAGTACTTTGAAGATACCGAAAAAGCGCTCGACTTAGATAACATAAGCAAACTTCCCGACTACCGATGGTCAAAAGCAGAAGGTGGTAGCGCGTCTTTTGGATTTAGTTCTTCCCAATTTTGGCTTCGCTTAAACATCAATAACGCGGAAGATATAACGAAAAATCTTGTATTTGAAATTAAATATCCACTATTAGACGATGTAACATTTTATCTATTGCAGGAAGGCAAAGTGATTCACTTCTCAAGTACGGGAGACAACAAACCTTTTTACCCTCGCGAAATCGATCACCCAAATATGTTAGCCCGTTTCCAATTGAAGGCTAATGAAGAACTAAGTATATATGCACGAGTGGAAACCAAAGGGTCCATGATTTTGCCCCTTAAGTTATGGCAAGAAAGTGACTTCTTTGAATACGCAGCAAAAGAGCAAAAATTTCATTTCTTTTACTACGGCTTTCTGACCGTAATAATGCTAATAAACTTGGCAATATTTTTTACTTTACGTGAAAAGCTCTATCTATTCTATTCTTTAGCCACTAGCGGTTATATTTTGTTTTTTATAACCTCGAGGGGTTATTCCCAGCAGTTGTTCTTGTCAGAATCCCCCATACTGAACACTCATTTATTTGTCGCTTCAATGCCTATTTTGGCTCTATTTTCTTTGTTATTTGCTCGCGAGTTTTTGCAAACCAAGGAACACAGCCCCAAAATGGATATTGCCATTCGAGGAATGATTTACTTTGAATATTTTAATCTACTTGCAGCTTTGTTTTTGGATTACAACACTGCAGTAAAAATATCGGCTGTCTCTGCACTCGTTCTTTTTGTTGTGCTTTCTTTTGCCGGACCTGTTAGCTGGCATGCAAAGAAGCGTGCGGGCGCCTTTTTTACAATCGCTTGGTTACCCCTCACTATTGGCTTTGCCGCCACTTCAGGGCGTACTTCTGGCATTCTTTCAGATAACTTCTTCACAGAATACGCAATGCAGTTAGGCTCTGGTTTAGAAGCCCTAATTCTCACACTCGCCTTGGCTGACCGTTTATATAGAGAGAGAGAAGAAAAAATAACAGCTCAAGCGGCTAACATTCAAAAAGAACAACAAAGGCTCGCAATTCAGAACCAGTTGTCAGAAGCGATGATGCGAGACCCCATCACCAACTTGGCGAATAGAAACCGGTTTGAGTGGCTTGCGGACGATATGTTCGAGCTACATAAGAATCAGGGTTTTGTAATTTGTGTTGCACGAGTAACCCGAATCAATGAGATTACCAGAACACTTGGGCTGTCGAGTGTCGAACAAATACTAAGATCGATTGCAGGACGCATGAACCCAGCAATTAGTAAGATGCCAGGCGTTATTACAGCTCAGAATTCGCAAGGTTCGAGGGATTCTACATTTCAATTGAGCGGCGATACATTTGGTGTGTTAATTAGGAAGAAGGAATTTGAAAAAAATATAGATCAATACAAAACGTTCATTCAGAAACTATTATTACCGATTGAACTGGATTTACTGTCCATCGAACTTGATCCGCTGGTCGGATGCGCGATGTATCCGGAAGATGGTCTCGACGCGGCTCAACTGATTCGCAATGCCTTAGTTGCAATGGAAAGCTCGCACGATGCGGGCGAGCAACTTGTATTTTATGATAACGCCTTAGATATTTATAATGAAAATCGCTTAACTCTCATGTCTGACTTAAAGGAAGCGCTTAAAAATGATGAACCTGAACTATATTACCAACCTAAACTCAATTTAAAGAATGACAATATTGTCGGATTGGAAGCCTTGATTCGCTGGCAACATCCGCAACTAGGGTTTATTCCACCTACTGACTTTATTCCGTTGGCAGAACAAACGGGCGTTGTTAAAGAACTGACAGCTTGGGTAATAGAACGTTCCGCTAAGGATCTTACGTGGCTTCGTAACGCTGGTTATAGAGGTAGCATCTCAATCAATATCTCAGCGAAGGATTTACTGAGCGAGAGTTTGCTCGAGCACATTCAAAGCATAATTGATAAGCACGCAATTGATGCTTCAACTATTATGCTTGAATTAACCGAAACGGCAGCAATGGATGAGCCTGAAGCGGGCTTAACCGCTTTGAATCAACTCGCTGCACTGGGCTTAAAAATTTCTATTGATGATTTTGGTGCCGGATATTCTTCCTTATCTTATTTGAAGAAAATTCCGGCATCTGAGATAAAGCTAGATCGCTCACTGATTATGGATATCACAAAAAGTGAGAGTGCTCGTCTCATCGTAAAAGCCTCAGTAGATATGGCACATGGTTTAGGTTACTCAGTTGTCGCGGAAGGTGTTGAAGATGCCGCCACACTTGATTTAGTCAAACAACTTGGGTGCGATGACTTGCAAGGCTTTTGGTTGTGCAAACCTAAACCGCTTCATGACATTAAGAAGTGGTTATCACGCAGGTCAACTGCCACACAATAAAACAGGTATAAGTTACTGCGCATGTCGACTGTGAAGTCGCTCCGTAATGGCAGAGTTTCCGCCTTGTAATCGGTGTTAAGCTTATCAAACCATACATAAATGATGTGCCCTAGTCTCTCTAAATAATTTTGATAGAATAGCAAAAAAAGAAGGTTTCTTGATGTTCACAAAAATAAGTACGGCTATTCTCCTAGTTGCTTTGATAGCCCCTGTAAGTGAGGCGAATAACTTAACTTCAACCAAAAAGGTGGATAATAAAGCTGTATTAGATAATGTCGTATTAGATGAAGTTGTATTAGATGAAGCTTTGTTGAAAAAAGCATCTAAGGATAAAAGCACCTTTAGCACAAACAAAACTGCAGAGCAGATTGCAAAACTTTGCTTTAGTTCAAAATGGGACAAAGCAGCACTTCTCCTAATAGCGGAGCAAGGTTTTGATATTGAAAATGACAGCGAACGCAATAACTTAGCAAAGCAACTAGTGAACTGTTTAGCGGTGCCTGATCCCAAGGTTCGAGACGAAGTTGCTTACTTTGGGCTAAGCAAATGGCTACGAGCGAATGAATTAAGTGAAGACTCTAAGCATGTTATTTTTGCAGCGTTGATTGAAAATTTCGGAAAACCGATCCCCGACGAGCATGACGTGTATCAAGCCTTTGTTGCATTGGTCTTATCTGAGTTCGCACGAGCAGATCGCAAATCACCTTATCTTAGTGACAAGCAACGAGAGCTCCTAGTCGCTAAAAGCACTGAATATATGGTCAACATAACTGACTATCGCGGATTCGATGAAGTCGTTGGTTGGCGTCATAAGGTTGCTCATACAGCCGACATATTCCTGCAACTCGCTTTAAATCCTGCGCTTAAGAAAGAGCAGTTGACTCGTTTGCTAAACGCCATTGGCGAAAAAGTCATCCCACATGAAGTACACTTTTACACTTATGGCGAATCCGAACGTTTGGCTAAACCTTTGTTATATATCTTTTTACAAGGCCAACACAATTCGGGTGATTGGCAAAACTGGTTAAAGCGCTATATAACATCTGTGCCCTTCGACGATTGGCAACAGGTTTTTTCTAGCCAGCAAGGCTTAGCTAGACTACATAATGCGCGCGCCTTTTTAACAACAATATTTGTTTTCATCGCAGACAGTAAAAACGAACAACTTATAATGTTGAAGCCTGCTTTAATAGACGCTTTAGATAGTTTACCTTAGGGTCTAGCATAGATGTTTCGACTAAATTTTAGGCTTTGTATGTTTTATCTTATCTCACCTTTATTTTAAAAGGAGAGCTAGTTTGATTTCGCGATTTTTACTACTTTTTTCAGCTACTGTTGAAAATATATTTGCACTTGCACTGTCTATTGTTTAGTTTGATCAGGATACCAAGGTAATGAAATCTTTAATCGATAATCGTGCGAATTAAACAGGCGGCGATAGGAATTCAATGAAAATTGCATCAATTCCAAAGAATGAGTCAGAACGAATAAAGGCATTGAATGATTACGATGTTCTTGATACTGACGCTGAGAAAGTCTTTGATGACATAACTAAGCTTGCTTCTCAAATCTGCAACACACCCATTACTCTAATCAGTTTGGTTGATTCCGAACGACAATGGTTTAAATCTAGAGTCGGATTAGATGCACTTGAAACGTCAAGAGACATTGCATTTTGCTCACACGCAATCCATGAAAACAAAATATTTGAAGTAGAAGATACCTTAAATGATACTCGATTTAGCGACAATCCTCTCACTACTTCAGACCCCAAAATTCGATTTTATGCAGGAACTCCCTTATTAACCCCCTCCGGTTATGCGATCGGAACACTGTGTGTCATAGATAGGCAACCAAATAAACTAAGTGAATTTCAGAGAGAAGCTTTAGAAACTCTAGGGCGAACCGTAATCTCTCAAATGGAGCTTAGAAAGAAAAACAAACAATTAATGCAAGCGAATGAATACAAAACTGACTTCCTTTCAAATATGAGTCACGAGTTGCGTACCCCTTTAAATGCAATAATTGGATTCAACCAGTTAATGCTAGAAAATGCAGAAAACTTCAATATAGGTACCCAACATAAAGAGTATTTACATCATATTGATACTTCGGGTAAGCGTTTATTGAGTGTCGTTAACTCAGTTCTCGACATTAGTAAAATAGAAGCTGGGAAAATGTCTGTTTCTAAAGCCCCCACGGACGTCAGGTTGATGATGTCTGACCTGAAAGGCATATTAAGTGTTTTAGCAAACGAAAAGAATGTTGACTTAGACATTAAGGTCACGGAAAAAGTGCCTGAGTTCCTTCAACTTGACGAAGAAAAATTTTATCAAATTCTGATGAATTTGATAAACAATGCTATTAAATTCACTCCTAGCGAACATTGGGTGAAAGCAGAGATAAACTATAAAAACGACTGCGTGATAGTTACCGTTGCTGACCAAGGTATTGGTATCGATAAAAAAAACCAAGAAAAGCTTTTTAGCAAGTTTCACCAAATCAAAAATAACAGTGATGCAAAAGGCAGTGGATTAGGCTTGTCAATTACTAAAGGCTTAGTTGATTTGATGGGAGGGAAAATTAGCTTGCTTAGTGATTTAGGTCGCGGAAGCATTTTTAAAGTAACACTTCCAGCCGAGGCAATTGAAGGATTACCCTCAGAGATAACTTCATCTAATAAGCGAAGTTTAACATTCAATACTAATGCTCGAATTTTGCTTGTCGAAGACAATGAGCTAAACCAAGTTGTCATGGAAGCCATTTTAAATTCGCTCGGCACTAAGTCACATATAGTCAGCAGTGCTGAAGGCGCAATTAGCATATTAGAAGAACAAGTTTTTGATCTGGTCTTAATGGATATACAGTTACCTAACATGAGCGGACTAGAAGCCGCAAGAATTCTGAAAAAATCTTATCCAGAGTTAATCATAGTTGCTGTTTCTGCGGACGCGTTCCACCATTATGGCGATAATCTAAGAGATAGCATTTGGGACGAATACCTCACTAAGCCGCTTAAAAAGGACAAGCTATTAGATGTCCTTGTAAAGTTTTTGCCTTCAAACGGACTCTAGCTTATTTAAACCTAGTTAAGCCAACTAAAGCACAAATTGCCCCGCCAATCATGCCTGCCCATGCCTCAATAGGAACGTCACCTGTTATTGCTTTTGTAATTTGAGTGCTCGCTGCATCATAGATGTTATAACCCCAAATTGCCAAAGCGACACCAACAACGATCAGTACTATTCCAATAATTTTATTATTCATTTATTTTCCTTTATTAAAGCGTTTATTTTAAGTTCTTATGCATCCAATTTGCCAATGCTACGGGTTGTTCAAGCGGCAACATGTGCCCCGCTCCAGCAAATATTTGCAGTCCGAATTGGCTATTGCTAGCTATTATATTTTCAATTTCTGTTGGCTTGGCAATATTATCCTGCTCCCCCACAAGAAAGTATGTTTCAAATGACTGTTTGGCTAATTGCTTAATTAGGTTTTTTCGTTCAGCCGTCGCGTTGCATTGCGCGGCAAGCACTGAAGCGCCTAAATCATCAGCCATATTAGCAATAGTATCAGAAGTATCACTGAGTCCATGATTATCACTATGCAGCAAATAGTCAATGCGAGTTTGAGTCATTCCTTTGTATTGCTTTTTCTTAATGGCTGTCAGCATCAACTTTCGTTGTTGTAACTCATCTGCATCCAAAGGCATTGCAGTACTAGACAATAAGGTAAGCGAGGCAACTCTACTTGGGTTTGCCAAGGCTACAAGTGCTGCAATATAACCCCCCATTGAAAAGCCAAACAAATGCACTTTTGACGGGAAGTAATCGAGCCTATCTTCACTCAATGCGATCATTTGAGCCAAACCCTCAGCCCATTGCAAAGGCACGAAGGCTTTTTGTTCAAGCGACTTCCCATTTGAATTCAATGCCTGCCACAAGGGAATGAAAATGCGTTCATCACATAGTGTTCCTGGGAAGAATACAACTGGCTCTTTAATAGAATCATTCATTTATACTGCTCCCAAAATAGTTTGAATTAGTTTATAAGGCTTCTAAAGCTTCTGACAGCCTACTCACAGGTACCACTTCTATGCCCTTAATTTTTTGTTTAGGCATGTTTGCTTTTGGCACAATTGCACGCTTAAAACCGTGTTTAGCGGCTTCGCTTATGCGGTCAATGCCATTTGGTACAGGACGAATTTCCCCAGATAAACCAACTTCCCCAAAAGCAATAAGCTCTTTAGGTAGCGTGTAATTACGGAAACTTGAGACCATCGCCAACAAGACCGCTAAATCAGCCCCTGTTTCCGTAATTTTAACGCCACCGACAACGTTTACAAACACGTCCTGATCGTTCATCTGAACGTTCCCATGACGATGCATAACAGCTAATAACATCGCCAAGCGGTTCTGATCAAGACCGACAGCAACACGCCGAGGATTAGACATTTGCGAGTAATCTACTAATGCCTGAATCTCAACAAGTAAAGGCCTCGTTCCTTCCCAAATTGTCATGACAATGCTGCCGGGAGAAGCTTCCTCCTCGCGATTTAAAAAGATAGCGGATGGATTAGAGACTTCTTTCATACCCTTTTCCGTCATGCCGAAAACACCTAATTCATTAACAGCTCCGAAGCGATTTTTAGTGCCACGAAGAGTGCGAAAACGACTATCGCTCTCGCCTTCTAGCATAATTGAGCAATCGATACAGTGTTCCAACACTTTGGGTCCCGCTAAGCTACCGTCTTTTGTAACATGACCAACCAAGAACATGGCTATATGATGCTGTTTAGCAAAGCGGGTAAGTGCTGCCGCACTCTCGCGCACTTGTGAAACACCGCCGGGTGCCGATGCTATATCGCTCATATGCATGACTTGAATAGAGTCAATGACCATAATAGTGGGCTTGTGCTGAAGTGCTAATTGGCAGATTGTGTCAACATTGGTTTCAGCGAGTAATTTGAGCTTGTCGGAAGGCAATTGAAGTCTTTGCGCACGCATCGCGACTTGTTGAAGAGACTCCTCGCCAGTGACATACAAGGTTGAATTGGTCTTCGCTAACAAGCACATCACTTGCAATAGAAGTGTACTTTTACCAGCGCCAGGTGAGCCCCCGATAAGTATTGCGGAACCAGGCACGATCCCACCACCTAATACACGGTCAAGTTCTTTAAAGCCTGAGGAAAAACGAGGCAATGCGGCTAAATCAATTTCGTTTAGCACTTCAACTTTTGCTGCAGTCAAACCTGAGAACCCGCTTCGACTTGCTGGAACACTTTTGGTCGGTGAATTTTCGATCACTATTTCAGTTAAAGTATTCCATTCTCGACAATCATTACATTGCCCCTGCCAACGTGGATGCTCTGAGCCACAGTCGTTACAAACAAAAGCTGTTTTTCTTTTTGCCATAATTTATTTGAGTTCTCAATATAGTGATGGTTTGAATAGTGGTCGTTTGACGTTTCGTGTTATCGTTTGAAGAGTAACGAAATTTGTGGCAAAAATCCTTGTAGAAATGAAGTTTTTTGCCGATAAACGAACTAATTAGATATAATAAACCTTGCGATAGACATAATACCCTATCTGGTAACAAAAACGACTGCTTCAAGACTAGGAATGCATGACAAACGATCTGTCAGAACACACATATCTCATACATAAACTGGCTCCATTCGTAGAGAAGCCTGAGTTTTCGCGTTTGCTATATGACGCAACTAAAGATTTAGGCAACGAAAAACGATTCTTGTTGAAGATGGAGATGAAGCGACTTTCCAAACCTTGTATTCGCTCTATTGATTTGAGAACAAGAGTAAACTCGCGCTGTCAGTTGATATCATTTCAAGGGATTAAACATTACCTTCATAAACCAGCAATTGAGTTATTTGAAGATTTGGTAGAGCGCTACGGCATATACACTTTTGGTGTTTACGAATCAGTTCTGAATTTAGCCGAACATGAGTTTAACCAGAATGCAGGCACTATGACCTCGACTGAAGATGTGGTCCAAGAACATCGAAAATCGAATTCAGAGAAATATATTGTTTCCAATCATCAGCTACTAAATTATGCGCATCGAAGTGAAGAGCGGATGAACTACGTGGTTCTAGTCGAAATATTTTTACACAACAAGCAGAGTTTATTTGCTTCCACTGTCGATATCAGCCCAAGCGGCTTAAAAATAAAGTTAAAAGACCCTGATGAGCTCGATATGGTGGATGCATTTACGCCGGTGAATATCGTTTTTCGAGGTTTTCAAACTGATTCTGGTGTAACCAAAGAATCCATCGAATATAAAGTGCTTGGTATTTCGAGAGAAGGCGAACAAGCAAGAGTTCACCTTTGTCGCGACTTGAAATCAGGCCCGACAGTGTTTAACAATTATGTAAACAAACTGATAAAAACCCACAAACGCAAATACAAGGTTAACCTTGATAATACTGTGTTAGCTTTAGATGACAAAATACACGAACAGGCTTTTGCCAGCACAACACCGTCTTTATCAATATTTGTAGATACAAAAGATCCAACAACACCCACTGCAAAACTAGCTTGCGTTAACGGCACCAATAAAGAAATCATGGATTATTGGTTGGATGAGGACGATGAACAATACATCGGCTTTATGCTTAACCCCGCTCGATTAGCTGGCATGATTGCAAATTCAAGTTCTGAGACTAGCATATGGGTTTACGCATTTACTCATATTAAAAACGGTAAAGTCTATTTCTACTCAGCGACCAGTGATGAACTAGAGGGCGAACCGAAACTCAAGTCCGTGTTTTTAAGTTACGCTTCACGCAAAGTTAGTTGGCGTGTTTATAAATTAGTGTGTACCGATATAGATCCCAAAGCTGCTTATGTGCCAAGCGCGATGCCAACTGGGATCAATCGTAAAATTGATAGATTAAATCGCCCGCTTACACCAAGGCTTGAGTCGAAACTAAAAAATATCAAACATATGATTAGTGTCACTGACGTTACGCACCTTGTCGCCCAGCAGTGTTACCAAAAGATCAACCTAGATAGAGATAAGGTCAAACAACTCGCTGTCTTTGGTCACCCAAGAAACAAGCCACCAGAGCCAGTGCTTTCATTTAGATTCAAACAGGAAGAGTTGCGCAAAGAGACCCGTTATAAATTGCGTACTGCGGTTAAGTTGGAAAATTATGACACGCATATCACTGGAGTAAGCGAAGACTGCTCGGTTAGTGGATTGAAAATCGAGCTCGACAGTCCTTTTGAGCAACGCATTAACTCAAGAGTTAGTATTTCATTTCCCGCCTTACAAAAGAAAACAACGCAGTTTGTATTAGAAGATTTAAAGTATAGAGTAAAGCACATTAACTACGACCAACTGGTGCTCCATCTCGAGGCTATATCAGAGCAAGAGTTAAGTGTTGCTGAAAAATTCTTTACGCTGTTAATCGACAACAACAGAGATAAACTAAAAACGCTTACGAATGAAGAGTCCGTTCCTGGTATGGGGCATGCACTTAGATGTTTACAGGCGAGATATTCTCCTCAGCTTTGTACTTATATGCAAAAACAAAGTCGAGGCTATTTTCCAATATCCACAACCATGCAACCTATTAGAGCATCGTGGTTAAACTTGCTGAAACACGATATGCCAGCCACAAAAATGAACACAGGGTGGCTTTTTCAAGATAAACACAAAAGTAATGCATTCATACGTGATGCCTTGCGTATATTGCGAATAGAGCATCGTCCGGTTCAAGCCGAAATTTATGTCGCATTTGACCCGAACGAACCTGACTATGAAAAAGCTATTGTCGCTCAATGGGAGCGCGAATTAGCTACGCATCGTTCAAAATTACAATTTATTAAAACAGCGAGGGCAAGAGGTGAGTTTTATGCCTTTAGTGTGCATATTAGCCGATCTAATCGTCCAGACACATCTTTCTTAGAACAAGAGATGGCGTATATAACGCGCTATGCTATTCACAAAGCAAAGCAGTTGGAAGAGAAAATGTGGGATATTTCGGGTCAAATCTACCTTACTGATATCACTCAGGAAGCAATATACCGCTATCATTTGAACGAGTAGGCATATAAATAGCGCAATTGTCTTTCCGGTATTTAGTATCCTTTCGGGAAATGCTGGCAAGGTAACTTTAAGAACGTACGCTTTTTAATCAAATTTTTATATACAACAGTTATTTAGCATTTATTCATGCAATTAAGTGCTAAATATCTCTCGCTCGACGTGCTCTTTCTTATAAACAACTATAAACAACACTTTTCATTTCTAACAATACAGCTAATTCATTGTTATATATGATATATATTTAATTTTCATTCTTTTAAAATACCACAATAATTAGACTTTAGTCTAATTATAGAATTATACTTTAACGACAATTATATGATTTTAAATCATTTTTATGTATCACCTCTAAAACCTATTATTTTATTTGATACTTTTTAATCTTTAACGAAGTGTTTTAATGGAACAGTCGCAAAACAGGGAAGCATATTCTTTGTTGAGCGGAGCAAGACCATGGATACACCCACATCGAAAATGAAAAAAGGCGGTAAGGATATCGTCTTTTTTTATGCCCAAAACTCTTCTTTATGTAAAAACGCTTAAGATCACTTGCTTGCTTCTTCGAATGAGTGCTAGTTTATTAAGCTTCGACGTTCTTTAGTATTAAAGGTAGCAAATGCGCAACTATCAATTCAGTCCAGCAAATTTATTAAGACCAGCTTATTTATTACGTACCTTCGTGCTCTTATTTACATTTTTACTCTTTAGCTGTGATAAGTCTGAGGTGGGTGATATATCACTTGGCTTGTTCACCACCAAAGATATCAAACTAAACACCTTAGTTGACCCCTTAGTACCCGGCGTTACATGCCATGTGGCTAGTATTGAAGCCGATTTAAGTCTCGCAGACCCTTCCGATAGCTCAATTGCCTGCCGCCAGACAGGCGAGATAACACTCGAGATGATTGCTAAAATTGATAAATCGAAATCGGGGGATGTTGTATTTAAAAAATCAAAGAGTATCTTTTTTAAAACAATGAAAATTAGACGGATATATGATGCTGAATCTCAAACCCTAATGTATGTCTCTTACTCGACTAAGGAAACATCCGGGAGCTTCAAGCACAGCCTCTCTACTGTGCCATTGTGGGGAACAAAAGCTTACCTCAACCCAACAAATATAAAACAGCCTCAAGACCGCTAAAGCGAATTGAGTTTGCCGCCTGAGCTTGCACTTTAGGCTTTGCTTTAAAAGCAAGGCCGCTACCTGCAACAGACATCATCACTAAATCATTTGCTCCGTCGCCAACCGCGATGGTATTTGCCACCGGGATATTATTCTCTTTCGCTATACTCAGTAATACGTCAGCTTTCGCTTGAGCATCGATAACTGCACCAAGCACTTTCCCGGTGAGTTTGTTGTCTTGTACTTCAAGCGTATTACTTGTTGCATAATCGATATCAAAAAGATTCTTTATGTAATCAGCAAAATAGGTAAAGCCACCAGATGCAATGGCAATCTTCCAATCATTGCGTTTTAATTCGTTCATCAGGGTAAGAAAACCTGGCATAAATGGAAGACGCTGACGAATACTTAACAGCGCATCAAGCTCTACACCTTTTAAACAGGCAACTCGATGATGAAGGCTCTCTGCGAATGCTATCTCACCTTGCATTGCTCGCTCGGTTACTTGTGCTACGGCTTCACCTACGCCAGCAAGTTTCGCGATTTCATCAATGCACTCCATCTCAATTAAAGTGCTGTCCATATCGAACACTGCTAAGCCTTTCTGTGATAAAGAAAGACTCGGTTTAATAAATATATCAATAAAAAAGGCTTCACTTAATTGCTTCAGCTTTTCATTGAGTTGCGCCGCACTCATCACCTTGGTATCGACACTACATTCAATATTGACTACCATTTTATCAAACGCTAAATGGTAAGCATTTGGGCTTATTCTTGCCCACTCTGTTTGAATAGCCAACTCACTCAAAATATCCGCAATAGTCTCAAAGTTAAGTCCGGTAGCTGCAACGATCAAAGTGTGTGAATAAGCCTCATCACCGCGCGCTATTTTCTCATCTCCTCTCTCGACGTCTTGCTCTGCTGTGTTGACGTCTTCTTGCCCGCCGTCTTCTTGCCCGATTTCTTGTTTCCTGATCTGCTCACCTTCGGTCTCAATGGGATATTGACTATACCAATTGAATACTTGTGTTTTAGCAAGCGCGGCTTTGTTAACTTCCTTTGTATTGTTATTTTGAGCGTCATTTAACGGAGCTTGGGCTTGGCACAACAAATTATTTTTCTTTAAGTAGCTCGCAAACTTACTGGTGCTGAGCTCTGCAATCACTGCTGATGGAATAAGGTACAAGGTGGTTCCTAAGAAAGAAGCGTTACTCTGAGTGAATTGATAATACCCAAAGGCTAAGCGCAATAAAACAAAGTCTTGGCAAAAAGCGTTATTTATCCTATTGTTGCTGAAACACAACAACTCAAGAGAAACCTTTGTTTAGTCAATCTACACCAAAATTTTCCGCATTGAAGCGTATCTCCAATTTTATATTGGCGGTTTGTATTGTGGTCATTGGTGTAAACTTATGGTTTATGCATAGCAAAAATGCAAATGATTGGTATAGCCTTGAGTCAGAACAACTGGGAAGAAGCCTAGCCTCACAAGCTGCACGAATGCTAGCAGGGCCATTACAAAAAGACGATCAAGATAGTATCGAAAACTATGTCAGTACCATTGAGACAGACAGTTTTGTAAAAGGTACTTCTTTATATGATCAAAGCGGCAAAACAATAAAGAGTTTTGATGAAAACTATTCCATTATTGAAGAGTTTCGAGTAAAAAATCAGCCGCCATTAATATTCGTCGAAGATATTATTTATGAAGGTAAAACGATTGGATACGTGAAGTTGTTGTTAGATAGAGAAGCTATAATTAAACATCACAAAGCGTTTAATCAAACGCAATTAATGCAAACCGGTCTGATTATTTTGCTCACTGCAATTTGCGCCATGATCCTTACCCGACTGTTTTATAAAATCCGAGCAAATTATCAATTTAATGGCAAAGCAAACAGTCTTAAATAATTTTCCGTTGTTTGCCTCACGACTTCATGCTTCGTTATATTTTTTAGTTTGCTTAAAGCATCAACGACATGAGTTAACTGGCTAGGTTCGTTTCTCTGCCCCTGAAAGCCATTAATTGGCATATCCGGCGAGTCAGTTTCAATGACCAGCCTATCTAATGGCAAGTTCGAAATCGTCTCTCTCGTTTTTTTAGCTCGTGGATATGTGATAGTGCCGCCTACCCCTATAAGAAACCCCATATCCATATATGTTCGTGCTTCTTGGTAGCTACCTGAAAAGGCGTGTAAAATACCTCCTCCTTCATATCTGTGTTCTTTTAGCGCAGCTATTAAATGATTGTGCGATTTTCTGTGATGCAGAATGATAGGTTTTTTGTATTGTTGGGCAAGAGTAAGTTGGTAACGAAGTATGTGTTTTTGGTAAGCCATATCAAGGGCTATGCTGCCATCCAAACCCATTTCACCAAAAGCGATATATTGTTGACTGTGCAGAGCGGCTAAGCGAGCAAGCTCATCAAGCATATGTTGAGTTTGCTCGGTATCTTGCTTTTGCAGGAAATAAGGATGTAGCCCAAGAGCAATATCAAGTTGATGATATCGCTGCTTTAATTTTAGTAATGCTGGAAATTGTTGATTGCTTAACCCGAGCACTAATAGACGCTCGATACCTATTTGGAAAGCGTGTTGGAGCACGTCTTCACGGTCAGCGTCGAATGCATCTAAGTCAATGTGACAATGGCTGTCAATCATAAACTAAGGCATAAGGCGCTGAGTTGTCCAAGTACCATTCTCTTGTTTATTGTATTCAAAACGGTCATGAAGGCGATTTTCTCCCCCTTGCCAAAACTCAATTTGTTGCGGTTCAACTCGAAAGCCTCCCCAAAAATCAGGCAATGGCACTTGTCCTTTCGCAAACTTTTCTTTCATCTGAGCGAATTGAGTAATTAACAATTCTCGAGTTGAAATAGGCTGGCTCTGCTGTGATGCCCACGCGCCTAATTGGCTATCTTTTGGCCTTGAGATAAAATATTTGGCAACTTCTGTTCGAGAAAGCGCTTTGGCAACTCCCATCACTCGAACTTGACGCTCCATAAAATGCCAAGGGAAATGTAATGAAATTTTACTGTTGTTTGCGAGATCTTTAGCTTTTCGGCTACCAAGATTGGTGTAAAAAACGAAGCCATCCTTGCTTAAGTCTTTTAATAAAACAATGCGTTGGCTGGGTTGTCCGGATGCATCAACAGTTGCCACCGTCATCGCGTTTGGGTCAGGTAACTCAGCATTAATAGCGTCGTTCAACCATGTTTCAAACAAATCAATAGGGTGCTCTGTTAGCACGTCTTGAGTAAGTCGCCCGGCAGTGTACTCTTTTCTAAAATCACTCAGCGGTTTCATTTTTAACATTCCTAAATGGCAGCAAGGGTTTGCTACCTTGTATTAACGAGAGAAACTCAGCTTCGGTTTATTACGATTTGAAGTCATTGTCATAGCCTAAGGAGCGTAAGGCTCGTTCATCATCAGCCCAACCGGCTTTGACCTTAACCCATAACTCAAGAAAAACCTTGTTATCAAACAGGGCTTCCATATCTTTACGCGCTTCTGCGCCCATAGTTTTTAGGTGACTACCTGACTTACCAATAATCATACGCTTCTGCGTTTCACGTTCTACCAAAATCAAACCATTGATGTGGTAGATCCCTCTTGGCGTAAGCTTAAACTGTTCAATTTCTACAGTGGTAGCATAAGGCAACTCGTCACCAGTAAAACGCATCAGCTTCTCGCGAATGATTTCAGCAGCCATAAATCGACTCGAACGGTCGGTGACATAGTCCTCTGGGAAATAAAACTCGCTTTCAGGTAATGACTTCAATACGAGCTGGCGTAAGTGATCTATTTGTTTATTTTGCTTTGCGCTAACTGGAATGACGTTCTCAAACTCATGCTTCTCATTAAGCGTTTTCAAGGTATCCATTAGCTCAGCTTTATCGCTGACTTTGTCGGTTTTATTTACAATTAACCAACAGGGGATATTTGCTTGCTTTATCTTATTTAAAACCAATTCGTCATCTTCAGTCCAACGCGTGCCTTCAATCACAAACAGCACTAAGTAAACTTCACCTAATGAGCTTGCCGCTGCACGGTTCATCAAACGATTGATTGCGCGCTTTTCATCGCCATGCAGCCCTGGGGTGTCAACGTAAACAGCTTGACGATCACCTACAGAATCTATGCCCATGATGCGATGGCGTGTCGTTTGTGGCTTTCGCGATGTGATACTGACCTTTTGGCCCAATATCTGATTTAGTATGGTCGATTTCCCAACATTTGGGCGACCAACAATGGCAACCATCCCACAATGTGTTTTACTCATTCAATAATTTCTCTAGTGTTTGTTTTGCCGCATTTTGTTCGGCTTGTCGACGGCTTTTGCCTTTACCAATTTGGCTGGTATTTAATGGCTCTACAGTGCAATCAACTTCAAAAGTTTGTGCGTGATCTTTTCCGCTAATCGACACAACTTCGTAATTGGGTAGTGGCAATTGCCTGGACTGCAAGTACTCTTGCAGTTGTGTTTTATTGTCTTTAATTTGAATATTCGGGTCCAGCTTTTCTATTCTGCTAGCGAACAACTTACTTATCGTGCTCTTGGCGGCTTCAATTCCAGCCTCTAAGAAAATAGCCCCAATTACAGCTTCAACGGCATCGGCGAGAGTTGAGCTGCGGCGATGCCCTCCACTTTTCATTTCACCAGAACCTAGTTTTAAATAGGTTCCAAAATCATGTTCTTTGGCAATCACGGCCAAAGTATCACCTTTAACCAGCGAGGAACGCATTCTGGTTAGTTTCCCTTCAGGCTGAGATGGAAAGCGTTGATACAACAATTCTGCCACCACCATGCCTAAAACGGCATCGCCTAAAAATTCGAGTCTCTCGTTGTGTATTTTGGCAGCACTACGATGTGTAAACGCTTGCTCAAGCAAAGCCTGATTTTCAAACTGGTAATCAAGTACTTTGTCTAATTTTTTATATGGATTCATTTTCGCTCTTTGCGATGCCTATTTAATTTACGACTCAAGTGGTAATAAAAAACTTACCAGAATAGTAAAAGATATAGGCACCTTAACCGTCAGCCAATGCTTATTTAGCCATTTCTTACTTGGCCAATTGTTATTTAGCCAAGTTTCTATCGTCTTTTATTGCCAATTACCTAATTGTGCCACTGCGCTCAAAACGAATACCTGATGGTAGCCACGTTGGTAGAAAGTCTTCTGGGGCTCTATCAAATTCAAAGCTCACCCAAATAAGAACCGCCTTTCCAACTAGGTTTTCGTCTGGAACGAAGCCCCAATAGCGACCATCCTCACTATTATCGCGATTATCACCCATTACAAAATAGCTATTTTCTGGCACGATCCATTCATTAATTGCCGTTCCAGGTTGTCTTGGCTGATAACGGGCAGTTTGATCGATTGATCGTGGATTGCGAAACAATGAATGTTGTTTACTGCCAAGACCTTCAGTGTACTCTTCAAGATAAGCACCGCGACTGATGTAGTCGCTTTTACCTGCATAAATTTGAGGTATAACCTTTTCAGTTGGGCATGGACTTTGGTCGACACAAGCCTTGGTGATATATAACTGCTTGTTACGGTAAACCACTCTATCACCAGGTAAACCTACAACGCGCTTGATAAAGTCGACATTAGGGTCGTCAGGAAATTTAAAAACAACAACGTCTCCGCGCTCAGGCTCACTTGTTTCAATAATCTTAGACCTGAAGATAGGATCTTTAATACCATAGCTGAATTTTTCGACTAAAATGAAATCTCCCACCAGCAGTGTCGGCATCATTGAGCCAGATGGTATCTGGAAGGGCTCATATAAAAATGAACGGAAAACCATGACTAAGGCAAAAATAGGGAAGAACTGCTTAGCGTTATCGACCAACGCAGGTAATTTAGGATCTGCTTCATCGCCTGACAGCTCAACGATAGAATCGTCGCCAAGAATAGCGCGTCTTTCGTTCAAGGCTATTTCTTTTCTTTTGGGCGCGAATAGAAGCGCATCAATTAACCATATTATTCCCGTAATAGCGGTCATCGCTACCAAAAATATTGCAAAATAGTTAGCCATTAATTATCCACCTTCAAGATTGCTAGGAAAGCGTCTTGAGGTAATTCAACATTCCCTACTTGCTTCATCCGTTTTTTACCATCTTTTTGTTTTTGTAATAGTTTCTTCTTACGGCTAATGTCACCGCCGTAACACTTCGCAATTACGTTCTTACGTAACTGCTTCACCGTACTTCTTGCTACGATATGATTACCTATCGTCGCTTGTATCGCAATATCAAACATTTGACGTGGTATAAGCTCACGTAATTTGTCAACCAAATCACGCCCACGCTTTTGAGCGTTAGCTTCATGAGTAATGAGAGCTAAAGCATCTACCCGCTCTCCATTTATCAAGATATCTAAACGCACCATGTTGGCTACTTGAAAACGAGTAAAGTTATAATCCAGTGAAGCAAAACCTCTACTGGTTGACTTCAACCTATCAAAAAAGTCGAGAACAACTTCTGCCATTGGTAAATCGTAAGTTACCGCAACTTGTTTACCGTGGTAAGTCATCGCGGTTTGCATGCCACGTTTCTCAACGCAGAGTGTAATGACGTTTCCTAAGTATTGCTGTGGCACCAATATATTCGCGGTTACGATAGGCTCTCGTATTTCATCAATATCATTGACTGGTGGCAGTTTAGATGGGTTATCAACTTGCAAAACCTCACCTTTTGTCGTCTTCACTTGATACACAACTGTTGGAGCCGTGGTAATTAGGTCAAGGTCATATTCGCGTTCAAGGCGTTCTTGAATAATTTCCATGTGCAACATGCCAAGGAAACCAATACGGAAACCAAACCCTAGTGCTGCAGAGCTTTCGGGCTCATAGAACAATGAAGCATCATTCAAGCTCAATTTTGCAAGTGCATCGCGGAAATCTTCATAATCATCAGAACTAACTGGGAATAAGCCCGCATAAACTTGTGGTTTTATCTTCTTAAAGCCTGGCAATGCTGTTGTTGCAGGAGCTTTAGCAAGTGTGATTGTATCGCCAACAGGCGCGCCATGAATTTCTTTGATTCCGGCGATGATAAAACCCACTTCGCCCGCTTTTAAAGTGCCAGTACTAGTTTGTTTCGGTGTAAAAATTCCCACTTTGTCTACTTGGTGCACAACGCCATTTGACATAATTTGAATTCGGTCTTTGGCATTTAACTGCCCTTGTACGATCCTAACCAGCGATACAACGCCTTGATAATTATCAAACCATGAATCAATAATGAGCGCCTGCAATGGTGCATCAACATCGCCTTCAGGGGGAGGAATACGACGTACAATCTCTTCTAAAACGTCTTCAATACCAATACCGGTTTTAGCTGAACAGCGAATCGCATCTATTGCATCAATACCCACGATATCTTCAATTTCTTCAGCGACACGCTCAGGTTCTGCCTGAGGTAAATCTATTTTGTTTAGAATCGGAACAACTTCCATGTCCAAATCTATGGCGGTATAACAGTTTGCCAATGTTTGTGCTTCAACGCCTTGCCCTGCATCAACTACAAGTAACGCACCTTCGCAGGCTGCTAAAGAACGCGATACTTCATAAGTAAAATCGACGTGTCCCGGCGTATCGATAAAATTAAGTTGGTATTTCTCTCCGTCTTTTGCTTGATAGTACAGCGTCACGCTTTGGGCTTTAATTGTGATCCCGCGCTCTTTTTCAATATCCATTGTATCAAGCACTTGCGCTGACATTTCGCGGTTAGTTAAGCCCCCACAGGTCTGAATAAGTCGATCGGAAAGCGTCGATTTACCGTGATCGATATGGGCAATAATACTGAAGTTGCGAATGTTCTTTAGTTGCATAAATTAGGTTACTTTTCCTGAAGTTACCGAGCTCTATATCTAGCCTTTAGGCGCGTTGTTTTGCCGCCTAACTTTAGCTCAGTTTTATAAGCGAAAATTAAAGTCGCGATTTTACCGTTTTATCGGAACAAATGCGAATGATTACAGCATTATTACTAAGCTTTAGTTCATTAATAAGCTATGGAGTTCGTCTTAATTTGTTAAGAAATGTTGCGCTGTTAATTTCTTAGTACGAATGAGACAGCTTGAGTGGATGTTTTTAATGTACTTTTTTCAGCGGTATTTCGTTTTTCATGGTAACAGTAGAGTCATTAATGGCGCCCAGGATCACTGGAGAGAACTGGCCTTTGTCCTGCCTTTTGGCGTATTTAGAAATTTGCCAAAAACTTAGGGCCGTCGCAGCAAAACCAAACAATATCTGCCACATCTCATGCAAGGATGGCAATAAATATTGAAAGCTGGTCACGCTTATAACAAGTACAAAAATAGGCAGCAAATACACTAAGGAAGATGCACCAATAAGTTGCTCCTCTGGTATTCCTAGTTTAACGCTTTGCCCAACTTTTAGCAGATGAGGTGTGCTCAACTTTAATAACTCAGGTTTCGCTGTAAACGCCTTGGCTACCACGCTTGTTCCGCAGTTTTTACTAACCTGGCAACTTCCGCACGTAGTTTTAATTTGGGTTTCAATCCAAACATCCGTGCCAGCTACTTTCTTTACAATACCTGTTTCTTCTATCATTGCTCTAGCTTAATTGATGACTTCAATTGATTTTGCCATACGCTGCGCCGTGACTAAAGGAATATCGCCAACGACCGTGACTTGAACTTTACCATCGGTTCTTGAATGAACGGTATTAGCCCCATTACTCAAGTTGACATCTTCTTGAAAAACCCCCGTGGCGGCTTGGATGTAAACAGATACATTCACTAAGCCATCACTGTACAAACTGTACTCCGCTACCTGACCTGTAATCGCTAATTGATGAATATCTTGCTTGACGGGCTTCATTCCCACAGGCAAAAACGCGACTCGCCATTCATGCTTCCTCTGTGGTGGATTAATAACGTCTATCACTCTTGGTAAATTGTCTTTTTGCAATTGACTGAATACTTCAGTAACGCGATCATCAATACGAAGCTGAGTCACTTGAATCTGCTGCAGGAGCTTTCCATCTAGCCCGTGCATATTGAGCTTTAATAACATGCCCGTTTCTTCGTCCAGCCACAAATGATAGCCATAACGTGTTTTATCAATACTCGTTATGCGGATCTGTTGAGCTGATCTCCCAGAAATTCGATTTCTGCCAACTAATAGAAATTGATAGCTTTTCTGAAGCTTTTGAGGGTCGTGTAAAAGCGCATCCGGAATCGGCCCGTCTATTGCGTTTCCATACATACTAAAGGGAGGATAACCAGGTTGGAACACACTAACGACATCGTTCACTCTGATATTCTCAAAGCCTGGACCATTTAATAAGCTAAGTTGCTCTATTTTTGTATCTTCGTCCATGGTGGCATGACGCCACAAAAAGGGCTGTGCATCTTTACCGGGAATGTTGAGCACGAAAGACACTTCGTAATTTAATGTGTCTGTTTGACGAGCAAGTCTCTGAAGCCAGCTAAGACCAGACATTGGATCAAAAACATCGTTAACGGCAAGTACGCCGTCTGCTACATTGCGAGCAACACCTTGCTGAATTTCAGAGTTTTCTGTCTGAGGCTTCGATTTTACTTGTTGGACTGTTTCATCATTTTTAGGGGCTGCTGAAGGATCGCCTGTGGCTTGAATTGCATGAGCCGGGAAAAGGCTTACTACAAAAAAAAGGAGTAAACTGCGCATGCAGAGCAGCTTACCTATATTTGCCCTACTACTCACGTTGTTTACTCCGTTTATTATGTTACTTTTTAGCTTGTTCTTCACTCAACTCATCTAACTCTGGCTTGTTTACTTGCCCGGTATTTTTGAGCTTCAATTGACGCTGATGATCTTCAATAAGCGCATTAATTTGACGTTGCTGCTCTAGCAATATCGCCATACCTTCGCGGTCAACACTATCGCTAGTGTTCAAACTAACAGGAGCTAAGCCACCTTGTGGACCAAATTCAGTTGGCGCAGTCAAGAATGGTTGCGTCTCTTCAGGTTGGTTGTAAGACTGGTAACTAAAAATCATGACTGCCGTCGCGCAAGCTGCCACAGCTAATTGTCCGCTTTGTTTGATCAAAGGAATAACAGAGGAGACAACTGGAAGTTCACGCCAAGTGCGTTTCGGAGTAACCATAGGTAACTCATTTTCCAATTGTTTTGCTATCTGTGCACTTATGTCGAAGTGAATGTCAGTACTCACTTCGTTACGGATACAATCCCTAACTAAATGATAACGTTTCCACTTGTCAGCGAGTTCGGTATCCTGAGTTAAGCTGTGCGCTATGTCAGAATCATTGTGCTCACCGTCTACAAATGCTGATAATTTTTCTTGCTCTTGCGTCATATAAGACATTCCTACTTTAACACGTTTAACGATACTTCGATTTAACAAATCTGGCACTTAAACGTGTTTATGTTTGCACTAAAGGCAGTATGACTTTGTCAATTGCTTCTCGTGCTCTAAAAATTCTTGAACGTACTGTCCCAACCGGACATTCCATCACTGCAGCTATTTCTTCATAGCTCAAACCTTCGATTTCGCGCAATGTAATAGCAGAGCGTAAATCTTCAGGCAAACCATCTATCGTTGCAAATAATTTTTGTTGCAATTCATCAGAGAGTAAAGCGCGTTCAGGAGAGTTGTTTTCCTTCAGTGCATCACTTCCATCGTAATAATCAGCTTCACTAGCATCAACGTCACTCGCCGGCGGTTTTCGCCCTTGCGATGTTAAATAATTTTTCGCACTATTGACCGCTATTCTATATAACCATGTGTAAAAGGCGCTCTCGCCTCTAAAGTTTGGTAATGCTCTATATGCCTTTATAAACGCTTCTTGTGTTACGTCGGCAACATCACCACTATTTTTCACGTACCTTGCTACTATGTTCATCACTTTGTTTTGATGACGAACAACTAACAAATTAAAAGCATTCTTATTGCCCTTTTGTACCTGTTCAACTAATTCTTGATCGGTTTTCTGCTCGCTCATTCGAGCCTCTACTCCTAAAACACATCACTTAAGGCTCATGCAAGTGTAGTAATAGACAGACACTTTATGGATAAGTTCGATATAAAGTTAAAATAATTTAAAAATAACCATCTGTTGTAATTTTTTACTAGATGATTAGTATGACGATACAACACAATTCTATATGTTACCTGAAAAACAATCTATGTCTCAAACAATTGAACATCGCTGTGATTTACTGATCATAGGTAGTGGTGCTGCTGGTTTAAGCCTTGCATTAAAAATGGCTGAATGTTGCGACGTCATCGTACTGAGTAAAAGTGACATCAATGAAGGTAGTACGCGTTATGCTCAAGGTGGCATAGCTGCAGTGTTTGACGACACTGACTCTATTGATAGTCACATTAAAGATACGCTAAATGCTGGTGCTGGTCTTTGCGATGAAGCAGTAGTGGCTTTTACTGCTAAAAATGCCAAACAGAGCATGGAGTGGTTAATCAACAAAGGCGTTCCTTTCGATCAAGAAAAAAATGAAAGTGGCGAAACCAAGTTTCATTTAACCCGTGAGGGTGGTCATAGCCATAGAAGAATATTACATGCAGCGGACGCTACAGGGGCCGCAGTCCAAGAGACACTGGCCGATAATGTTGCTAACCACCCTAACATTCATCTATTCGAACGCTATAACGCAATTGATCTCATCCGAAGCACAACGAAGCCTGACCAAAGTCTTGGAGCATATGTGTGGAATCGGAGAAAAGAACGCGTAGAAGTCATTCGTTCACGATTCACCACGCTTGCAACCGGTGGAGGCAGTAAGGTTTACCAATATACGTCAAACCCAGATGTTTCTAGTGGCGATGGTGTTGCTATGGCTTGGCGAGCTGGCTGTAAAATTGCCAATATGGAATTTAATCAATTTCACCCTACGTGCTTGTATCATCCCGATGCGGGTAATTTTTTGATCAGTGAAGCTTTGCGCGGCGAAGGTGCATTTTTGTGTCATCAAGATGGCACGAAGTTTATGCATAAATTTGACGAGAGAGCGGATTTAGCCCCTCGTGATATTGTCGCAAGAGCAATCGACTTTGAAATGAAGCGTTTGGGAGCTGATTGCATGTACCTGGACATCAGCCATAAATCTAATGACTTTATTAAGAAGCACTTCCCTAACATCTATCGACGTTGCCGCTCCTTAGGAATTGATATAACGACCCAGCCGATCCCAGTTGTACCTGCGGCTCATTACACATGTGGCGGTGTCGTGACAGATCTTGATGCGCGAACTAATTTGGCAAATGTCTACGCGATTGGTGAAACAGCATACACCGGCTTGCATGGCGCAAATCGAATGGCCAGCAACTCTTTACTTGAATGTATTGTATTTGCTCATGCCGCTGCGAAACATATTGTGCAGCGTTTAGACGGAGAATGGTTGGATGAACCAATAAAAGCGTGGGATGAAAGCCGTGTCATCGATTCCGATGAACTGGTAATTATTCAACATAACTGGCATGAGCTGCGTTTATTTATGTGGGATTATGTTGGCATTGTTCGCACTAACAAACGCTTAGAAAGAGCTTTAAGACGAATTAATTTGCTGAAACAAGAAATTGATGAGTATTACAGCAACTTCAAAGTAAGCAATAATATGTTGGAGTTAAGAAACTTAGTTTGTGTAGCCCAGCTAATTGTTACATGTGCTATGCAGAGAAAAGAAAGCCGTGGTTTACACTATAATCTTGATTACCCTAATATGCTGAACAAGCCTGAGCCAACTATTATTCAAAAGCAAATGTAGTTAACGAGTTAGTTGCTGACTACCCAATAATGACTTTAGTGCGTAAATGCTCTCTTTCCCGCGAGCGGCTTTTCGACCTGAGTGAAAAATCGAGCTCATGCTCAGCCTTATTTATGAACAACTCACACTGAGTTGGCAAATAAATAGGCTGCATAAATTGCGTTGAAAATTGCATCGGTGTTTCCGCTAGCATCGTCTTGCCATCGGACATTTCTTGCTTGATGACCATGGACAGACAAAGCGCTTTAGAATACATACCATGAGCTATAGCTTGTCTGAAGCCCATAAACTTAGCGCTCCACCGGCTAAGATGAATAGGGTTGAAATCGCCGGAAACTCTTGCATATTGGCGACCTACTCCGATTGGAAAATTCAATTTACTAGTATTGCTATAGGGTGGCTCAAGCCCTTCAATTGAAGGGATGACGGGTACTGCATGAGCTTGATTTACCGCGTCGTCCAAATCAACAACTTCGTCATGTTTCTGGCGCGATAAATAATATGAAGTCCCTGAAATAGCTAAGTTCCCCCCCACAAATCCTTCACTAACAACAGCGAAAACCCAACCTTTTTTGTGCCAAGTTATGCCATTGTATGAGGTCTTTAAATCTAGTGTTGCATTCTGTTCAGGCAGGAAATTGACATCAATATGATTTGCTAAATGTACAAGCCCCATAGGTTTGAATGGAAATGGTTTGCTAATCATCATTTCTAACTGCATAGGTAATGTGAGAACTTGAAGATAATTAGGGTGAATGACTGAAGCAATGCCAAGTTTCCAATCAACCGCTTTGTTGTAGCGCTCGCAATGTGAACTGTTTATTTTCACAGTTTTACTAAGACTGCTCGTTGGCAATATGGGAATAGCACCATCCGTATGTTCTGGTTTGTATAAAGCAGCCTTCAGTAAATCCATATTCATCATTTAATTAATTTTCCGTACTATTCTTGTCGCGTTCTCGTATCGTATTTGCGTGTTATTTAATTGTATCTTTCACTCTTTAAATAGCACGGTTTTATTAAGTAGTCTCTTTCATATTTCGCAATATTGTCGAAGTTAACGTTCTATAATGCCCTTCACTCATTTGCCATTTGAACAAAAATTTCTGACTGACTGAGTTTTTTTCTCTTATTAATCCATCATCTTTACTCGGATGATAATTTGCGTTTTTATTTCTTACAGAAGGATGACATTTTCGTAAAAATAAAAATAGACAAAACTGAGTATATCTTGAACGCGATGAAATAGTGAAACTTACTTCTGGCTCGAAATGATTTGATTCACCTGAGGTTGGATCAGTCTCGCTAGTTGCTTCACTGCCAGAGAGCTTTCCTCCCGCGAATAGATTGCTATAGTGAGATAATTGCTGTTGGTTCCCTAAATCAATGTAAAAGTGCTCTACTCGACGTTGGTTAAATACAATTTTATAGCCTACCCATAAACTTAAAAGTAGAGTGAAGGTGCACTGAAATAGGTAAAGTTTAACACTGAAAATGCCCCCCAATGACCAACATAAAACTAGGGGGACGACATATATATTTAGAAATTCCACTAAACCAAACTGATATCCAGTAACGATGATTTCTTGATAAATAGCACGACGCTCGATTATTAACTACACCTTGACTCTTTTTAAGACACGTTGAACCATCGCTGCTAAATCAGGATCGTCACATTTTTGATGCCCCATAAACCAGGCAAATAGATCTGGATCATCACACGTTAACAATCTTTCAAAAACGAGTTTTTCACCATCCGATAAATCGTCAAAAGCTTGTTCTACAAAAGGAAGGAACAACACATCCAGTTCAAGCATCCCTCTTCGACACGCCCATTTTAACCTTGCCACTCTTTTCGCTGTAAACATTGGTAACCTCATGTTTTAATTCGCTTGATAGTAGCATAACGAAATGCAATGCAGAACTGATCAAAAGACAATAAAATTGTAGCGTTATTATTGAGTAACATTGTAAAAAATTGGAAATAAACATTAGATGCATGGATCATCTTGCAAAGTGACGTACAATCCCAATATCAATCATAAATAGAAAGCGACAGCTCACTCATAAAAGAGCTGTTTGCAAGGTTAACCGCAATAGAGGCTAAATAATGTCATCTTCAAACGAGTTTATCACTCAGCTAAAAAGTCTTAGTTGTATTACATTTTCAGGCCCACAAGCCAAAGAGTACTTGCAAGGACAAGTTACGATCGATGTAACAAAAATGAGTAATGATAAAGCGCGGTTGGGCGCTCATTGTGATTTTAAAGGAAAGGCCTGGTCAGTTTTTACTGCCTTCCTGTCTCAAGATGTTTTTCATTTGCTCATGCACGAGTCGGCTTTGGAAAAAAGCTTATCCGAATTTAAAAAGTACGGTGTATTCTCAAAAGTCGAGATTGAAGATTGCGGCGATAATTTATATTTCTATGGCATATCCGGCTCTGAAATGTTGGCATCAATTAAGACAATGTTTACTGAATTACCTGAAGAGCACCTGAATATTGTAAGCAATGATTATGGCTTAGCAATCTGCTTAAACATTTCATTACCTCGCTACATTTTAGTTCTCAATTCGAGTGGCAAAGAAAAACTTGAACAACTAATTAGTTATAATAAGTTTGCAGAAGAAAGTGTGTGGGACGCCTTAAATATATTGGATGCCATCCCACTCGTTACAGCAGAAACTAGCAACGAATTTGTACCGCAAATGCTGAATTTACAAGCTATTGGTGGCATAGACTTCGATAAAGGTTGTTACATGGGGCAAGAAACGATTGCTCGCACAAAGTTTTTGGGGCGCAATAAGCGTGCGGCCTACATACTGAGTCGTCGAGATACAACTACGAGTGCTGAAATCGTGACAGGCATGCCCTTAGAGAAACAGGCTGGCGACAACTGGCGCAGTGGTGGTACCGTTTTACAAAGCGCAGAGCTAGACGGTAAAAAGCTAATACTCGGCGTGCTTGCAAATGACACACAAACCGGTGATGTGTTAAGATTAAAAGAAGTTCCAGAGCTTCAATTTGAAGTAAGTGCTCTGCCCTACAATATAGATTAAGAATAGGAAACAAGATGCAAATACAGAAAGATAATGTCGTTACTCTTCATTACACTGTAAGTACAACAGATGGCGACTTAATTGACTCATCTCACGAGGCGCCGCCAATGTCATTCCTGCAAGGCAGTCACTTTATGATTGAAGGTATCGAAGACGCGTTGTTTGGCAAAGTAAAAGGTGACAAATTTGAAGTTACTGTCGACCCGGACAAAGCCTATGGCGATCGTCATGATGATCTAGTTCAAGAAGTTCCTGCCGCAATGTTCGAAGATATGGACGTTGAAGTAGGTATGAGTTTTAGGGCAACAACTGACGACGGTGAACAGTCAGTGATTATAATTGATAAAACGGACACAACCGTCACTGTTGATGGTAATCACCCTTTAGCTGGAATGTCTTTAAGCTTTGATATTGAAGTAGTCGATGTTCGTGAAGCAACTGCAGAAGAAATCGAACATGGGCACGTGCATGCAGAAGGCGGATGTGGTCACACCCACTAGGCTATGTTGCTCGTGCATAGAAACAGAAAGTACAGAAATGAAAAGTACAAGTGAACTCGAAGACGCTATATAGCGTCTTCGTCTGTTTCACCCGTACGTATTCTAATAACCTGCTCAACGTCAAAGACAAAGATTTTACCATCTCCAATTTTTCCGGTCTTGGCATGCATCAAAATAGTTTCAACAGCGCGATCCACTAAATCATCCGGCACAACCAGCTCAATTTTAACTTTAGGTAAAAAATCTACGTTGTATTCAGCACCACGATAAAGTTCTTTGTGACCTTTTTGTCGTCCAAAGCCGCGAACCTCTGTCATCGTAATACCACTAACGCCGATTGAAGATAGTCCTTCACGAACATCATCTAGCTTAAAAGGCTTGATAATCGCTTCAATTTTTTTCATTGGTTTTGACATTCCTTATTCATGGTCATAAACGGTAGGGATAGGTAATCGTTTATGTTGCGTCTTTAAGTATATAGCTAAGAGTTTGTCATCGGCAACCTTATCAGTGCTTTTCCCTTCTAAAAAGTCATCAATTTGATCATAAGTTAATCCTAATGATGACTCGTCAGTCTTCTGTGGGGTCAATGATTCTAAGTCGGCAGTGGGTGCCTTCGTTATAACATTAACGGGTGCCCCCAAGTGATTTGCTATGCTTCTCACTTGGCGCTTACTTAGACCGAATAAAGGCGCTAAATCACATGCGCCGTCACCGAATTTAGTGTAGAAACCCGTTATATTCTCGGCTGAGTGATCAGTCCCAAGGACGAGTCCATTCATTAATCCTGCAATATCAAATTGTATTGCCATCCTAGTTCGGGCTTTTGTATTCCCTTTAACGAAATCGCTCTTTTGTGCTGAAAATTTGCTAACACCTGCATTTAACAGGCCATTCAGGGCACTTTCGTGTATGGCATCTGCGCCCAATTGTATATTCGCCGTGACCTGCAGACTCGGCTTGATAAAATCAACAGATGCCTGTGCATCATCCTCATCCGCTTGGGTGCTGTAAGGTAAGCGAACGGCAATAAATTGGTATTCTTCATCTGATTCAAGATTAAGCTCGTCAACGGCCAATTGAGCTAGGCGACCTAGAGTACAAGAATCAATGCCGCCACTTATTCCTAGAACCAAACAGCGCAGCCCTGACTCCGTTAACTTATCTTTAATAAATTGAGTTCGACGTTGAATTTCATGCTCGATATTGATTTCAGGCAAAACACGCATTTCTTTGATTACTTCTTGTTTTAACATGAACTCTTCCTTTATTAATGTGTTTATAGTTATCTTTCTTTTGCCAACGTTTCTTAAATATTGAGTGACAGCTTAGCTTGCACGACAGAAATTATATATCATTCAAAGAATCGCTAATTGCTTCCTAGGTATTAACAATACTAACCAGCGTTGTGAGTGTATACGCAAGAAAAACAAAAATAGCGTATAGTGTCGATTCAATTTATTGGGGGTCACTGTGTTAAAAAACAAGTTTACCACGCAGCAAAGTAAAACAGCTCAAAAAGGCGTCACGCTTCTTGAAATGATGATTACATTGGCAATTTTAGCGATTGTACTCACAGTTGTCGCGCCTAATATGCAAAGGTTCCTAATTAAAAATAGAATTACAGCTGAAATTAATGAAGTCAGTGGCATAATTCAATATGCTCGACACCTCGCTATTGACGAACAAACAAATGTGGTTGTGTGCCCGTCTGTCGACTTCTTGGAGTGTGGTACGAATTGGAGTAAACCCAAAATTGTTTTCATTGATTCAAATGCCGACGGCAATAGAGCTGCAGGTGAAGATCTGTTAGTAACAACTTCAGAAGCTTCAGATTCAACAATTATCACTGGGCCTAATTCTAGTATCCAATTTTTAGATACCGGTGCTGCCGATAAAGCTTTCTCAATTCAAATATGCCCCCTTAGTAAAGATGCTACATTCGCTCGAGCTATATCTGTATCATTGCAAGGACGAGTGCGAGTTAGCACTGATTCTGATGATGATGGTACTCATGAAGATAGTGATGGTACAGCTTTGAGCTGTGACTAAGCTTTAAAGTCGTCGACATATAAAGTAGAAGTTTTTAATAAATTTATTGGTGAAATACTGTACTTATTATCCGAAATATTATCTGGATAAGATTTTTTCACGTCACTCGAAACGCAACCCAAACAGTCCCATTCTTCAACGTTGTGGTAGATAATAATGTTCTTTTATGGCTGAGACTCCTCCAGTTATGCCTGAAGCTACTCCCGTTATGGCTGAAGCTCCTCCCGTTATGGCTGAAGCTACTCCCGTTTTGGCTGTCACTCCTCCCGTTTTGGCTGACACTCCTCCCGTCTTTACTGCGAAGGCAGTAATCTCCTTCTATTTACTATGATGCTGAGTCTAATAAATTCAGTAAAAGGCTTAAACGAATAGTATTTTGCGCAATTAGAAACCTTAGACATTAACGGAAATTCAAAAAGCTGAATTTTTACTTAGCTGAAAAGAAATACTTTTTTGAGTTCATACCTGGGGGATGGAGGTTCCTGCCTGCGCACTGAGGGCTCCCCAAAAATTTGAAAAACATAGTGGATTGTGATCTTATTATTTTCGCCAAAAAACAAATAAGAGATCCACTATGTTTAAGACACAATATTGCCATACTTTATTAAAATCGTCTTTCGAAAATTTAAA
>NZ_JBLBVM010000038.1:0-77180 GCF_047250385.1 Glaciecola sp. MF2-115
TCGATAACAACAGATTTTATGTTATTGAAATAACTTCTTTTTTTGAATTATCTATGCTGTTTTGGGGGTTCCCACTTTCGTGGGAATGACGTGTTGGGTGTAACAAATTTCAGTGAGTGTAATCCGTCGGTTCTCTGCCTCATAGGTGCCGTTCAAAAGTGGAAGGTCTATTGACTCCTATTTCGTTCATGTAGCAGACCTACCAACTTTTGCACAAAACAGCACCATTACCAATTCCGCTCAATAGTTAATTCCAACCGTAGAATGCAAAAAGCCTTTTTTTGTTTTGACTTTTATATATTGTTTTATAGGCATCGTTTATCAAGATTACACAGTCATTTCCATTTTCTGGGAAATAGACGATGCTAATGGTCACTCTAGCTTTAACCTCATGTCTACAAGCATTGCAGGCTCTTGAATTAATTGGCTGCTTGTTTGTACGTCGTTAATGTAGTTAGATCCGTTGAAATATGAATTGCCCGTCAGCATTCACATGGCGTGAAAACTCACCCGAATAATACAGATAATTTAAGTGTGAAAACGCTTCAGCGATAGCGAAAAACATATTGTGAGGATTGAGTTTGCGTCTAAATAATATCGGCAAGCAGTCCTTAATCGTTTTTCCCTCCCGACAATATTCACGCAAATTATCGAGGTGGGCATGGTGATGCTTTATCAATTCATCTACGCGAGTGTGAAGACCAATGAACGGCTGTTTATGGGAGGGTAAGACCAATGTGTTTGCAGGCAAATCCAAAAACTGCGGCAGAGTACTCAAGTATTGTGCCAATGAGTTTGCGTTTGGTTCTGTACTATAAACACCAATATTTGGCGATATGATAGGTAGCACATGGTCACCTGATATCAGTATTTCTGTTTGTTTGTTAAATAAACAAACATGCTCAGGAGAGTGGCCTCGACCAATGATGACTTGCCATTTTTCATGCCCAATTGAGATAGAGTTTCCGGCTTCTAAGCGTTCATACTTTAATGGTATAGGGCGAATAAACTGCCCCATTCCTTTCCCTTCTTTGCGTGCTTGCTTGGCTTTCGCGACATATTCTGCTGACATCCCGCAACGAACAAGATATTCATCATCTTGCCAATCTGACGCTCCCTGACTGCCAGCCGATAGAGCACGACATACAAAGTATTCTGAGTGGCTCATGAAAAAAGGGGCTCTAAATCTATCTACTAAAAATCCTGCCATACCAATATGATCGGGATGCATATGGGTCACAATCACTTTGGTGATGGGTTTATTGAGCTTATTGAGAATCGTTTCCCATAATGCTTCAACTTTACTTGTACCAATGCCTGTATCGATAAGCGCGTAACCGTTTTCACCATCTTTGATGAGGTACAAATTAATATGATCTAAGTCGAATGGTAATGGCATGCGCAACCACAAGATGCCAGGCGCAACTTCTTGTACGTTGCCTGCGTCTGGTATAGGAACATCGATATATGAGATTGGCATTGCAGCTCCTTAGAATAAATTTTTTGTTGATACCATTAAAAACAATTATCGAAAGTAATACCAAGCATGATTATGAATTATTAAGTATTAGCGATTCGAATACGTAATTAACAGTTAGCAGTTTGCAAAAGCAGTGGAAGAGAGTCGAGATTTTTTATACAAGACCGTTATATAAACAGATCGCACCGGACGCAGCATCGACATCACCGACTAGCCATATTTGTTCAAAAGAGTGGTTTTCTGGAATGACTAGAGACTCATGCATTAGGGCCAATTGCGATGCTTGCCACCCAGGGTGAACGTTGCGAATGACTAACCATACTCGATTACTATCATACGTTTTATGGGATTTATTTTCTAAGATACGATTTAATGCTGCAATTAACCTATCTTGTGTAGATGAAGTCAGTCTTAGTTTAATGAGTTCGTCTCGAGTGTGTTGGTTTAATGATTTACCCAAGATAGACATCGCTTCCTGTTCCGTTCCATATAGGTGGGCAATCTCTAAATCCAATTCACTACCGTTTAATAAACATGACACGTCGGGTTTTGCTGGTAGGTTATGAGAGACGAAAGTGAAACTTGTGGAATATGCTTGCGAATACCAGGCTATAAAAACCTCGGTTGCTTGTTTCTCCCATAATAACTTTTCATCTAAAGGCGGTTCATTAATGTCATTTGTCGGTGGAATGTTCAATTTGACTCGCTAAGTTTGCAAAGTTGGTTAGTTTATCTTTCAGTCTTTGAGAGTATGTAACAAAATTAGTGAGTAAGCCAACATCCGTTCTTTTCCTATCTCTCATTAATTTTAGTAAAGTTTGGTTAGTGTAGTTCAAGCCGTGTTGCAGTTCTTTACCGCTTGCTTTTAAGATATCGTTATTGGCGTCTCTCTCTACATTAGATATCGCGTCAAAGTAGTCTAAGGTTTGGCTGGACAGCTTTCGGGTTAGCACCAATACATCACTTTTCAAGTCAATATATTGCTCTGTCATGACGAGTTTGCCGGTAAATATATCGCTAATTGAATCTTGAATTTGAAATAGGTAGTCGTACTGATTGAACAAATGAATAATTTGCTTTGATTCACTGTCCTTGGTAATAGATATCACCGCATTGGAAAAAAATTGTAGATACTCTTTTCGGATGAAGTTCGTATATTGAAGGCGTTTCTCTGCTGTGTCATACACTCCTTGGTAATTAGTTTCTAAGCTAAGCGTTACCGTATTATAGTTTTCTTGTAAAAACCTAAGCAGAGGTTCCTTTCCTTCTTGTAACTTCGTTTTTACGGTTTTAAAGTCATCATCTGCTTCAAAGACTGGTAAGGGTAAGCGCTCAAAATCCATATTTCCCTCACCCAGTAAATAGTCAACAAATCGGGTAAATGGATTGATCGCAGCAGTAAATATTAGGCTAGCAACAAGGTTGAAAACTAAATGGATATTGGCAAGAGCAATTGCTGGTTGAACGTTGAATGTGGCGAGCTTATGGCCAAAGAGCAGCAGGAATGGAGTGAAAATTATTACACCGCCAATGTTAAATAAGAAATGACTTAGAGCTGCCTTTTTCGCAGCAATGTCCATATTAAACACAGCAATAAATGCAGTCACTGTTGTGCCAATATTAGCTCCCATTATAAGTGGAACGGCATTCTCAAGACCAAGAAGGCCCTGTTGTGTAAATATAATGGCTAAACCAGTTGTTACAGAGCTTGATTGAACTATCGCAGTAAATAAACAGCCAATTAATATGGCGTAAAGTGGGTTTTGTGGTTTCGTTAAAAGTTCGATTAAGTATTCATTTTGTTGCAGCGGTTCAAGAGATGTGGAGATGAGATTGAGTGAGAAGAAAACAAAGCCAAAGTAGAATATTGCCTTTCCAAAAATAGATGCTCTGTTGTGCATGAAGCTTAAAAAGAAGCCGAAGATAATAAAAAATGGCGCAAAGTTAGTTAGCTTGAAAGCAACAAGTTGTGCGGTAATTGTAGTACCTATATTACTACCAAATATTATACCAACACTGTTTTTGAAAGATAAAACGCCAGCGTTTACTAGCCCAATAGTAATAACGGAGGTGGCTGAACTAGATTGAATAACCATAGTGACGACGGCGCCAATGATAACGCCCACAATTGGCAGTCGGGTGGCTTTGGCAAGAGATTTACGAAAGTACTCCCCAGATATGCGTTCGATTTCACGGGAGAAATTTTCTAAACCGAACACGAATAGAATGACGGCGGTAAGCCCTGCCATCAATATCTGTAGTATTTCCATATGCTTATTCACAAGAAGAACATGCGTGAAATAATACGGGCATTAGAAACTTAAATGAATGATGCAAATCAAGCTTTGTAGATAAAACGCTTAACAAAAACTTACACAACAAAAGGCTACTTAACAAAAAGCTGCTTAACAGAAAGCTGCGTAACAGAAAGCCACTTAACATAAGGCACGCATCAAAGGTCAGTGAATGAGAACCACACCAGGAACGCTACAATACGGACTAAGTATAAGTTAGAAAACAAAACTCTACAGCACGATACTTAAATAGAACCTTAGTCCGTCTTCACATTCGCAGCTCGAATAAACTTCGTCATACTTTGGATCAAGGTTCTTAGCTTAGCTGGCTTCAATGGTTTACTGAGATAGTTCACCCCTTGTTCTTTGCATGTCTTAATCAAATCATCACCTCGTTTTGCTGTTACTAAGCAGGCCGGTATCACCATATTTAATTCAGTTCTAATAGCTTCGATAATTTCTAAGCCATCAGGGCCTTTACCGAGTTGGTAGTCAACCAGGGCTATTTGAGGCTCAAACGATTGAGCTACAAGTAAGGCTTGCTCGTAGTCTTTTGCAGTCTCCACTTCGATGCCCCATTTATGCAAAAGGGTTTGCATCGCATCTAAATTTTCTTGCTGGTCATCAACGCATAGAATTCGCAAACCACTGAACACGGATCTTGCCTTTGAAACTACAACTCCAGCTGTCTCAGGCGCCTCATGCAAGTCAAACATAATAGAGAAACAACTGCCTTTACCTTCTTTCGAAACAACTTTTACAGAACATTGTAATTGTTGAGATAGACGTTTCACGACACCTAATCCCAAACCGATGCCTTGCTCGTTGCTGTTCTCAACCCTATAAAAATCACTGAAAATGGCCGCCTGTTGAAGAGCCGGAATGCCAATGCCTGTGTCACGCACTTCAATTAAGACTTTGCTTTTTTGCTTTCTAGCACTGAGCAGTACTTTTCCTGTCTGAGTATATTTAACCGCATTAGACACTAGATTCTGTACAATACGGTAAACATAAGTGCGGTCAGCGCTAATCCATAAATCCTGAATGCGATGATTAAAAACCAAGCCTTTTTCCTTAGCCTTCATACCCATTTCATTGATGATTGGTGTGAGTACCTCGACCACATTTAGCGTCTCGATGAAGGGTTTTAACTCACCTTGGTCAAGGCGTGAAATATCAAGGATCGTGCCGATTAATGCTTCACTGGACACCACGGAATCGTTTAGTTTATTGATAATTTTACTGGTTTCATCATCGAGTTTTGTTTCTTGCAGTGCTGAGAGGTAAAGCTTAGCGGCATTCAGCGGCTGCAGTACGTCATGACTCGCTAGGGCTAAAAAGCGTGACTTACTGGCATTCGCAGTTTCAGCCTCTTGACGAGCTCTAATTAGCTCCTTTTCAGCACCGTTACGGCGTTCAATTTCAAGCCTGAGTTCAGCATTAATTGAATGTACTTCTTCCGTCCTTTTGCGCACACGTTGCTCAAGCGATATATTGGTTTCTTCTAAAGCCTTCTGTATTTCGACATGACCGGTTATGTCATGAAAACTTGTTACAAAGCCGCCACCAGGCAGCGGGTTGCCAATGGTTTCAATCACTCGTCCATCATCTCTTTTACGCGTATATTTATGCGCTTGTCCCGACTTGAGATGATCAAGCCTTTTGCGAACTCGGGTCTCAATTTCGTTGGGAGGAACATTGCTGTGGGCTATGTTGTAACGAATCAGTTCTTCAATAGGCATACCAATAGAAACTAGGTCGGTAGGGAAGTTTAATAGATCAATATAACGTTTATTCCACGCCACTAAATTGAGGTTCTTATCAATGACGCTAATGCCTTGGTCAATGTTTTCAAGAGAAGTCATTAACGCGCTAATATTAAATTCAACCGCCTGCGCATTTTCATCAAAAAAGTTGACTACTTCTGAAATGTCGAGCTTTTTGCCTCGCACCAAGCTGTCAATTAAGGCCTTCGAGCTTGAGGAACCAACAACACCACCAAGCGCTCGCTCACAAAAAGATAAGAAGTCATCACTTACGGCATCATGCATCTTAATTTCAATATCGGCGCTTCTCGCATAGTCTTCAAAGAGTTGTTCACAGCGTTCGGTACCGCTAAATTTCGCAATCAAGGTGTGTAGATCTTCAACTGTGACAGTTAGGGTCTGAGTTGATGTGAAAGAATTATGGGCGTCTGCTGGAGAAACAAAGGCCTCTGCTTGAATACGGTCAATGAGTCGAGAACTTGTAATCATTGAAAATAGGACATATGCAACTATATTTGCAATCAGACTGACGATTGCTGCTTGGCTCAATAGCTCTGACTGTTGTGTACCTTCTCCTATCCCTAAACTCGTCGCATTGAAAATGGGCAGCATCAACCACATCGCCCACATGATAATGCCAGCAATTAAACCTGCATATACACCGTGAGCATGACCCCGCTTCCAATATAAGCCGCCGATAATTGAAGGTAATAAGTGAATCACTAAGGAAAATGCTACGAGACCAATAGAGGATAAACTAGCTTCATTTGTCATTTGCTGTTGATACAAAAAAGCGAGGATGAGGATCAGGAAAATAATTGTGCGTCGCAGCAGCTTAATTCTGCGTGTTCTATTGGTATTCACATTTGAAATACGCTCAAGCACTTTGGGCAATATTACGTCGTTCGTGATCATTGTACTCAAAGTTAATGTTGCCACGATAATCATCGCCGTGGCTGCAGACAAGCCGCCAACGAAAACAATGATTTGCAAAGCAATTGAATCGGACAAAAGTGCAAGACCAAGTACGTAATTGTCCGCCGTTATATCAGAGTCATGGAATATCGCATCACCAGCAGCGGCAATCACGGGAATGGTTAAGGCGATGATCAGTAAGTAGAGTGGAAATACCCAGCGAGCTTGCTTTAGGTGCTCAACATTTAGGTTATCAACGACGGCAACGTGGAATTGTCTGGGTAAGCAGATGACAGCGGCAGCGGCCATTAAGGTCTGCGCCCAAAAAGTGAAAGAGTAGAAGGTAGCAATAGCTTCGTCTGACTTGAACTCTATAAAAATGTCAGTGTTTGGATTTGATTCGTAATACTGGAAAGCAACAATTGCAACTAAAACGAGTGCAAGCAATTTTATGCAGGACTCAAAAGATATGGCGAGCATTAAGCCGCGACGATACTCAGTAACATCGGTCTTTTTAGTACCAAAATACATGGCAAAAATAGCAATAAACAAACTTGCAATAAAAACGACTAAACCCGAATTTTGTTGTTCAGAAATTGATGTGAATAAAGAACCGATGGCTTTAAGTTGCAAAGCGATATAAGGGATAGTTGCTAGTAAGGCAATGATAGTCACGAGCAATGCAACCACTTGGCGTTTACCATACCGAGCACTGATGAAATCAGCAATGGTGCTTATGTGTTGCTTCTTACTTACCAGAAGTAATTTACGAATAAAGCGATAAAACACAAGGTAAACAATAATGGGACCTAGCAAGATAGGCAAATACAACCAATTATCTCGACTAGCTTGACCCACAGCGCCAAAAAATGTCCATGCGGTACAATAAATGCCAAGTGCCAATGAATAGACGAGCGGGTTTGAGGTTATCCATCGCGACGTCGGGGTATTTCGGTCACCCCATTTAGCAATCCAAAATAGTAAGCAAAGATATATAAGTGCAAGTAGCAGCCATCCAAATGACATGTGTTTTCCTAACAATCGTTTAACATTTTGAACTGTATCACATTCTGAGACTGGTCTGCCCCCACTAAGACCATCGTCGCATTTTACCTTTTTTAGCTAACAGATACAGTATGTCCAACACTGTTAATGTAAGGTTTTGCGGTGGTTTCGCTCAAACTTCTATAAGAAATGATAGCGAAGACCACAGCCAGCAAAGGCTTACGTTAGCAAATTGTTAAACAAATACATCTTATTAACTTGCTGAGGAACGCAAAGATGGCTTTTAAAAATGAAGGGGATCAGAAGGCTTACTGGAAAGAGAACTTATCTCTCCTGTTTAAACTTCTCGCAGTTTGGTTCGTCGTCTCGTTTGGCGCCGGTATTATTTTCGTTGAAACCTTAAATCAGATTCAGTTTTTTGGATTTAAACTGGGGTTTTGGTTTGCACAACAGGGTTCAATTTACGTATTCGTAGCTATTATTTTCATCTACATGAAGAAAATGAATGCCTTGGATAAAAAATACGGCGTTGGGGAGGAATAACTGATGAGCGTACAAGTATTAACATTCTTAATTGTCGGAGCATCATTTTTGCTTTACATGGGCATTGCCGTATGGGCACGTGCCGGAAGTACCAACGACTTCTACGTTGCTGGCGGAGGTGTTCATCCCGTATTGAACGGTATGGCAACAGCAGCAGATTGGATGTCAGCTGCATCATTCATCTCAATGGCGGGTTTGGTTTCGTTCATGGGTTATGACGGTGCTGTTTACCTTATGGGTTGGACTGGTGGTTACGTTCTTCTCGCACTTTGTTTAGCACCTTACTTACGTAAGTTCGGTAAATTTACAGTTCCAGATTTTATTGGCGATCGTTATTACTCACAGACAGCAAGAACCGTTGCGGTAATTTGTGCAATTTTTGTATGCTTTACTTACGTTATCGGCCAAATGCGTGGTGTTGGTGTTGTGTTTAGTCGCTTCCTAGAAGTTGAACTTTGGTTAGGTGTTGTGATTGGTATGGGTGTGGTTTTCTTCTACACAGTACTAGGCGGTATGAAAGGCATTACTTACACTCAAGTTGCACAATTCTGCGTGCTTATTTTTGCATACCTCGTACCTGCGGTGTTTATTTCAATTATGTTGACAGGTCACGTGTTACCGCAAACTGGTTTCGGTGCAACTTTAGCCGATGGTTCCGGTATGTTCTTGCTTGAAAAGCTGGATATGTTATCCACCGATTTAGGCTTTAACGAGTACACCTCAAATACCAAATCGTATCTCGATATTTTCTGCATCACTTTCGCTCTAATGGTCGGTACTGCAGGTTTACCACACGTAATCGTTCGCTTCTTCACCGTACCTAAAGTGAGTGATGCGCGTCGCAGTGCAGGTTGGGCTTTGGCTTTTATTGCAATTCTTTATACAACAGCGCCTGCTCTTGCTGCGTTCGCTCGTGTAAATATGATTGAGACAATCAATGGTCCTGAAGGACAAGGTATGTCTTATGCAGAAGCGCCAAGCTGGATTAAAAACTGGGAAAAAACCAATCTAATCGCACATGATGATAAGAATGGTGATGGCCGTATGTTCTACGCTCAAAAAGACGATCCTCGCAGTGAGATGACAATTGACCGTGACATTATGGTATTAGCTAACCCAGAAATCGCAAACCTACCTGCATGGGTGATTGCATTGGTTGCTGCTGGTGGTGTTGCTGCTGCATTGTCAACATCGGCGGGCTTGCTATTGGTTATTTCGACATCGGTTTCCCATGACTTACTCAAACGAAACTTGATGCCCGATATATCCGACAAGAAGGAACTGTTATCTGCGCGAATTGCAGCGGGGGTAGCTATATTAATAGCAGGCTACTTTGGCATTAATCCGCCGGACTTTGTGGCCGCGATAGTCGCCTTCGCCTTCGGTCTTGCTGCATCTAGTTTCTTCCCAGTGATTATTATGGGTATATTCAGCAAACGTATGAATGACAAAGGTGCAATTTCGGGCATGATTACAGGTATTGTTTTCACTGCGGCTTACATTATTTACTTTAAATTTGTTAGTCCAGAAATGAACAAACCTGAAAATTGGTTCTTTGGTATTTCACCTGAAGGTATCGGTACTATTGGTATGGTAATTAACTTTATCGTTGCCTACGTGGTATTTAAATTTACAGAAGAAGCGCCACAAGAAATTCAAGAACTGGTAGAAAGCATTCGATTCCCTAAAGGGGCTGGTGCAGCGCAAGCTCACTAATCAGATGTTCAAAGCAAAAGCCCAGCACTGCTGGGCTTTTTTGTGAGAACAATGTTATTCACGCAGTCGTATCAATTTACTTAAAATAAAAAGCTTTTTTAAACGCGCTTATATCAATACTTTTATTGCAATGCTGGCTTCTCAATATTGCATTGATACTTATCAATGTTTCATATTGTGGTAAGCGCATAATCAAACTAAGAACGACAATAATATTGAGTCAATAGTAAGTGCTTAATAAACGGAGAAAGCTATGACAGCTGTACCCCAGCAGGTAACAGATTTTTTACGCCAATCAGGGCCTTTTGACTCGCTTGATAGCGAGCAAATTAATGATATTGCTAGGCATTCTCACATCATTTATTTGGCAGCAGAAAATCAAGATGAGATGCTTACTTCGCATAAGAATTCCTTATTTTTGATCCAAAGCGGGCAGTTTTCTGTCAAAGATTGTGATGGCGCGCTTAAGCATCTAAGTGATGGTGACTATTTTGGCTATGCCGCGTTGCTCGATAAGGTCACTTATAAGCTAGATGTTACCGTTGATAGCCCCGGCCTTGTATTATGTATGCCAAAGGAATGGTTCGATAAGGCTATGTCGCACCCTAAAATCAGCCAGTTTTTTAACGCAGCGAAAGATGACGTTTTGCAACATGACGCAGTGACAGATTCAAATTCTATGTGGCTACATAAACCACTTTACGAAGTGACGGATACCATGCCTATTACCGTAGCTCAGACAGATTCCATACAAAGTGCTGGCGCGCTAATGAGTGAAAAGCGAATATCGTCCGTTCTCATTATTGAAGAGAATGAGTTGATTGGCATTGTGACGGATCGTGACCTGCGTAATCGAGTTGTTGCAGTTGGTAAAGATATGCAATTGCCAGTTAATCAAATTATGACTAAAAAACCTGCGTATTTGACTAAGAATAAAACCTTGTTCGACGCCGTTAGTTTGATGAATGAGAAATCTATTAATCATTTGCCAGTGCTTGATGAAATCACGAATGCGCCGGTAGGCATGATTACAGCAACTGATATATTCAAGCAACAACGCAATAATGTGTTGTTTGTTATTAGTGATATTTCTAAAGCGAATAACTTGTATGAACTTACGCGTTGCTCATGGCAGCTTCCTCATTATTTTGCTTCCAGCGCCAAGCGTCCAGGTGATTTTGATATCGTTGGGAAAGTGCTGTCTCAAGCTACAGACGTCATGACGCGTAAGCTGATTACCTTCTTTCAGCAACAGCACGGGCAGGCACCAATGCCTTATTGTTGGTTGGTTTATGGCTCTCAAGCCAGAGAAGATCAAACAATGGGTTCTGATCAGGATAATGCTTTGTTGTTGGCTGAAGAGCCTAATAATGAGCAAGCTAGCTATTTCAAAGAGATGGCAGAATATGTGTGTTCAGGTTTAGGAAAATGCGGAATTAAATTGTGTGATGGCAATATTATGGCATCCAACCCAAAACTCAGGATGTCGCTAAACGCTGCAATAGAGCAGTCTAAGTCTTGGGTTCGTCAACCCACACCTGAGGCAATGTTGTCTTTTAACATTTTTTTGGATGCTCGTGCCGCGGCAGGTGATTCGACGCTTTTCGTGCGTTTACAGAATGAACGCAAAACTCTTTTTCAACAAAGCCTATTTTTAGCGGCATTAGCACGACAAGCAAATGAAGGCTCGGTCCCGCTTTCAATGTTCCAAAAATTCGTTTTTGCCAAAGATCAGAAAGTGAAAGACAGCATTGATTTAAAGCATACGGCAATTGCTATTATTAATAATTTAGTGCGCATTCATGCGCTGGCTAATGCGATTACAATACCTTCTACGGTAGGGCGCTTAAATGCCTTGCCGACTAATTGCGGGGTTTCAACTGAGGACATTAAGAACTTGAGAGACATATGGTTGTTCTTAAATCGCTTAAGATGGCGTCATCAACTCAACAATAAGGTACAAGATAATTTTATTCGAGTGAGTGATTTATCATCGATAGAAAAGCATCAATTAAAAGCCGCATTTCAGGCAATACATCGTGCGCAGCAGGCCGCAGTGCTCAAATACTCAGGTGGTATTGGCTAATGGCTTCACTCTTCTCTAAGCTTCTAAAGCGCTCAAGCCCACTCCCACAAAAGTGGAAAACAGTCGCGATCAAAGACACACCTATTTTGTCCATCGATTTGGAGCTAACCTGCTTAGACACCAAAGTCGCAAAAATAACCTCAATCGCCTGGGTGACAGGTCAAAGTCAAAGTATCGATTTGAGTTCAGCTTACTATTCGGTAATTCGAGCCGCAGGTGATTTACAACAAAGCCCTGTCATACATGGCTTGACAGCAAGAGACCTACTTGCAGGAGGGCATATTCGAGATGCAGTGGTTCAATTGCAGGCTTACGCAAGTTCACATGTTTGGCTTCTGCACAACGCAAGCTTGGATATGCAAGTATTGGACAGAGTAGCTAAGAATTTAGGTTTAGCCGCAATGCAAATTGCCACAATAGATACCATGCTTCTCGAATTGTACTTTCTGAATAAGTCACATACCGTGGTTAAGCAAGATGCAGTCACACTTGAGAATTGCCGCGCACGTTATGGCTTACCTGAAGCGCCCAATCACAATGCACTAGATGATGCGCTGGCTACACTAGGCTTAGGCTTTGCGCAGTGGTATAAATTCGACAAGCAATTCACCGCACCATTAGCTGACTTACTGCACACTAAAGCAGTAAAAATTTACACTATCGGCGGCGATTAGCTCCATTCTGTTTATGCTTCATGAATAAAAAATGCACTTCTATGCTCTTTTCTGGTCTAATATTAGCTTAAGAGAATTCATTAAAGGTTAGCTTTATGAGTGTTATCTTTCATTTCAAACGCATCTTCATTCTCACTTTAGCTATTGCTTTGTTTTGTACAGGTTGTGTTTCATCAAAACAAAATAGTGTCAATTTAGTACCAGCTAAACAGCTATTGAACGATGCCGCGTTTACTCAATTCGACAGTTATGCAATTGAGCGGCCCGCAGATATCTTTTTCTTAGATGAAGATGCGTTAGCTTTTATCGCTGAATCGACGACAGGCCTGCAATCAGACGAAGAGCGAATAGCAAGGTTGATCCATCGTATTTTTGCTCGCTCAGAGCTTGACTTAATTTATGAAGCCTCTGCAAATACTGTCGCAAGTGAAACCTTCAAGAATGCCTCAGCCAACTGTTTATCATTGTCTATAATGACCTATGCAATGGCGAAGCAAGCAGGCTTTAGAACTGATTTTCAAATTGTCGATATACCTGAATACTGGACCAGACGAGCAGGGTATTCGTTGCTAAATGGGCATATCAATTTACGAATTCAAGCTAAGATCCGCAATACAGTAAAAACCTTTTACGAAGATAGTTTTGTGGTTGATTTCGACCCACCCTCGCGATCCAACCGTCTCTCAACAAGCTACGTGAGCGAGCAAACTGTATTGGCAATGTTTTATAACAATAAAGGCGCTGACGCTTTGCTGAAGCAAAATGATGAACTGGCCTATGCTTATCTGCGCGAGGCTGTTTTAGCTGATGACAGTTATGCTGGCGCATGGGTGAACCTCGGTTTGCTTTATCGCAAGAAAGGGCTAACTGACTTGGCAATGAGATCATACAAAAGAGCCATCAACTTAGATGATGACTATAGTACGGCGTGGGAAAACTTAGCTGTTTTATATCAACAATTAGGCGATGTTAAAGCCGCTTCTGAGATCAATGCTAGGTTAGAAGCGAAGCGCAATAGCAATCCTTTTTATCACCAAATGTTAGCTGAAATAGACCGAGATGAAGGTCGTTTAGATAACAGTATTTTACATTACGAAAAAGCGATAAAGCTAAACGACAAACAACATCAATTGTACTATGGGCTAGCAGCTGTGTATTTTCAGAAAGGGGATCTAGCCTCTTCCCAACGTTTCTTAAAACTAGCAAAAAGAAAGGCCGGGAAAAGCAGAGCTGCTGATATTTATCTAGGCAAGTTAAGTGCACTTTCTAGTTATATTTCGTCAACAGAGCACAACTAACTGGTGGGAGAATGCTCTATTCAGTGAGGTTAGGCATTATAGCTTGGCGTCAGGCATTAGACCTTGGCATTGAACAAAAAAAATCAGCTATGAAGCTGATTTTTTTATTCGGACACCGCACTTATCATGCTTCGTTATCTACTGGTGCTAAATAACACCTAGTTCTTTTAAACGCTCGGTCAGATAACTACCAGCAGTGTGACGTTCTGATAACTTCACATCTGGACGTGGGTGCAAAAACAGCGGTAAGGAAATACGAGATTTCGTTACGTCAGTGCCTTCTGGATTAATCACGCGATGCGTTGTAGACGGGAAGTGATGCCCAGAGGCTTCCTGCAACATATCACCTATATTGACAATAAGATTTCCAAAATCACAAGGTACATCTAACCAAGTGCCATCTTTTGCTTTTACTTGTAAACCAGGCTCATTCGCCGCTGGTAATATCGTAATCAAGTTAATGTCTTCATGAGCTGCAGCACGAATTGCGTCTACTTCTTCGTCACCTGCTAATGGCGGGTAATGCAGAACCCTCAAAAGTGTTTGATCACTGCCATCTATCATGTCACACAATGGCATACTGTAATGTTTGCTAATTTCTTCTGGCGATTCCTGCTCGATCCAATCCAACAGCTCAGCAGCAAGGGCTGACGTATTCTTGTAATACTCACTTAGCTCGTCTTTAAGTTCAGCCGGGCATTGGCCCCATGGATAATAGTGAAAGTACTCTTTGATATCTTTCTTCTTAAATCCTTTCGCTACTTCAGAAACGCTTTGTGGAAAGAAACCGTCTTGCTTATTTTTATTGTATAAAAACGAATGCTTCTCTTCGCTGTCGAAGAACGTTTGCCAGTTCGCATAAATGCTCGCAACACTTGACTGCTGAATAGGGTGATTCTTTAAAACACCAAAGCCTGTTTGGCGTAATGATTCAACAAACTTTTGCTTCGCATCGGGTGCTGTAAAATCAACTGCTTCTAATTTCATATCTTTGTAAACCTTTGTATGTCTGTACTACAAACTGAGTGAGATAAATATGCCAGCTAATGCGGCGCTCATTAAGTTTGCTAATGTTGCTGCAAAAACAGCTTTTAAACCTAGTTGTGCAATTTCTTTTCTTCTTGTTGGCGCAAGTGCACCGATGCCACCCATCAAAATTGCAATGGAAGAAAGGTTGGCAAAACCACATAGAGCAAAAGTGACTATCGCTTGCGTGATAGGCGATAACTCAGCGCTATATTTTATAAAATCTAAATAGGCCACGAATTCGTTCACAACCACTTTTTGGCCAATGAAGCTGCCCGCTAGGTTCGCTTCATTCCAAGGAACACCAACCAACCATGCTATGGGTTGAAACACATAACCCAAAATCAGCTGAATGGATAATTCTTCGGCACCAAAAACAGCACCGATGCCACCTAACATACCGTTCAATAATGCAATAAGTGCAATAAACGCTAGCAACATTGCACCGACGTTAACTGCTAGCTTTAAACCTGCAGTCGCGCCGCTTGCAGCAGCATCCAATACGTTGGCATACTCTTCATTATCTTCTTTCACTTCAGTTAAGGTGTCATGCGGTTTATTGGTTTCAGGCTCTAGCATTTTGGCCATGAGCAAACCACCTGGTGCAGCCATAAAGCTTGCCGCTAACAAGTACTTTAGCTCAACTCCCAAACCTGCATAGCCTGCCATGATAGAGCCAGCAATCGAAGCTAAACCACCTACCATAACTGCAAATAATTCCGAGCGCGTCATGGTTGGTAAAAAGGGTTTTATAATCAGTGGTGCTTCAGTTTGGCCAACAAATATATTCGCTGCAGCGGACATTGATTCTGGTCTACTCGTACCCAGCAGTTTTTGTAGCGTGCCCCCAATTATTCTTATTACATATGACATGATGCCAAGGTGATAAAGCACTGCAATTAAGGCAGAAAAGAAAATGATCACTGGCAAAACGTTTATCGCAAAAATAAAACCAAGTGACTCGTTGCCGAGCAAACCACCAAATAGGAATCGAATTCCGTCTTCACTATAAGAGATGATATTGGCTACGTACAAGGTCAGATTATTAAGAAATCTAATCCCCCATTCTGAGTACAAAATGAACCCACCCAGCAAAGCCTGAATTGCAAAAGCGCCACCAACTGTGCGCCAATTAATGCTTTTCCTTGCCGAAGAGAACAAAAAAGCGGTGCCTAAAAGAAAGGCGATCCCTAATAATCCTGTCATTTGATTTTCACTTATTTTATATTTTTATAATTATTTTTTTAAGTATTAAACAAAGCGTCTCTATTGGGCATTGTTTGATGTCAATTTTTAGAGTGCTACATTCGATTGCTTGATGACAATGCTAAATAAGTACTTAGAATACTAGCAAACAGCGTATTTTGCTCTTTTTTTACAAACTTGTCGATTTTCCTTCCAACAAATACGAACAAACTACATCTACCGCCAAGTGGTTTTCACCACCATGAGGCACAATTAAGTCTGCAAATGTCTTACTCGGCTCAATAAACTTATGATACATCGGTTTAACAGTTTCTTCATATTGTTTGGCAACTGAACTGATGGAACGACCGCGTTCTTGTGTGTCACGCAACATTCTGCGCATTAAACATACATCAAGCGGAGTGTCGACAAAGACTTTAATATCGAACTGGTCAAACAATTGAATCTGCGTCAATAACATAATCCCTTCAAGGATGATGATTGGGGCAGGGTGAGTGACTTCAAATTCGGGAAGTCGTGTGTGAGTTACGTAACAGTAGCTCGGATATTCGACACTTTTGCCTGCATTTAAGTCTTGTAATTGCTGATTGAGCAAATCGTGTTCAAATGCATCGGGGTGATCATAATTAGTGTTGACACGTTCTTCCATTTCAATATGGTCTTGTGCTTTGTAGTAATGATCTTCTTGAAGTACTAACACTTCACGTTGATGCTGGCGTAACTTAAGGGCCAAGTTTTGCGTGAAAAGTGATTTACCAGAACCTGAAGCGCCTGATATAGCAAGGATGATTGGTTTTTGCATGAATCTTGTTCGAGCCAGTGATGATAGTCCCTATACAATACCCTTTCAGCGCATCGCAATCAATTTAAGCTTACATAATTGACCGTTTTTCATGAAGTTGTTAAGTAAATGCAACTAACTGTCATAAAAATGGCGAAATTTTGTAGAAATGGTTTATAATACGCGCGCAAATAAAAATTTTTGGCTTAAGTGGGTGGTTTTTTAGTGAAAATGCGTCAAAGAACGCAGTGTTTCATAAAACTGAAACACAACACGACGACAATCGCTACGCACAAAAATACTCAACTAAACTAACATAGGGATTAAAATATGTTTGCTAAGATGAAATTGAATCGCATTGCAATGGCAGTTGCGATTTCAGTTGGCTTATCGACAGCTGCAATGGCACAAGAAACTTCTTCAGCGATACGTGGAACCGTAGCGACTGAAGCTGGTGAAATTGTATCAGGTGCAGTAGTTACATTAATTGATACACGTACTGGTTCAGCAAGACAGCTTGAAACAAGCGCTAACGGTAGCTTCACTGCTCGTGGTTTGCGTGTTGGTGGTCCATACACTCTAATCGTTGAAGACGCTCAAGGTTCAAGAACTATTGAAGACGTTTACATTAATTTGGGTGAAGCTGCTAACTTAACGATTAGCTTAGTACCTGCATCTGCAGTGGAAAGAATCGTTGTAACTGGTTCAGCGAGTGGCATGCTAACTGAAACAGTAGGCCCATCTTCAAACTATGGTTTTGATGATCTACAAACGCAACCGTCTGTAGACCGTGATATCAAAGATATCATCCAAAACGATCCAAGAATCACTATTGATTCTACAAACTCAAACGCAATTCAGTGTGCTGGTGGTAATAACCGCGGTAACAGCATCACAGTAGACGGTGTTCAACAAAACGATAACTTCGGTTTGAACGGTAACGGCTACCCAACTGAGCGTTTACCATTCCCATTCGACGCAATTGATCAAGTAGACGTTCAATTAGCGCCATACGATGTAACATACGGTGGTTTCACTGGTTGTAACATCAACGCAGTATTGCGTTCAGGTACTAACGACATTTATGGTTCTGTTTTCTTAGATTACACTAACGAAGATATGCAGGGCGATTCAATTGAAGGCGAAGAATTTGAAGTAGCTCCATTTGATGAGATGCGTTACGGCTTTACAGTTGGCGCACCAATCATCAAAGATACCTTGTTTATCTTTGCTGCATTCGAAAAACACGAACCAACAAGACTGTTCAACAACGGTCCTGAAGGTGCTGGTTTTGCGTCTCCAATCAGTGGTTTGACACTTGCCAACCTTGAAGAAGTTCGTCAAATCTCAAGAGATGTTTACGGTTACGAAGTTGGTCAAGTATTAACTTCTGCTGATGAAGCGGAAGAGAAAGTACTAATCAAGTTAGATTGGGAAATAAACGATGATCACCGTGCAGCTTTGACTTACCAGAACACTGATGGTAACTCAATTAGTTCAACTGGTGCAGGTTCAAGTAGCTATGCATTCAATGACCGTTACTATGAAAGAGCAAATGAACTTACAACACTAGTTGGTTCAATTTATTCATACTGGTCGAACGATTTCACCACTGAAATTCGTTTAGCAAAATCTGAAGTTAAAAACGGCCAAAAGCCATTCACTTCAAATGCAAGCTTCGGCGACGTTAGAATTCAAGATGCTTTTGGTGGTACTGACATTTACTTAGGTGCTGACCAATTCCGTCAAGCTAACGTACTAAATTACGAAACAACTAACGCTAAGTTTGCTGGTACATATGTACTTGACGATCACGAAATTACAGCTGGTTTTGAATGGCAAGCAACTGACGTGTTCAACTTGTTTGTTCCAGGCAGCCAAGGTGTTTTCCTTTTCGATGGTTTAGAAAATTTCAGAAACCAACTAGCTGAAGAAATTGAATATAAAATTCCTGGTTCTTTAGATCCAAATGACGGTGCTGCGGCGTTTACATTTAAAAATACTACTTTGTATGTTCAAGACCGTTACAATATGACCGATGACCTTACGGTAACTTTCGGTCTGCGTTGGGATACGTGGACTTCAGGCAATACGCCAGTAGCTAACCCTAACTTTGAAGAGCGTTATGGCTTTACAAATGCGGTTGCTCCGGATATGAACTTGCTTCAGCCACGTTTAGGTTTCAACTATAACCTAGACTCAGATACATTTGTTTATGGTGGTGCTGGCTTGTTTGCTGGTGGTAACCCTAACGTTTGGTTGTCTAACAACTACTCAAACAATGGTGTATCAATTCTTGCTTCATCTATCGAACGTGATGGTGCTAATGCAGAAGAGCTTGCTGCTCTTGACGGTTCAAACACAGCTAACTTTATTACTGAAGTACCAGCATTAAGTGTTGCGAATCTTTCTGGTGGTGACGGTGCGGTTAACGCATTAGACAAGGACTTCGATGTTCCTGCTATCTGGAAATATAACTTAGGTACTCAGCATACATTGGATAACGGCGTTCTTCTTGGTTTAGATATCATCTACTCTAAGTATAAAGACAGCGCTAAAACAATTGCCTTGAACGCTGTTAGTGCTGGAACGGCTCCAGACGGTCGTCCCATCTATACAGACTTCGATAAGTTAGACGCTGATTGTGCAACTGGTGGTAATATTAATCGTTGTGGACGTTCAACAACAGATTACTTCCTAACTAATGCTGACGAGCACGGTGATGCGACTGTTATCTCTACCTTCGCTACTAAGCGTTGGGACATGGGTATCAAAGCAACAGTTTCTTATGCTTTCCAAAACATCAACGACGGTAGCCCAATGAACAGCTCAACAGCTAGTTCTAACTACGGTAACTTGTCAGTTGTTGATTTGGCTGAACCAGGTATTGCTACAAGTAACTACGAAACTAAGCACAGATTCACATTGAACTTGGGCTACACTACGCAGATATTTGACGGTTTAGATACTCGTTTCAACATCTTTGCACAGCGTCAGAAAGGTAGAGCTTACAGCTATACTTTTGATGGTGACCCAGGTTTTGGTGATGAAAGATTCTTTGAAGACCGTAACTTGTTGTATGTACCTTTAGAAAACGATCCAATCGTTAACTATTCAAGCCCTGAAGTACAAGCTGAAATCAATAACTTCATTGAAGAAGCTGGCTTAGAAGGCGCTCGTGGTACAATCCTTGACCGTAACTCTGAAAACAGTGATTGGTGGTCTCGCGTTGATTTACGTGTATCTCAAGAATTACCTGGCTTTATGGATGGTCACACAGGTGAAGTTTACTTCGCACTACGTAACCTTGGTAACTTCTTGAATGATGATTGGGGCGTATTACGTCAGGTTTCTTTCGAGTATAACCAGCCAGTAATCGATGCTCGTATTAACGACGACGGTACATATACGTACACTAACTTTGATGGCGTTCGTGATCAGTCGATCTTTACGAACTCTTCAACTTGGTCTATGCGTGTAGGTTTCAAATACAAGTTCTAATATGAACCTTGTTTAGCAGTGTTTCGAAAGTTGCACTGCTGTCTCTTTAAGAGGCAATTGAAACAAATAAAAAACCCTAGAGATGAAAGTCTTCTAGGGTTTTTTGTATCTGCTGCTTTTTGTTTCTCATGCGTTTTGGCCGGACGTTAGTCACGCGCTTTGCACGTGACTCAGTTGGCTTATGACAAGCGTGCTTTAAACTCATCGTAAGTAAACTCTTTGATTAAATCAAAGTGTCCATCTTTGCGTAAAATACCAATAGCAGGGTGCTCAACGCCATTGAAGAAGGTAGTTTTTACCATTGTGTAATGCAGCATGTCTTCGAATACGAGTCGTTCACCGGGCTTCACTTCATGATCGAAGCTGTATTCTTCAATAACATCTCCTGCTAAACAGGAATTACCACCAATTCTATAGGTAAAGGCTTTTTCGTTTGGCATACCGGCATCTGTAATTTTTGGACGATAAGGCATTTCCAATACGTCAGGCATGTGCGCAGTTGCGCTTATATCGAGTATTAGGATCTTCTGCTCGTTCTCGACAATATCAACAACTTCTGCAACTAGTGGACCTGCTTGCCAAGCAACCGCTGAGCCGGGTTCCATTATAATGCGAAGATTCGGATATTTTGCTTTGAAGGTTTTAAGTGCACTGATTAAATGCTCTACATCGTAACCTTCTTTGGTCATTAGGTGACCACCACCTAAATTTAACCAATTTAGCTTGGGTAGGTACTCAGAAAACTTTTCGTCTATTGCATGCAATGTGCGCTCGGTCGCAAAGGAATCACATTCGCATAAGTTGTGAACGTGAAAACCGTCGATACCAGTCAAATCTTGACCTTCTAATTGCGAAGCCAAAATACCAAGGCGTGATCCTGGAGCACATGGGTCATAAAGTGGCGTGTCGGCTTCTTGATTCTCTGGATTAACGCGCAAGCCAGCAGAAACTGAGCTTTGCATTACCTGCTCTTTAAATTGATTCCACTGGTTCATGCTATTAAAAGATAAGTGGTGCACCAAGCCTAGGAGTTGGTCCATATCTTTCTGTTTATACGCTGGTGAATAGCAATGCACCTCACCACCCATTTCGTAGTTTGCTAATTTAGCTTCCCATACAGCACTTGCAGTAGCGCCTTTCAAATACTGTTTAACTAAGGGAAACGTTGACCACATTGAAAACCCTTTAAGGGCCAAAATAATATCAACACCGGCTTCTTCTTGAACACGCTGCATTAACTGCAAGTTCTGTTCAAGTTTGGCTTCGTCGCAAACATAACAAGGTGAAGGTATATCGTCTCTTAAAAACTTATTAGCCATTGTGGTGGTATCCTCGGTTTGGCTTTAGAGGGGGCGCAGTGGTTGGTGGTGGAGGTTTTCCTCCCCAGATAAAGACAGCTGTGACGCTGGCGCGTCAGGCCATCCATGGCCCGCTTACAACCGCCATCCTTGGCGGTTGAAGTCTTTATCTGGGGAGGAAAGCCTCTACCACCAACCACTGCACATCAGCGCCCAGAGGTGTTTTCACGCTTTGGGCGGAATAACTTCGCTTTAATATACGATAGCTTAAAACTAGAAATTCGAATAAACAAATAAAATCTTGGCAACGAATCAAGAATCAAGAATAAACCTCAATTCAGATCACGAAACTAGACTCCAACAATCAATCAAGGAGCAGAGAGACAGAGCCCGCCTTGTCTTAGACTTCATTCGCCAAGGATGGCGCATGTAAGCGGGCCATGGATGGCCTGACGCGCCAGCGTCACAGCGGTCTAAGACTAGGCGGGCTCTGTCTCTCTGCTCCGAACCCAAAGAGCGAAACAAGTTCCCGAGTTCGGAGCTCGAAGAGCTCAAAAGGACTCTTCGAAACGGAGCTACAAGAATGTTACTTAGCGAAAGGGCTGCTGTCGCATTCGATAACGTGCCATGGAAGGCCGTGCTCGTTTAGCATCGCCATAAATGGGTCTGGATCGAATTGCTCCATGTTCCAAACGCCTGGTTTCTTCCATGTGTTGTTAAGCATTAATGCTGCGCCGATCATTGCTGGTACACCTGTGGTGTAAGAAACAGCTTGAGCGCCTACTTCGTCATAACAAACTGCATGATCACAGTTGTTGTAGATAAAGATGGTTTTTTCTTTGCCGTCTTTAATGCCCGTAATGTATGTACCAATGCAGGTTTTACCTGTATATCCTTCAGCTAAAGAGCCAGGGTTTGGCAATACTGCTTTTAGGAATTCCAATGGCACGATTTGTTGGCCTTGGAAATCGATTGGAGCAATGCTGGTCATGCCGATGCCTTCCAATACTTTCAAGTGAGTTAGGTAAGCGTCACCGAAGGTCATCCAAAAACGAGCGCGTTTAAGCGTTGGGAAGTGTTTAACTAGAGATTCCAATTCTTCATGGAACATCAGGTAAGAAGCTCTAACACCAATGTTCTGATAGTCTAAATCTTCACGCACTGACAAAGGCTCAGTTTCTTTCCATTCGCCATTTTCCCAGAAACGACCGCGTTGAGTGATTTCACGGATATTAATTTCGGGGTTAAAGTTGGTTGCGAAAGCTTGGCCATGATCACCACCATTACAGTCAACAATATCTAAGTAATGAATTTCATCAAAATAATGCTTTGCTGCATAAGCGGTGTAAACGTTGGTTACGCCTGGATCAAACCCGCTACCTAACAATGCCATGATGCCGGCATCTTGGAACTTCTGTTGATAAGCCCACTGCCAAGAGTATTCAAATTTAGCTTCGTCTTTAGGCTCGTAGTTAGCGGTATCAAGATAGTCGGTTTTGGTTGCTAAACAAGCGTCCATGATTGGCAGATCTTGATATGGTAAAGCTAGGTTAACTACCAAGTCGGGTTTTACTTTGTTGATAAGCTCTGCAACAGCATCAGCGCTGTCTGCATCAACAGTGAATACACCTTTTAAGCGGTCTGCGCCAACTTCTTTTTGAAGCGTTTCACATTTTGATAATGTACGGCTTGCCAAATATATTTCATCAAACATTTCAGGCAATCGAGCACATTTTTTAACTGTAACGGAAGAGACGCCGCCAGCACCGATAATTAACACACGAGACATAAGAATTCCTTACTGAATTATTTGGCTGCATCGTAACAGCAATTTTTGAATTGGCAAGTTTAATAGAAAAGCGTTTACAGCGATAGGATCTGTGTGAAATATCACAAATAAAGTACAAGATTTCTAGCTTCGTAAACCTTGGAGACCACCTGTGTGGATTATCAATATTTTACTATTGGGTGGGAAGTGGCCATGTTTGATAAGTGATGCGGCAGCATAAAAGCATTTACCTGAGTAGACAGGTTCGATGAAAATAGGTGTGTCCTTATTTAGGAGCGATTTTTGATGGTGGTTAAATTTTTTGCAGAAGCTTTCTAGCTCGGGAGTGGATTTCGCGTAGCCGCCAAAATGGAAGTTGTGATTGATATGCCATGGCAATATAGGTGTGTCTTTATTTAGGCTGCCTTCGGCTTTGTTTAGGAATTGGCTTACTAGGGATTCTAGGTAGTTTTCACCTTGCAGTGAGGCTATGCCGATGACTTCTTTGGCAATGTCGCTTTGGCAGTATTCAACGATCCCTGCCATGCTAGCACCGCTGCCAACTGGGATTAGAATTGCGTCAAATGGTTTGTCTTGCGCAGCAATTCTGATTTCTTCCAACATGTCTTGCATGCCATAAATGGCATCTTGTTGAGAGCCTCCTTCTGGAATGATGACGTCGACATCGAGTTCTTTTTGCAATGCTGCTAAATAGTCAGATTCTGTTCTTCTCTGATAGCTAGCTTTATCGACGAATACTAAGTTGCATTGCCAATCACGTAAGTCCTGCAATGTTGGGTTCAGTTTTTGCTTTTCTAAATAGGCGCCACGAATCACGGCGGTAAACTTTATATTTAATTGATGACAACAATAAGCTAAGGCATGCAAATGGTTTGAATAAGGCCCACCAAAACTGAGTATGTGTTTGGGACGTTCATGCATGAAATCTTGCAAGGGTTTGGCTAGTTTTCGCCATTTGTTGCCAGATATAACCGGATGTAGAAGATCATCACGTTTGCACCACACTTCCATTTGTTTGAATGCATCTTTAGTGCTGCCTGTTTCACAAATGCCATCAAAACTGAGTAAATCAGACCAATCTGCATTTACCTTTTGCAAAGGAGAAGGAGTCACTATACAAAACTCCTTTTCTAAAGCATCATTTGCTGCATCGCTTAACACCGTATTACCCTTTTATTTGATCTATAAGGCTAGCTTACGACGTTATAACTTATATATCATCTGCAATATCGCAGACATTACACATTTTATTTTGAAGAGCCCAATATGAATGCAAGTCATCATCTCATTTTATTTTTGTCTCTTGTACTCACGCTTTCAGCTAACGCATCAAACTCTATGCCCAAAATGCAAACGCCTGCAGCAATTGATGCAAAAAGCAATGAAAGCAGTATGAGTACATCAGATTTGAAAAACACGCCTTTAACATTCGAACAAATAAGCAAGCACTACATCAAGAATCCAATGATGGTCGGTGAAGCAAGGCTAAAAGTACTTTTCTGGAAGATCTATGACGCCAAACTTGCCGCCCCTGATGGAAGCTGGAAAAAGGACACACCTTTTGCCCTTTCTCTAAGCTACTTGCGAGATTTCGAAGGCGAGGAAATTGCCCGCCGCTCGGTAGGTGAAATGCGTGAAATTGGTTATGACGATGAGGCGTTGCTTTCGAAGTGGTATGAACAGATGCGCGAGATTTTTCCAAACGTGAAAGAAGGTGAGAACATCACCGGTGTGTTTGATAAAAATCAACATTCTCACTTTTTCTATCAAGGAAAATTGATAGGCACGATTGAAGATAAAGTATTTGGCCAGTCGTTCTTTGGCATCTGGCTTCATGAAAAAACGTCAGAGCCAGATATGCGAAAGCAATTACTCGGGCTGAAATAGCTGAACCATCTGCTAACTAAACATTATGCGCTTCCCAAGTACTCAACATTTAATACAGAATTGAAAGGAATACGAATGAACTTCACCGAATTAAAAATAAAACTCATCAAGCTCACAACAGTGGTAACACTTAGCTTGTTCTTAGGCGCTTGCTCGGTTTCCTTGGATGCTCAGAAGTACGAACAAATGAACCCTAAATTTGATATTGAATCCTTTTTCGATGGAAAAGTGAAAGCTTGGGGGATAGTGCAAAACAGAGATGGCGATATTGTGCAGCGTTTCATCGTAGATATTGATGGATATAAAAAAGATGGCCAATTGATTCTTGATGAGAGCTTTGTATATGGCTTTGGCGATGGACCTAAAAAACGAGTTTGGACCTTAACGAAGAATGCAGATGGTTCTTTCACTGGGAACGCCGGCGATATTGCAGGGCCAGCATTGGGAGTTCCGCATGGTAACGCCTTCAACTTTAGCTATGAGATGGATTTAGCTGTGGGCGATAGCACGTATCGCGTAAACTTCGACGATTGGTTTTTTGCTTTCGATGACAAGACCATGATGAACCGCTCTTACATTAAGAAATTTGGCATCGTGATGGCAGAAGTTTCTATTTTTATGCAAAAGCAATAGCAATAGCTTACAGAAACCATTAACTGATACAGTTCTCAAATCATAAATCTCAAATTATATATCTAAAATTATAAATAGTTTGTGAATATGTAATCAAGGCGATAATCGTTTAGTATCAGTCAAACCCGATTTTACGGGTAAAATGATTGAAAGAAACAATGAAAAAAGAAAGCCATTAAACAAGGAAAGCAAGATGATAATAGTAGTAATTTGCATGGCCATAGTGGTCTTTATGCCGATTCTGGCCAAGGTTCCGTTGGCAATTATGATGAACAGGCAGGGTGGGTATGACAACCGCAATCCGCGTGATCAGCAAAAAGCCCTGGAAGGATTAGGCGCTAGAGCGAAAGCCGCACACGAAAACTGCTTCGAAGCGACTACATTTTTTGCACCTACTGTCTTGTTAGTTGTAGCCGTCAATGCAGTGAGTCATACGACAGCTTACTTGTGTATTGCCTTTGTCGTATGCCGCATCGTTTACATTGCATGTTACCTGGCTGATTGGCATTTTCTCAGAAGTTTATTTTGGGGAATAGGAATGCTCACCATCGGCGCGCATTATTATTTCTTGCTGAGCTAAGTAGCTTCTGATTACCGCACAAATCGATATTTCTCAGGGTAGGGCGTAAAGTTTTGAATAACACCTTGAGCCGTTAGTTTCTGGGTTTCTAACCAATATTCGACGGTCATGATATCGCCGTGCAGTTCTTTCAGGATGTCCTTGAATTCTTTTTTGCCAACAATGAAGTGTTCAAACTGTTCCGGAAACACATCAGTCGGGCCAACAGATAAGGTGTCAATTGCATAAGGGTCGTCATTTTTGGGTAAGCTACGAAATTGGCGTTCAGACATGTAACATATTTCATCGTAGTCATAAAATATAACTCGGCCCGTTTTAGTCACACCAAAGTTCTTATGCAGCATGTCGCCAGGAAAGACATTGGCGAGTGCAATCTGTTTTATACAAAGTCCGAGTTCATCAAGCACGTTCCTAATCTTTTCAGGATCTGTTTCTTGTTTTAAATATAAGTTTAGCGGCGTCATTTTTCGTTCTATATACAAGTGTGAAATAACGAGCTCATTCTCAGTCAGAGTTACACTGCTTTTGCATGTTTCAAGTAAGTAATCTAACAGTTCTTGGTCTATTCGCTCCAATGGGAATCGAAAATTAACATATTCATGAGTATCGGCCATTCGGCCTACACGATCCGTGGTTTTCACTAAGCGATAACGGTCCTTCACGTATTCTCTGGTGATTTTCTTACTTTCAGCAAACTCATCTTTAATCACTTTAAACACCACACCGTATGAAGGTAGGTGGAATACTGTCATAACTAAGCCCTTAATACCGGGAGCGAGTTCAAATTTATCTAGCTCGCTGTTACCCGCAGTGTTTTCTATATGTTGCAGGTAGTTTCGATAGAAAACCGTTTTACCATGCTTGTAAAAACCCAAAGACATGTACAACTCGAAATGCTTTTTATGTGGTAATAATTCCTGTAAGAAGGCGACGACCTCTGCGGGATATTGAGTATCGGCCATAAAATAAGAGCGTGCGAAGCTAAATATTACGCTTAGATGATGGCGCTGTGTGAGCAAGGCATCTACCATCAATTTACCGCCATCCGTCATTTGCATGGCAATTACAAATGGTAGCGTTTCGTTGGGCATACAAATGCGGCCGACCAAGTATGCAGCTTTCCCTCTATAGAAGACTGGCTTGAGCATTTCTACTGTATGCACACTTGCTAACTGCTCACGATCTAAGCGTGCCCTTAAAGCTTTGTCCATGTTCTCCAAATCGAGTTGCAAATTATCAAAAGGCGTTTTAAAACGGTAGCGATCGAATATAGCTTCGTGCATGGCTCGCACTGTGCTTGAAGTGTCAAAACTATGAATGACCTTGTGGCGATCTTGCCCTGATAGATAACATCGACTTGGCAATACAAACATCATGCTATCGTCTATCTTACTGTGTTTGAAAATACGGCCAATAACTGAGTTATAGAATGTTTCGGCTAGCTCAAATTGCGGGTGGTCCTTAAGCAGCTTTGAGTATTGTGTTTTTGCCGCTCTCCAAAAGCTCGGATTTTGTTGTTTGGGATGCACTTGTTGATACAAGTCAATCACGATATCAGTCAGGCTTTGCTCATATATGGCGATGCGTTCTTTGATGGCTAATTGAGACTCAGCCCATTGCTCGTTTTCAAAGCGCTGTTTAGCATCGGCGCTAATATGGGTATGCCAACGATAGGATTTGTCAAAACCGGTGATAATTTGATAGGCAAATTGGCGAGCAATTTTATCTAAGCTTTCTTGAGTGACTTCGCTCATATAATTAATGTCCTTTTTGAAAGCCGATTATTTTTGCTTGCAGTATCATTTTGTTTCATTGTGAACTCGCCAACTTATGTCTTGGGTGAATTTAGGAAGGCCTAAAACTCCAGCAATAATCACTCACCTGTTAAAATGAAATATAACTGTAAAATAACAAGAAGTCGCATTACCACAAACTATATTTACTATTCTTAAAAGAACACATTGAATCTCTGCGAACAAAGTTAATAGCTTGTAGTCAAATGATAGTCTATGCTTTCGTCGCGAAGGTTAAACGAGGAATGTACATTGATTTTTAGGACACTCGACAAACTATTTTTTGGTATCACATTAGTGATAGCGCTGCAGGTGCCGCAACTAGCTGATCATTATCAGCAGTTTTTGGCTGGAATGCATGAGTCTAGTCAATGGCAGATCAATGGTTATCAGGAAACTGCAAATAGATACAATTACGCATCTGTCAGTGCCATGATTGAACATCACTTGCAAAATGACGTCGCAAGCGTGCGCGATGATGCAATTCAGAAACAGCAAACTATCGCTACACACCAAGTTCTAAGCGAAGGTTTAGCCACTTTTCAAAACGGTAATCTACTGCAAAAACTTATGTTTATGCTGTCACCCAGTGGCTGGCAGTATGTAGATAATACTTTGGAGAACTTCTCATTTGGTCTGCCAATAACAACTGAAGGTATTTTATTTGGCGTAGTATTTGGCTTGTTTTTAAATATGCTGGTAAGTACGCCTGCTTCTATAATTGCTAAAAGACGCCGTTCTAAGAAATTAATCAGCAAAAGTAAGCAAGCCGAAGCTAAAACTTAGATATGCTCTGGCATTTAACTTTGGCTTCAGGAAATGAATAAATTCAAATCGCTAACTTATTGTTATTGGGCATTTAAATAATAGATAAACTGCCTTAAAATCAAGGTCGTGCAGAAAAACATCATTTAGTCCAACTAAATCGGATAAAATACTGTATATTCCGCACTCATTTTTTGACTGTAGCCAGTATTTATTGGTCTTTCATGCCATTAAACGACTACATTACAGAAAACTGCTCCAAAGGACCCCCACATGAAATTTTCAACTTTAGATCTACATCCACTACTAACTCAAGCTGTTGAAGCTTGTGGTTTCAGCGAAATGACCCCTGTGCAAGAGTTATCAATGCCCAAAGCTCGTCGTGGCAAGGACTTACTTGTACATGCACAAACCGGCACTGGCAAAACAGCAGCCTTCGGTTTTCCCATTTTGCAGCAAATGTTGGATACGCCTAAAGAGACTATTTCAGGTAGCCCAAGAGCGCTAATTCTGACTCCAACGAGAGAGCTGGCTGAACAGCTAGCAAACGCGATTGGTAGTTACGCCCAATTTACCGAACTTAAAGTGACCGCGGTTTATGGTGGCGTAAAGTTGGGCGGGCAAGCGAGTAAGCTCAAGCAAGGCATTGATATATTAATTGCAACGCCTGGTCGTTTGCTTGAGCACATGGCATTAAACAACCTAACTTTAGCGAATGCAGAATTTGTTGTACTTGATGAAGCGGATCGCATGCTGGACATGGGTTTCATCGCTGACGTGACTGATATCATGCAGCACACAGCGAACAAACGTCAAACACTGTTGTATTCGGCAACAAGCTCACCGGCAGTGAACGAGTTATGCCATAAGATTTTAAATAATCATGCTGAAATACGAGTGAGTAAAGCGAACGCTACTGCGGATACCGTTAACCATGTTATGTACCCCGTTGAAGAGTCACGCAAAATCGATTTATTTAAAGCCTTGCTGAAACAATACAATTGGTTCCAAGTATTGGTGTTTACTAGTACTAAAGAGCAAGCTGACAAGTTAATGGCAGCCCTGAAGCAAAGTAAAATAGAAGCTGCAGTTTGTCATGGTGATAAGAGCCAAGGTTCACGCCGCCGTGCGCTTGCCGATTTTAAATCAGCGAAGCTTCAGGTTTTAATTTCAACCGAAGTGGCCGCAAGAGGACTTGATATCCAAGGCTTGGATTTTGTGGTTAATTACAACCTTCCATACCTACCAGAAGACTATGTTCACAGAATCGGTCGAACTGGTCGCGCAGGAAACTCAGGCAACGCAATATCATTTGTAAGCCGAGAGGAAGAACGCACGGTTAGCCGCATCGAAGCACTGATTGGCACAAAAATTAAACGTGTTGTTAAAAAAGGCTTCGAAGTGAGTGATCGTCAAAGCTTATTGAAAAGCATCTCAAGAAATGGTCGTCCGAGTAAATCGAATAAGGCCAGTAAAACACAGATTACCGGCGATAAAATGAAAGCGAAGAAGCGCAGCACTGCCAAACGTAAGTAACAAGCTCACAAGTAAAATTCCCGTCGTCCTTGCGTTGGCAAGGACCTCCTAAAAACACTTCCATTTTGCCTACGAAGGAATAACGAGTTTAGCGGTAGGAGATTCCTTCCTTCGAAGGAATGACGAGTTTGGTAGTGTCAGGCAAGGACCTTCCAAACCACCTATTTGATCGCATGCGCAATATATTGCTTTATGTCACTTAAAGCGCTTGGATTTTGAAAAACATCTGAAACATATGTCGGTTTTTGGATAATCCCTTTATCAATTAATCGACTTATCTGTGGTAAATAATCCAATGATGTTTTACCTGCAAATAGGAAGTTGAAGTTAGGTTCATGTTCATAGGCATTCAGCATTTTATGGAAGCCTTGTAAGTACAAATAATCCTTCACAAAACCACCGCCTCTATAAATTCTGGAACAAACTGAAAAGGCAATATCATTGCTCGCACCATATTCCTCTTTCAGCAGCAAAAAACTTTTGCGAAAACTTTTTTCTTTTATCATTGATTGCACAGCAACCACACGTAAGGCTAGAATTTTTAAGCGCTTAATCGTTAAATTATCCGAAAGATACTCACTCAATATAGCAAGTCCCTCTTGAGTCATGGTGTTTAAAGGGTTTCCAATTTCTAATATTCGAATGTCCTGTTTTCGAGCATTAAGGGTTGTGACTAAATGCACGCCTATTTCATGTTGTGCTAAGGCCCTCGTATCGCTCCCGGATAGCTTAGCTTTCTTGTTCAACTTGATAGTGGTACCAGACACCAATGCATTCGCGAGCATGTTTTCTTCTATTTTGAAGCTGTGAGGCAATTCATTCTGTTCAGCAAAATCAATCAAGATTTGCTTTATTTGATCAAAGCTCAATAACTCCTCATTCTCTTCATTTAGATTACCAGGCAAATGTAGTATAAATTTGGCATTACTCACGTCTTTTTGTGTTGGTTCACCGAAGTAACGAAGCGAGTCATAAATGAATTCATTGCTGCCGATGGAATTGAATTGGTCTACTTTATCCAAGTAACTGTTGATCGTGTCGAAATAGATTTCTTCCAAATCCTCATCAAACACAGTTTCTAGCGGCAAATTGAGCAGCTTTCTTTTCGTCGCAAATACGTCGACTTTATTACCAACATATGTAAATTCAGGTTCAATTGAATAGTGACTCTCTAAAAAAGTATTTTTTTGTTGCTCAAAGTTAGTTGGGTTAACCGCGCTAAGAATATTGATAGTTTTCGTGATGTCGTAAAATGCAGAATCAAATTCGATAAGTTCTTGAGAAATGTGTGCCTTACCTTGATTAGTTTCAGTCACTAGTTGTCCTTGGTTGTTGTGGTAGCGTATGCTCAAACTAGACTGTCACATATAGTCGACTTTCACGCAATCCTAAACTTAAGTTGATTTAGGTCGCTAATTTGATGATAGATTTTCGCTAAAACTATAGAAATTGAAATTATATCCTATTTCTCCTGAAAACGTGGTTGACATATAGACGTCTATACGGCAAATTGAACTCATAAAATAAGAATAAAATTAACGACAAAAAATTAAACTGAGGAGCTTGTCCTAGTGATGATGAATATTGCACGAATCAACGTCAGTAAAACGTCCTACACTTGTGATAATACAGCTCGCGCAAAACTTGTTTCTGCGTGTCAGTTTGTGAGCATTTTGAAGAAAACCACTAGTATATGCTTAGTGGATAAAAGCGTTGCTAAAACAACGATAACAAAAATGATGCAAACAATGACCAGTATGATGATTATTATGCCTTCAATGGGCGGTCGTTAGCTTTTGCAAATTATGCAGTTAACGAAAGCCCGCTAAAAGCGGGTTTTTTTGTATGTGGGAATATAAGCGTAATTAAGCACAGGAGAGATACATGAAGGTTTTAAAGTTTGGTGGTTCGAGTCTCGCAGACGCAACTAGATATATGCGCGTGCTTGAGATTAGTACCGACACACACCAAACAGAGGGTGCTGCCGTTGTGTTATCTGCACCTAAAGGGGTTACTAACGCGCTGTCCTTATTATGTGAGCAAGCTCAATCGGGCGCTGACTATGGTGAATTATTTGCTAAATTGAATATGACATTGCATGGTATTGCGGATGACTTAAACGCAAGCCTAGATAATTTTTCTTACCAGCCATTGAGTGAATTTATCAGTGAGAAGTTAGCAACCTTAGAGCAGCAGCTACAAGGTATCGCTCTATTAAAAGTATGCCCAGTTCAAGTTACCGCAGGCATTCTAAGCATAGGCGAATATGTCAGCGTTCGCATCTTCAGTGAAATATTAAAAGCCAAGGGTGTTAAGAATAACATTATTGATCCTGTAGATTATGTTGTAGCTCATGGTGACTACCTCGATAGCATCGCCGATTTAAGCGCAAGTAAAGCTCGTTTTTCAAGCGTGGATACGAGCGGTCAGTCCTTAATCATCATGCCTGGCTTTGTCGCGGTTAACGAGCTGGGCGAAAAGGTGACCTTAGGCCGAAATGGTTCTGATTATTCAGCTGCGATATTAGCGGCTTGTATAGATGCGAGTTGCTGTGAAATTTGGACTGATGTTGATGGCGTATACAACGCGGATCCGAATCAAGTCGATGGTGCGGTATTACTCGATAAACTCACCTATCAAGAAGCCATGGAGCTTTCATATTTTGGTGCTAAAGTGTTGCACCCGAAGACCATCGGTCCTATTGCTCAATATAGTATTCCGTGCTTAATTCGCAATACACTTAACCCTGTCGCACCGGGCACTTTAATCAGCCATGAAGCAAGTGAAAAGTGGACGAGTGTTAAAGGTATTTCGCACTTAGAAGACGTGGTGATGTTCAACATTGCTGGTCCGGGTATGAAAGGCATGGTAGGGATGGCGAGTCGAATTTTTGATGTCATCTCAATGGGTAATATCTCAATCAGCTTAATTACACAAAGCTCATCAGAATATAGCATCAGTTTTTGTATCCAGAATAAAGATGCAGACCGTGCTCTAGACTTGCTAGAAGATAGTTTTACCTTAGAACTTAGCAATCAACTACTTGAGCCCATTGAAGTGCGACGTGATTTAGCGATCGTTACCCTAGTGGGTGATGGTATGCGTCAGTCTAAAGGCATGGCAGCTAAATTCTTCAGTGCATTAGCTCAGGCAAGAGTGAATAACGTTGCTATTGCGCAGGGCTCGTCTGAACGTTCCATCAGCACTGTTATTGAGAATGCAAAAGCGAAGAAGGCGGTGAAAGTCATCCACCAAAATTTCTTCACGAAAAAACATACTATCGATGCCTTTTTGGTTGGCTGTGGCACTGTCGGTGCTGAATTATTGCGTCAGATCGCTCAGCAACAAGCCGCGTTGATGGCCAGAGATATTCGCTTAGAAGTGTTTGGTGTAGCCAATAGCCGCAAGCTTTTATTAAACAGCAAAGGCATCGATTTACATGCTGATTGGAAAGCGGAATTAAATAAGGCGGAAGAGTCCTTCTCCGTCGCCAGAATTCATAAGTTTGCTAACGACAACAGTTTGGTAAATCCTGTCATTATTGATTGCACGAGCAACGAAGCGATAGCCGATTTATATGTGGAGATGATGAACTCTGGTTGTCATGTAGTCACACCAAACAAAAAAGCCAACACCGCGACTATGGCGCAATACAAACTTTTACAGCGGACAATGCAGCAAACCAACCGTCAGTACTTGTATGAAACAACCGTTGGCGCCGGTTTACCGGTTATCGATAACTTACAAAAACTCGTTGCCGCTGGTGATGAGTTAGAAAGTTTTGAGGGTATTTTGTCGGGTTCATTGTCTTATGTGTTTGGCAAATTAGAAGAAGGCATTAGCCTGTCTGAAGCCACACTTATTGCCAAGGAAAATGGCTTTACTGAGCCAGATCCAAGAGATGATTTATCTGGCATGGATGTCGCTCGAAAGTTGCTGATCATGGCGAGAGAGTCAGGTTTGGAGCTGGAGCTAAGCGACATTGAAATTGAGTCTGTTCTTCCTTCAGATTTTGATGCAAGTGGCAATGTGGAAGCATTCCTCTCCAATTTACCGAAGCTTGATGAAAGTGTTAAGGAACGTGTAGATAAGGCGAAAGAAGCTGGAAAAGTGTTGCGCTACGTAGGTTCAATCAAACAAAATAAATGCAAAGTGGCAATACAAGAAGTGCCCTTAAAGCATCCACTTGCAGCTGTTAAAGATGGTGAAAACGCCTTGGCGATTCATAGTAAATATTATCAGCCAATTCCTTTTGTTATTCGTGGTTATGGCGCGGGTGCAACGGTGACTGCCGCTGGTGTATTTGCTGACGTGCTGCGGACAATGCCTTGGACACAGGATTTTGCATAATGATAGCGACTAATGACAAAGCGAAACGCCCCAAAACTACTAAAGCCTTTGCTCCTGCTTCCATAGGTAATGTGTCCCTCGGTTTCGATCTTTTAGGCGCTGCATTGCAGCCAATCGACGGTACGCAGTTAGGTGATTGGGTGTCAGTCACAGATGCAGATACATTTTCACTCACTGTTGATGGTCCCTTTGCCGAAAGATTACCTGCAGGAACAGAAAATAATATTGTCACCAAGTGCTATGAGTTCTTTCAGGAGCAGTTGAAGTCAAATGGTCAGCAGCAACTTAAAGTTAATCTGCACTTGCACAAAGCACTTCCCATCGGCAGTGGTCTAGGTTCAAGTGCTAGCTCAATTGTTGCCGCGTTTTATGCTCTGAATGCACATACGGGCAAGCCTTTCGATGAAGACCAACTATTGATGATGATGGGTGAGCTAGAAGGCCAAATTAGCGGCAGTGTACATTATGACAATGTTGCTCCAAGTTACATTGGCGGTTTGGTATTGATGACAGGCGAAACCTCACCCATAGCGGCAAAGCTACCTTGTTTCGATAATTGGTATTGGCTTGTATGTTATTCTGGTATTTCGGTATCAACTTCAGAAGCTCGTCGTTTGCTCCCCAAAGAATATGCATTATCTGACACGCTGAAATTTGGTCGTCAGCTTAGTGTATTCGTACATAGTTTATATACAAATAATGAAGCACTGGCTGCGAAGATGATGACGGATGTTATTGCTGAAAGGCATCGTAAAGTGCTACTACCAAGATTTGACGACGCCCGCGAAGCTTGCATGCAGAATAATGCCTTGGCTTTTGGCATTTCGGGATCAGGACCCACGGTTTTTGCAGTAGCGAAAACATTGAGCGAAGCGCAAGCGATGCAAGCTTGGTTAGACAAAGAATATATTCAAAATAGCGACGGCTTTAGCCATATTTGTCAGTTAGGTGAAAAAGGTACTACGCTTTTCTAAGTGCTACACTTTAAACGTACGCACTTTAAACGTAAACACCTCAGAAGCAGTCGAAGACAAGCGCCCGTTGCAACACAAAATATAAAGGTTTAGAAGTGAAACTAGTTAATTTAAAAGATGCAAGTGATACAGTCAGCTTCGCTGAAGCGGTAAAAAAAGGCTTAGGAAAAAACCAAGGATTATATTTTCCTGACGTGATTACGCCTTTTGAGAATATTGATGAAGTCTTGGCCTTGCCCTTTGTAGAGCGAAGTATACGTATATTAAAGCAACTTATTGGTGATGATTTATCTCAAGAATTACTCACTAAAATAGTAACTACTGCGTTTCAGTTTCCGGCCCCTTTGGTTAAAGTTACCGACAATATCCATTGCCTAGAACTTTTCCATGGTCCCACGCTGGCGTTTAAAGACTTTGGCGGGCGATTCATGGCGCAGTGTCTAGCTAATATCAGCGAAGGTAAACCTATCACAATTTTGACGGCAACGTCGGGTGATACGGGGGCGGCCGTTGCACATGCTTTTCATGGTATCGACAACATTCAAGTGGTGATCTTGTATCCAAAAGGCAAAATCAGTGCTTTACAAGAAAAGCTTTTTACTACCTTAGGCGGAAATATTCATACCGTTGCTATAGAGAGTGACTTCGACGCTTGTCAGCACTTGGTTAAAGCGGCGTTTGATGATCCAGAAGTGCGTGATGGTTTGCACTTAAATTCAGCGAACTCTATTAATATTAGCCGCTTGTTTGCGCAAGTATGTTACTACTTCGAAGCTATCGCTCAGTTACCAAAAGAGCAGCAAAGCAAGGCGGTGTTCTCTGTACCAAGTGGAAACTTTGGCAACCTAACAGCGGGTATGATTGCAAAGTCACTAGGACTTCCCATTAAGCGCTTTATTGCTGCAACTAACTCAAACGATACGGTGCCACGTTATTTACACACAGGTGAATGGGATCCGAAATCGACTATTGCCACAATGTCCAACGCAATGGATGTGAGTCAGCCGAATAACTGGCCTCGTATAGAAGCATTGATGGAGCAGGGCTATATTGAAAAGGATAGCCTAATAGGCGAGGGCATTGACGAGGAGTACACTCAGGTCGCCATGCGTCAATTGGCAAGCTTAGGTTACGTCTCAGAGCCTCATGCAGCAATTAGTTACCGCTCTTTATCACGTTCATTAGCTGAAGATGAAGTAGGAGTGTTTTTAGGCACAGCTCATCCTGCCAAGTTCAGAGAAACCGTAGAAAATGTTTTGGGACAACCTATTAGTCTGCCGCAAGAGCTTGCTGATTGTGCTGGCAAACCAGATTTTTCAATCGAAATTGAAAATAGCTATGCTGCACTTAAGTCTCATTTATTTTCTATTTTAAAGTAGGAGAATTGAAGTGAGTCCAAGTGAATTAAGAGTGAATTGGGAGATAACCAGAGAGAGCTGGGAGTGACGTGTATGCATACTTGGGAGTCGCTCTTTGGCCTTGACGAGCAAAGTAAACTCAATAGCTTCAGTTTTCAAAGCGAAATTGCGCATGAAGGAGAGCAAGCTAGTGCTAACTCTCCCTTACGCAAAGGATTAACAAGTGCGCTCAAACATGTTGCTGAACAGCGTACCATGGGTAAAGTTGTTTATCCGCCGGACGCAGATATATTCAACGCTTTCAAATTGACTTCACCCGATAATCTGAAAGTTGTGATTATTGGCCAAGACCCTTATCACGGTGAAAACCAAGCACATGGTTTGTGTTTTTCTGTGCTCAAAGGGAATAAAATCCCACCATCTCTACGCAACATATACAAAGAACTTACGGCAGACATCCCTGACTTTGAAGCGCCAGCACACGGCGATTTAAGCTACTGGGCTGAACAAGGTGTGTTACTACTAAATACCGTGTTAACGGTAGAGCATGCTCAAGCGCATTCGCATAAAAAAGTTGGCTGGGAGATGTTTACGGACAGTGTCATTTCAACGATTAATACAGAATTTGAAAATGTGATATTTCTTCTTTGGGGGGCACCTGCACAAAAGAAGGCTAAACTAATTGATGGACAGCGTCACTTTATCTTAGAAGCCGTTCACCCTTCACCACTATCAGCTCACAGAGGCTTCTTTGGCTGCAAACACTTTAGCAAAACCAATGAAATTTTAACGAGTATTGGTAAAGAAGAGATTGATTGGCAACCTAAGTAACATCACTCTTTTTATTTAGCTTAGGTAAATCTTCTTTGCATCAGTGATAGTTTGTATCATTACGGCTTCGCAAAAGCACTCATTCGTATACGCGCTGCTTCATATAAGTGCAGTTTTTTAGTACTGCTTTAAACAAGCGTTACTTCATACAAGCGTCACTTCATGCAAGAGTCACTTCATACAAGAGTCACTTCATACAAATGCTATTTCGTATAAACATTAGCGTTCTTTAAACTCTCAAAATCATTAAACCGAACGCCGTGTTTCTTCATCACTTCATTAATCTTCGCGCTTATTAATTGCCTAATATAGAAAGGCTGATTTGGCGCATAATGATGAATAGTGTGGGTTTTTCCAAAGTTAAAGCAAAACAAGTGGAATGGCATAAATAGACGACTCGTAATTACGTGTGTCTGCTCAAAGACATTATTCACTCCACCATAATAATGCATTGATGAAGTTACGAAATTTAGAGAGCTTGAGCGAATGATGTTCGGCAGAATCAACACAACCATCAAGAACTCAAATACATGCAAAACTGATGTAGCCCAATTAGGCATATATGCAGCTAATGGATAGAAAAAGTTAACAAGATGGTAGATAACGACGCTATATAACACGATAAAATAAGATTTGGTGATAGGGAAGCCAGCGTTGAAAACACGTGAAAAACTAAAACCCTTGATCTCTTTCTTGAATCGAGAAGTGTTAATGATTAAACCAAGCAATCCGTCAACAATAACCAATGCCCGCAAAAATGGGTTTTTAATGCCATTCCCGACAAGTCTTTCCTCTAAGTCTTGCGGCGTGCCTGAGGACTTATGATGATGCAAATGTATTTTACGTCTGTACCATGGATTGATTGTATTAGGTCGCATCAGCCACACAACTAACATCATAAAATTATGTACGAGTGGTTTGTTACTGAAGTATTGTTTATGAATTAAGTCGTGTTCTATTTCATGAGAAATTGAAGTAACAATGGCCGCTAGAATGATGCACAACCAAGCAGGGATGAGTGCTAAATAATATAAACTTCCAAGCCCGATTAGTGACGCAAAGGATAATAGGGTAATAGAAAGGCCCAAGACATTTTGATATGAGAGAAAAGCATACTTGCTTCTAAGGAGTTTTTCTTCTGCTTTTATTGCTTTGACAATAGTCTTGATGGCATCTTTTGCGTTTTGGTTTGTCATACTTAGATATAGTTACTTCCACATTGCGGGCGACTATACCTGATTTCAGAGGAAACTCGAAGCACCATACGGCTATATTAAGGTATGTTTGGTAAGCAACACGTACAAAGTCATAACAGCATTGCGTCAAGCGCAATACTTTAAGAACGTTTGCTTAGCACTAATACTAGTAATATCAGTTTTTTTAAAACACAAAAATTTAAAACACAAAAAAAATGCCACTTCGTGTGAAGTGGCATTATGTGCTTTTATCGCATCATTTCATTTAATTCGTATTCTAAGTTCATATCCATGTCGTACAACTCTCTCTCAAGCTTGTACTGGTCTTGGATAGCTTCTATTTCCCGCCATTTGCGCTTCTTACTTTTCGTTTTAACTGGGCGAGACTCTTTATCGATGATTGACATTATTTCAGATCTTTCCACGGGCATCTCCTTATCGAAACCGCTTGCTACATAAGTGATGAACTGTATGAAAAGCATAAAGTTTCATCACCCACACCTAGTTTGTACCATAGGTGCTACAAAAATAAAACACATTAATTAACTTTATATTAACGCTTCGTTTCATTTTTTTTTACGTTTTTAGCCGTTTCTGTATAAGAGTTTGCTAGCCAGCGTGGTTAAATTGTTTAATTAACGCAGCTGTCGAGGCATCTAAATTCTCGTCACTTTTGTTTCCTTGAATCACATCTAAAACATCGTTTCCTAAAACCTTTCCAAGCTCGACACCCCATTGATCGAAGGAGTTAACATCCCAGATAGCGCCTTGAATCAATACCTTGTGTTCGTATAGTGCGACCAAGGCTCCCAATGTTTTCGGGTCAACTTGGTCAAATAACAGGGTATTACTAGGCTTGTTGCCTGGCATGGTTTTATGAGCGGCTAACTTTGTGTGTTCTTCATCAGACAAACCTTGTCCCGCTAAATCCTGGAAACATTCTTCGAAAGTTTTGCCTTGCATTAAGGCTTGCGTTTGGCCAAAACAATTTGAAGCTAACATAGCGTGATGCGTGTCATCTTGATTGGATACTTTGATTGGAAGCATAAAATCAGCAGGAATAACTAGGTTACTTTGGTGAATTAATTGATGAAATGAATGTTGTCCATTGGTGCCTTCACTTCCCCAAATAATAGGACCAGTTCCGTAATCAACGGTCATCCCATTCAAGGTCGTTGATTTACCATTACTTTCCATATCTAGTTGCTGAACGTAAGCTGGAAATCCGCGCAAATAGTGATAGTACGGCAATAAAACATGTGATTGTGCACCCATGAAGTTGCGATACCAAACGCCCAGTAGTGCCAAAATAAGCGGCAAATTAGTTTCTGCTGGCGCAGTCCTAACATGCTCGTCCATCTCAAAGGCACCTTGAAGTACTTGTCTAAAGTTATCGTATCCAATGGCCAGACAGATAGGTAAACCAATAGCAGACCAAAGCGAGTATCTGCCACCAACCCAATCAGCCATCGGGAACACGTTTTCGGCCGCCATGCCAAACTCTGTGGCAGCCTTCACGTTGGAAGACACGGCAACAAAGTGCTTTGCAATGTCTGCTTCACTTGCACCTTGTTCTAAAAACCATGCTTTTGCCGTAAGCGTATTTTGCAGAGTTTCTTGCGTTGAAAATGATTTAGATGACATGACAAATAATGTTTCTTCAAAATTACACTCAGCAAGTACATCTTGAATATGACAGCCGTCAACGTTTGCAACGAAGCGTACGTCTAAGGCTTTATTTTGGTATGGCTTTAGCGCTTCAGTAACAATTTTAGGGCCAAGGAAGGAGCCACCAATACCAATACAAACAGCTTTCTTAATGGCTTTGCCAGTGCAACCCTTGTGTTCACCAGATTGAATGCTATGTGTGAACGCTTTCATCTTATCTAAAGTGGCTAAGACACCCGGCATAACGTCTTCGCCATCAACCATCACTGGTTTTCCAGAGAAGTTTCGCAATGCCGTGTGCAATACCGCCCTTTGTTCGGTTGTATTGATTATCTCACCGTCGAACATCGCATTGATTTTTTTACTGACTTGACGTTCTTCTGCTAATTTAAACAAGGCCGTAAGAACCTCGTCAGTGATCAAATTCTTGCTGTAATCAAGCGCAATACCGCAGGCTTTAGTCGTGTATTTACTAGCGCGTTTAGTATCTGTAGCGAACCAATCTCGCATGTGTTGACGCTTAACAGTGTTGGCTAGTGCTTCAAGTGATGACCATGCCTGAGTATGACGAATGCGTTCCACGGTGAATCCTCCGAGTTTATTTAGATAAGTTAGTAGTCGCTAAGGGATTTACAGCATCTCACTAAGCAAAGTTTCTAGTTTTACTTGGTCGGCTGCGAAGTTACGAATGCCTTCAGCTAACTTCTCGGTTGCCATTGCGTTTTCATTCATATCCCAACGATACTCTGCTTCCGATATTCTTTCACCGGCACTTTGTGTTTTGCCATTATCAATTAAGTAAGGTTTTACTTCGCCTGGCGCATTCGACAATTCTTCTAGCAGCTGAGGGCTAATTGTTAAGCGATCACAGCCAGCTAAACATAGTATTTCATCTACATTGCGGAAGCTTGCACCCATCACAACGGTTTTGTAGCCGAAAGATTTATAGTAGTTGTATATTTCCGTAACAGAAATAACACCCGGATCTTCAGAACCTGCATAAGCTGTTTTGCCAGTACTCGCTTTATACCAATCTAGTATGCGACCTACAAAAGGAGAAATGAGGTAAACACCAGCTTCAGCACACGCTCTTGCTTGAGCGAATCCAAAAAGTAGCGTGAGATTGCAGTTTATGCCTTCTTTTTCCAGAATTTCAGCTGCCTTGATGCCTTCCCAAGTTGAGGCAATCTTTATTAAGATACGTGACTTGTCAATTCCCGCTTCAGCATACAAACCAATTAATTTGTGAGCCTTTTCTACCGTTGCAGCCGTATCAAAACTCATTCTTGCATCAACTTCGGTTGAAATGCGACCAGGGATGACATCGACAATTTCTTTACCAATAGCGACGGCAAGTTTGTCACCCGCGTCTATGATTTGCTGCTTTTCATCATTTGATTGCGCCTTTGCCCACGCAACTGACTCTTTGATGAGTTCAGCATATTGCGGAAGGGATGCGGCTTTAAGAAGTAATGATGGATTCGTTGTTGCATCAACGGGTTGGTATTTTTTGATCGCATCAATGTCACCGGTGTCAGCTACTACAGTGGTGATTTTGCGCAATGATTCAAGTTGTGTTGTCATTTTTGTGCCTATACATGAAATAATGTGTCTAGATTACCGATTGTCGCGCCAACTGGCTATAACAGTTTGTTTGTTTTTATACGATGTCTATATAGATATATTTTAAATTGTCCCCATCTTCATTGAGAATACAAAAAATAGGAAAAAAAGTTATTATGTTATTAGTTGTTTCTCCAGCAAAAAATCTTGATTTTGAGTCTCCTTTACCCATCGATGAGTTCACACAACCTGAGATGCTGAACGACGCTAAAAAACTGGTAAAAACATGCAAGAAATTAGCGCCTAGTGATTTGGCTAGCCTAATGCATATTAGTGACAAACTTTCTATTTTAAACGCGGAACGATTTTCGAGCTTTACCACGCCATTTACACCTGAAAATGCTCGACAGTCTATTTTTGCTTTCAACGGTGATGTTTACGCTGGGCTTGATGCAAAGTCATTGAGCGAGGACGATGTTCAGTTCGCGCAAAAACATTTACGCATACTTTCTGGTTTGTATGGTTTATTGAGGCCATTGGACTTGATGCAACCATATCGTCTTGAAATGGGCACTAAGCTTGAGAATGCCAGAGGGAATTCGCTGTATGACTTTTGGGGTAATTCTATTACCAAAGAGTTGAATAAAGCATCGAAAGCAGCGATAGAAGAATCGTCACATGATTCTGATGAAATACTAATTAATTTAGCAAGTAATGAATATTTCAGTTCAGTGAAAAAGAAGTTACTTAAGGCCACTATTATCACGCCTCATTTCAAGGATGAGAAAAATGGTAAGTATAAAATCATTAGCTTTTACGCGAAAAAAGCAAGAGGCTTAATGGCCAGATACATCATTGAAAATAAAATAACCAGCGCTTCTGAGCTTAAAAGCTTTGATAGCGCTGGTTATGTATTTAGTGAAGCTGAAAGTACTGCAACGGACTTAGTGTTCAAACGAGCTTAAAGCTAATCAACATACATAATCTGTTTCAACTGCAAAGTTTCAACAGTATCGCCTTGTTGAATAGTGATGTCGAAACGGAAGTTCTCTTTGTGGGCATGTGAGAATACCGCTAAATAGTAAATGGCATCACCGTCCCTCACTGTCTTAAACTCGAGTTGCTTGCTGTTACCTAGCAAGTTTCTCGCAGTCCCTGTCATGGACACATTTTGCGCTGTCTTACTAGTACTATCCAAGACCGAAATATTGACCATTGAGTTGTACTTGCTACGAACAATCCCGTTTGCTTTTGCAATCTCAGCTGTCAGAAAAGTGGTAGGCAGCACAATGTGATGTACCTCCCAATCACCTAATTCGGTCTTCTCTTCAGCTGATCCCGTCGCGGGCATTAAAATGACTGCAACGAACATTAGCATTGCAGCCAATGTCGTTGACTTAATGCTCAGCTTTTCTCGAATCTTTGCCATTGTTATCGTCTCCTCCTGTTTACAATATATACGGTAGATATTGACCAATTAGATCTAAGGCAAACTGAATCGCCAATATCAAGATCAATGGAGAAAAGTCTAAACCACCCAAAGTGGGCAGAAAACGACGAATTGGCGCTAGTAATGGGTCAGTGAGCTGATGTAAAACATATCTAACTGACGCCCCAACATGCGGTGCGAAACTCAAAATCATATTCGCGATAAGAATAATGAAAAGTAACCAAAATGCACTTTTGAGCAAACCAAATAAAACTAGAATTAAAGTGGAAAGAACCGGCAGCATTGCGCCACCAATAACGAAAAACACAATAAATTTAGCGAGCATCACTAAAAACGCCAATACAAATGTGGCTGTATCGAAAGCGCCCACAGAAGGAATAAAGCGACGCAGCGGTGCAACTAATGGCTGAGTCGCTTTTACAACAAACTGACTTAGCGGGTTGTAGAAGTCAGCGCGAGCCCATTGTAACCATAGTCTTGCCAAAACAATCATGACATATGTATCGAATAAAAACGTAAGTAAATTGTTGAACGCTAACATCTTGGTTTCCGTATTAGTTAAAAGTCAGATGACATTTCTATGGCTCTTGCTACAGCTGCCTGCATGGCTTTGCTAACAATTGCTTCTAGTTTGTTGTCTTGGAAAGTACGAATCGCTTCATGGGTTGTACCGCCCTTGGATGTAACTTGGGCTCTCAATTCACTTAATTCAAGGTCTGGATTGTGACAAATCATTTCAGCACTACCTAAAATAGCCTGTTGAACAAGGAGGCGAGCATCATCTTTGCTTAAGCCCATTTTAATTGCCTCGTCTTGCATGGCCTGCGCAAATAAAAATACATATGCCGGGCTACTTCCTGCTGCAGCGATGACCGTATTAATCTGACTGTCTTCATCGACCCACAGTGTTTTTCCTACATGTGCCATCACGTGTCCAACAAAATCGCGGTCAAGCTGATTGACAGACTCTGGTGCATACAGACCAGTCATGCCTTTACTTAGCGATGATGGTGTATTTGGCATTGTGCGTACGACTTGATCGTAATTACCTAACATCTCAATTAGCCGCTCAGTAGTGATACCCGCCGCAATTGACACCATGATTTTACCTTGCAACGAAGTTTGCTGAATGAGATCGGCACAAGTGGCAGCCATGATCTGCGGCTTAACTGATAAAATAACGACGTCACCAGCCTCACATGCGCTTATATTCGATTGTGTAGTATTGATACCAAAATCACTTTCTAAAGCGTCTAGCTTCGGTGTAGATGGGTTAGATGCCGTGATGAGTTTGGGGTCATAACCACCATTGACTAGGCCACTAATAATACTTCTCGGCATATTGCCTGCGCCAATAAAACTTAACTTACGTGCTTGCATGTGTCTCCTTCAAATTTCTTTTATATACTGTGATAACTAATCTCGAGCACCAAATATGGCAGTACCAACTCGAACCATTGTGGAACCGCATTCGATGGCTGCAGGGATGTCACCACTCATACCAATCGATAGAGTATCAAATTGTGGGTACTTTTGCTGACAAGTGGCGAACAAAGCCTGAACTTTTTTGAATGCATTCAATTGTTCTGATTTCACTTGGCTTGGTTTGGGTATGGCCATTAATCCTCGAACACATATTTTTTCTAGTGCTTCACACTCTGACAATAGCGGCATGAGTTCATCAGGCAACACACCCGCTTTACTTTCTTCTTCATCAATATTGATTTGAATGCAAACGTTAAGCGGTTTCGCGTATGCAGGACGTTGATCACTTAAGCGCTTTGCAATTTTGTAGCGATCGACGGAATGCATCCAATTAAAATTTTCTGCCACTAAACGACTCTTGTTTGACTGCAAGGGGCCGATAAAATGCCAAGAGATATCAGTTAAGTACTTAAGTTCAGCTATTTTGTCTACGCCTTCTTGGACATAATTTTCACCAAAGGAACGGTGTCCAGCTTCATACGCAAGAACAATATCCGATACGGGTTTGGTTTTACTTACGGCTAACAATTCAATATTGTTCGGATCACGATCAGATTGCAACGCGCATTGTTTTATTTGAGCACGAACAGACTGAAGATTATCGGCAATATGGTTTGTCATAATTGGTTTCTCAAATTTGTAATTAACATAAGATTATTTTATTCAGCATGACTATTTATTTTAGTTCTAGCTACCACAACAACTTTTTTGGAGTGACCCATAGTGGACATTAACGAACTTCTCGCTTTCAGTGTAAATAATAAAGCCTCAGATTTGCATTTATCTGCCGGTTTACCCCCCATCATTCGTGTCGATGGCGAAATGCGACGACTTAATGTAGATCCGCTTGACCACAAACAAGTGCACACATTGATTTTCAGTATTATGAATGACAATCAACGTAAAGAATACGAAGAAAACTTAGAATGCGATTTTTCTTTTGAGATTAAAGACCTTTCTCGCTTCAGGGTTAACGCTTTTATACAAAACCGCGGTGCCGCGGCTGTGTTGCGTACCATCCCAAGTGACATTCTTACACTAGACCAACTAGGCGCTCCAGAAATCTTTAAACAGATTATTAACCAACCAACAGGCATCGTCTTGGTTACGGGAGCTACAGGTTCAGGTAAAAGTACCACGCTAGCGGCAATGGTTGATCATATTAATACGCACAAGCGAGAGCATATTTTAACAATCGAAGATCCAATTGAATTCGTTCATAAGAACAAAATGTGCGTGATGAACCAGCGTGAAGTACATCGTGATACTCACAGCTTTAATAATGCATTACGCTCTGCCTTGCGTGAAGATCCTGATGTTATTCTAGTGGGCGAGCTACGTGACTTAGAAACCATTCGTCTAGCGATATCTGCCGCTGAAACCGGGCATTTGGTATTTGGTACCTTGCACACAAACTCCGCACCAAAAACGATTGACCGTATTATTGATGTATTCCCAGCAGAGGAAAAATCAATGGTTCGTTCAATGCTGTCGGAATCATTACGCGCCGTTATTTCACAAACCCTATTGAAGAAAGTGGGTGGTGGTCGAGTGGCTGCGCATGAAATTATGGTTGGCATTCCAGCTATCCGAAACCTTATTCGAGAAGATAAAGTGCCGCAGATGTACTCAGTAATTCAAACGGGGCAACAGCACGGTATGCAAACCATGGATCAATGTCTACAGAGATTGGTAGCAATGGGTGTAATTTCAGCAAACGATGCAGCTTCTAAATCAATAGATAAAGCACCGTCAATAGGCATGTAAGAAACGCAGGAGACTAGTTATGTTGGGTTTACACCAGTATTTACAAGATATGGTTGTGCATGACGCTTCCGATTTGTTCGTTACCGTTGGTATGCCTGTTAGTGCAAAAATTAACGGTCGAATGACTCCGTTGACGTCAATGAATTTGACTGAACCGGAGGCACTCGAGCTCGTTCATGATGCGATGACAGATAAACAAAAAGTGGCATTCGCTGAAGAAAAAGAATGTAACTTTGCTATATCCATCGATGGTATCGGTCGATTCCGTTGCAGCGCTTTTTGGCAACGTGATCAAGCTGGTATGGTTGTTCGACGTATCGTGACAACAATTCCTAATGCAGATGATTTGGGATTACCAACTGTATTGAAAGACATCATCATGTCGAAGAAAGGGTTAGTCTTATTCGTAGGTGGTACAGGTACGGGTAAATCGACTTCTCTTGCTGCCCTTATTGGACATAGAAATCAACATTCACATGGCCATATTCTCACAATCGAGGATCCCATTGAATTTGTTCATCAACACAATAACTGCGTTGTAACGCAGCGCGAAGTGGGAATTGATACACATAGTTTTGATGATGCCCTGAAGAGCTCATTACGACAGGCTCCTGATGTTATATTAATCGGTGAGATCCGTTCTATGGAAACAATGGAATATGCAATGTCATTTGCTGATACTGGCCATTTATGTGTGGCGACACTGCATGCGAACAACGCAAACCAAGCCATCGAACGTATCATGCATTTGGCACCTCAAAACATGCATCAAAAGTTACGCTTCGATTTAAGTCAAAACATCAGAGCGATTGTTGCTCAGCAACTTGTACCAACAATTGATGGTAAAGGGCGTGTTGCTGCAATTGAAATTCTTTTAAACACTCCTTTAGTCTCAGACCTTATTCAACGTAATGAAATTGGCATGTTGAAAGAAGCCATGATGAAAGGGAAAGAGCAGGGCATGCAAAGCTTTGATATGGCATTGTATGAGTTGTTTAAGGAAAATCGTATTACTGAAGAGCAGGCAATGCATAATGCCGAGTCACCAAACGATTTACGATTGATGATTAAGCTTGATAGTCAAGAGGGATCGGGAATGGGCAGCTTGAGTAATGTTTCGATTGATATGGGCTAGATTTTAGTTAAGAACTTAAAATCAAAAAAGAGAAAGGACTTGTTAAAACAAGTCCTTTTTTTATTTCTGGTCGGGTCATTAAAAACTTTCTATTTACTGGTAAGTTCTTATTTGTTAACCAGCACTGTATCTTGCTTAGCACTTAACGTTGTTCTTGTTAACGCTGATTTCGCATCTTCATATAAGGCGATAAACTCATTTGCACTCTTTGGTGTTATTGCAGATGCACCAATGGTAATTGTAATGGGGTCTTGGCTTTCATGGTCAAAGCAAAGTCTATCTTTCTTCAAGGTAAAATTAATTCTATTGGCAACAAGCAGGGTTCCCTCAAAATCAGCTTCTGGGAGGATAACAGCAAATTCGTTCTCACTGACTCGAGCACACTGATCATAAGGGCGGGCAGCGGCTTTGCTTATCATATTTGTCATTTCGATGAGAACGGTGGTCATCTCTTCAGCTTCATAGTCGGCAAGTTTGTAAGCGAAGTCGTCAATTGAGAAAAGAAGTAGACCGAGTGAGCCATTAGCGCGTCTGGCCCTAGCGCACTCAAAACTCAATTGCTGGTGAAATTTTTGATTATTCTCAATCAGAACTGCTTCGTCAAATTGAATTTGTTTGCGGTAATTTGTTAATTTTTCATGTGTTTGGCAATGAGCACGAATTCTCGCTTTAAGTATTTCACCAATGAAGGGTTTAGTAATATAGTCAACTGCGCCCACTGCAAATCCTTTTTCCTGAAAATCTGCTATGGCAAAAGCGGAGAGAAATATCACAGGGATGTGTTTTGTTTTCGGGTTTTGTTTCAGCTCAGTACATACTGAAAATCCATCCATTCCTGGCATTTTCACATCCATGAGAATAAGGTCCGGTGCGAATTCTTGTATTTCTTCAATTCCCTGAGGAGCTAAATGATGTGTCTTGACAGTAAATTCTGCTTTTAGGATTTGCGAAACGATTTCTAGATTTGTAATGTCATCATCAATGACTAAAACTTTGCTTTTATTATTCACGATCCGTCCTATGTAACATTATTATTTTTATTTTAAATTACATCGACAAACCACGTAATTTCTAAGAACTACCAATGGCGTATGTATTTACATACAAACTTAGTCAATTTAATACCTTTAAAATGATAGTCACATCTCGGGGTAAAGTCTATTTTTTTCTTTCGCGGGCCCAACTATTTCAGTGGATTAGGTTTTTAATTAGAGACGGTTTTCAGTAGGGAATGTGCTTGATAACCCCAGTTATTTCAGTGGTTTAATACTGTTCTATAATCCAGCTTTCATAAATGAGACACGCTGAAACGCTATCGACTTTTTCTTTCGTCAGTTTTTTAAATCCACCTAACTCAAATAGTCGAGCTTTTGCATCCACTGTGCTAAGGCGTTCATCGTAAGTATATATTGGGAGACCAAATCGACCATGTAATCGATTAGCAAATTTTCGTGCTCGTTGGGTGATTTCTTGTTCAGTACCATCCATGTTCAGCGGTAAACCAATAAGAAGGTTTTGAGGCTGCCACTCTTCAAATACTTTACCGATTTGATCCCAGTCAGGTATGCCGTCATTTGCTTTTAAGGCCGACAATGGCGACGCGGTGCCTGTAATCGTTTGGCCAACTGCAACGCCAATACTTTTTACACCATAGTCGAATGCAATGGTGGTAGTGTTCTTCATCTAGGCGTGGCCAACGTCATGGGTGAGTTGCCAAACATCAACGCCTAGTTTATTCACAGCTGCCTGCCATTTAGCGTGCACTGGTGTGTTGAATAATATCTCGTCATCGGCTTCTACCGTTAACCAAGCATTGTCATGTAACTCCTGCTCTAACTGACCGGCATCCCAACCAGCATGACCAAGTGCAATGAGCGATTTTTCGGGACCGAGATCGTTGCCCAATACTGTTAGAATATCTTTGGAAGTCGTAATCATGATGTCTGGAGTTACAGAAACGCTGGAGCTCCAACCTTCTTGAGATTCATGTAAAATAAAACCGCGGTCTTGATGCACGGGGCCACCACAAAGCACGATTTGCTCACTTTTTTCATCTTCAACAATCGCATGCTCATCTGCTTGTGAGATGAGCTCTCTAAAGGTCATTGTGGAGGGCAAGTTAATGACGATCCCCATTGCACCTTCACTTGTATGTTCGCAAATATAAATAACAGAGCGCTCGAAGAATCCGTCCTCTAATGAAGGCATCGCAACTAACAAGTGATTTTCTAAACTACTTAAGCTTTTCATGTATCTTAGATCTTTCCTTAATTGAGTCTTTTTTCTATAGCGTCAAATAAGATGCCACTAATGTTGATGTCGTATTCAGCTTCTATCTCTTTTACGCAAGTTGGGCTGGTGATATTGATTTCAGTCACTTTATTACCAATAACATCTAGTCCTACAAATAGTAGACCTTGGGAAGATAGGTTTTCAGCAATTTTATTTGCAATCGCAAAGTCAGACTCAGTTAGGGCTTGAGCTCGTCCTGTGCCGCCAGCCGCCAAATTACCACGAGTTTCATTTTTCGCCGGTAGCCTAGCTAATGCATATGGAATAACTTGCCCATCAACGATTAGAATACGTTTGTCACCATCTTTAATTTCAGGCAAGTATTCTTGGAACATAGCGTATCGTGTTCCGAGTTCAGTAAGCGTTTCGATGATAACGCCTAAATTATTACCGTCTTCTTTAACTCTAAAAATGGACGTGCCACCCATGCCATCTAGAGGCTTACATATAATATCTTTATGTTTGGCATGAAACGCACGGATTAACTTATTATTGCTCGTCACCAATGTGTCGGGAATAAGTTCAGGAAACCAAGAGGTGAAAAGTTTTTCGTTAAAGTCTCGCAATGCCGACGCTTTATTAACAACCAAGCAACCTAGATTCTCTGCTAACTCAAATATTTGAGTTGCATACAAAAACTCACTGTCGAAAGGAGGATCCTTGCGCATTAACAGAGTATCCAAATCACCTAAACAAATATCTTGCTCAGATTCAAAGTGATACCAGCTGTTAGAATCTTGCTTTACTTTGAGTATTTTTGCAGTCGCACGTGGCTCGCCATTGAGTATATATAGATCCCCCATTTCAATGTAATACAATTCATAGCCACGTTTTTGCGCTTCGGTAAGCATAGCGAAACTCGTGTCTTTTTTTATATTGATGGCAGAAATTGGGTCCATCACGATGCCAAGTTTGATTGTCATAAGCTTATAATTCTCTTTTCTATTACATAAATATTGTTACTAGAATGCTATTTTTCAAGCTACAGATCACCAAATAAAGCCTGTAATATTGAAATACTGGCCAAAGCGGCAGTTTCTGTGCGCAAAATACGCGGCCCTAGGTTGACTGATTCGAAGCCAGTTTGCTCACAAGTATAGATTTCTTGATCAGAAAGCCCACCTTCGGGCCCTATTAATAGTCTAAAACCTTGCACAGGCCTAGCCAAACTCGACATATACTTAGTGCTTCCTGGCGTCAACATTACCTTCGTCTGCTCAGTTGACTGTCCTAACCACTTGTTCAAAGCAACAGCTTGGTTCAGCGTTGGCAATACATTTCTACCCGATTGCTCACAAGCCGAAATGATGATTTTTTGCCATTGCTCATGCTTTTTTTGCCAGCGTTCTGTAGACAATTTGACTGCACACCTTTCCGTAATCACCGGCGTGATTTCAGTTACCCCTAACTCAACGGATTTTTGCAAAGCAAAATCCATTCTGTCACCCTTAGAAACACCTTGTGCTAAATGAATATGCAAGGGCGACTCACTGCGCATTGCAAGCTGAGAACTCACAATCGCAATAACTTGCTTTTTACTAATGCTAAGCACTTCAGCACAATATTCATTGCCATCACCATTAAATAGCACAATCGGATCAGCCTGCTTCAAGCGCAAGACATTATTGATGTAGTGACTTAGTTGCGAATCGAGCTCAACTTCATCATCAACTTTCAAAGGTAAGGGGGTATAAAATCGGGAAATTCGCATTTTGAATAAACTAACAAATTAATAATACTGCGATCCTATCACAACATGTTTGCTAGCGATTCATTCATCGATGAATTTCTAAATGATGCCTTCTTAAAAATGTAACTCAAACAAAGCAACTCAGCCAAAGCAGCTCAAACAAAGCAACTCAAACAAAGCACACCCTCGTACTAGCATTGAATAGCCCTTCCCCCACAGGAAAAAGTGTCATTCGGCAGGACGCCGAATGCCAAGCGCCACATGGATGTGCTCGCAGCGACTTTTTCCTGTGGGGGAATGGCTATTCAATGCGGCCTACAACCAACGTGCCGAATGCCAAGCGCACATGGATATGCTCGCAGCGACTTTTCCTGTGGGGGGTTGGGCTATTCAATGCGGCCCACAACCAACGTGCCGAATGCCAAACGCCACATGGATGTGCTCACAGCGACTTTTTCCTGAGGGAGATGGGTTATTCAATGCGGCCTAAGACCAACGTGCCGAATGCCAAGCCCACAGCGCTGACTTTTCATATATATCGGACATGATCAACTGCAAGCTATGAAAACGACCAATACTACAATGCAATGCTTCACTCATTTAGCAAGGTCGTTCAAGGTTTATTTCAGTGGTTTAGATGCGCCGTAGACAAGTCGTTTGCGTTTTGATGCGAAAGAGTTGGTTTTTCAATGATGTGTTCGACATTATTTGGTTTACCGCGCGCACTTGCACAATTATTTTCTTTAGATTCGCTGAATGCGAATACAAGAAGTCCAATGATGATCGAAGTGATTACTACAAAAAAGTATATCGCCATGTTCTGCTCCTAGCTGCTTCCCTGGTGCGCTTTCAAAAAGAAATAATATTCTAAGAAAGCGCTCTATTGATTACGTCCATGTTTTCAATAACGTTTTTTCTACTACCTACATTTTTACGATGTGAGGTTGACAACATTAAACAATTTCCACATCGCAGAAATCGCGAATCCTAAAGCAAAATGGACTTTTGCTGGGCACTTTTACTGCGCTTAGGAATCGTATATTCTTTATACAGGTGATTGAATTCGTAAGTGTAGTCAAAAAGCTGAAAATATCAACAATTAATATATTAAGTTTTTATTTCTTTAAATCGATAAAGTAATTACGTAAATTTCATTATGACTATTCCTCACAAAAGCTTCCCACAAAAGCCCTTCACAAACTCACTGTTTCCAATGACTTACTTCACGATAGTTGAGTACTTTATTTTGTTTTACCTAGGATAAGTGTTATTTTAGCAAACAGTTTGTTAAGTATTATTACAAACCATTTTAAAAGTATAAAAATTATATAGGATTTGAACCATGGATTTTTCAGAAATAGATATATCTAAATATCTAAACGAATATATTATTCCATTTGCGATAGACCTCGCGATGGCTATCGTCATTTATGTTATTGGTAAATTGGTTGTCAAACTTCTAGTTTCAGCATTCTCCAAGGTGATGAAGAAGTCACATTATGATGAGATGCTGATTAACTTCCTCAGTTCAATTCTCAATGCTGTCTTGATGATTATCGTTATCATTGCTGCGCTTAACGAGTTAGGGGTTGATACAACGTCTCTGGCTGCCATTTTGGCTGCTGCTGGTTTAGCAATTGGTTTATCTTTGCAAGGTTCTTTGCAAAACTTCGCTGCAGGCGTGATGTTACTTGTGTTCCGTCCGTTTAAGAAGGGCGACTTCATTGATGCTGGTGGAGTTGCTGGTACGGTTAAGAGTATCGGTGTTTTCTCTACAATAATGACGACACCAGACAATAAAGAAATTATCGTGCCTAATGGCAATATATACGGTGAAAATATTACTAACTTTTCAGCGAAAGACACACGCCGTGTTGATATGAAATTTGGTATCGGCTATGGAGATGATCTATTAAAAGCTAAAAGAGTGCTTGAAGAAATGATAGCAGCTGATGAGCGAGTACTTGCTGATCCTGCACCTAAAATAGCTGTGTCTGAACTGGGTGATAGCAGTGTCAACTTTGTCGTTCGTCCATGGGTAAATTCGGCAGACTATTGGCCACTTATGTTCGACTTCACAGAAGCCGTTAAATTACGCTTTGATGCTGAAGGTATTTCAATTCCATTTCCACAAATGGACGTGCATATGCACAAACCAGACTAAAAGTCTTTAGTCACAATAAAAAAGGCCCTCAGGGCCTTTTTTATTGTTTAAAATTTAGCTTACTTTCGACAGTTAGGTCGATTTGTTGTTGCGTTGTACGCCGCTAGAGCCGGCTTCATTTTTGCTTGTAAATCATCAATTCTAGTTGCTGGTGATGGGTGAGTTGAGAAAAACTCTGGCTGCGAATTGCCACCGCTCGCTTCAGCCATGTTTTTCCATAATTCAACTGACTCTTGAGGATTAAAGCCAGCTTTCGCCATCAAGCTAAGACCAATTTCATCAGCTTCACTTTCGTGTTTGCGCCCAAAAGGCATTGCCACGCCATATTGGAAACCTAATCCAAGCCCACCCATAATCAATTGACTATTGGCTACTTCGTTAGCTTGCAAAGCCGCATTTACTACTTCCTGACCCACGCCAATTAGTGCGTTAGTAGAGACGCGCTCATTACCATGACGCGCTATTACATGACCAACTTCGTGACCCATTACAGCTGCTACTTGGTGTTGGTTAACGGCGACTTCAAGCAAACCTGTATAAACACCTATTTTGCCTCCCGGCAGGGCGAATGCATTCACTTGAGGATCATCAAAAACAACTACTTCCCAAACACCATCAAAAACTTCTTTTGGAACGTGAACGATGATGCTGTCAGCTATACATTGCACATACTCATTTTGCACAGGAACATTAGACACTTTAATGTTCTCTTTCATGCTGGCAAATGCTTGTACGCCCATTTCGCTCAGTTGTGATTCAGGAAACAACAATACTTGATTACGGCCTGTTGGCGAAGTGGCACATGATGCAATTGTCAGCGTTGTAGCAACAACCATCGATGCCAGTGCAATACGGTTTAAAGTAAATTTCATGAGCTTCCTTTTTAAAATGTCTAAGTAAAAAAATACCCCCAAAATTGGAGGTATTCTTTAAATTAATGTCGACTACCTTTCTTAATACTATAACCCAGCAGCGTGCTTGAGGTCATCGGCTTTGTCAGTTTTTTCCCAAGGGAATTCTTCGCGGCCAAAGTGACCATAAGCTGCGGTCGCTTTGTAGATTGGTCGCTCTAAATCTAACATGGTGATTAATCCGTAGGGGCGCAAATCAAAATGTTCTCTTACTAACGCAGTTAGCAACTCATCAGCGACTTTTCCTGTACCAAAAGTCTCAACGTTTATGGAGGTTGGCTCTGCAACACCAATCGCATAAGAAACTTGGATTTCGCAACGTTCTGCTAGACCTGCTGCAACAATATTTTTAGCGACATATCTGCCCGCATATGCTGCTGAACGATCCACTTTAGACGGATCTTTACCAGAGAATGCACCACCGCCATGGCGTGCCATGCCACCATAGGTATCTACGATAATTTTTCGTCCTGTGAGGCCGCAATCGCCCATCGGACCACCAATTACAAAGCGTCCGGTAGGGTTGATATGAAATTTTGTTCTGTTAGACAACCATTCTGCCGGCAATACAGGCTTGATGATTTCTTCCATTACCGCTTCATGTAGCTCTTTATTTGAAACAGAATCACAATGCTGAGTTGACAGGACAACCGCATCAATACCTACAGGCTTATTGTTTTCGTAAACAAAAGTAACTTGGCTTTTCGCATCAGGGCGCAACCAGTTTAGTTTGCCAGTTTTACGCATTTCTGCTTGCTTGTGAACAAGACGATGTGCAAAAGTGATTGGGGCCGGCATAAGTACTTCAGTTTCGTTACTCGCGTAACCAAACATCAAGCCTTGGTCACCAGCGCCTTGTTCTTCGGGTGATGCACGATCAACTCCCTGATTAATGTCATTGGATTGCTTGCCTATTGCATTCAATACGGCACAAGAATCGGCATCAAAGCCCATATCAGAGTGCGTATAACCGATTTCTTTGACGGTCTTGCGCGTGAGTTCTTCAATATCGACCCAAGCTTTGGTATTTATCTCGCCACCGACAAGCACCATTCCTGTCTTAACAAAGGTTTCGCAAGCAACACGTGCATGCGGGTCAATCTCTAATATTGCATCAAGAACGGCATCTGAAATTTGGTCGGCAATTTTGTCCGGATGACCTTCTGAGACTGATTCTGATGTAAATAAATGACTTGCCATGAATTATCCTATAATTTTTTGCAAAGAAGGCACTGTCGAGCCTACTTCTTTCATTCTAATTAAGTGAAAACGAACGCCAAATGAGTTACTTAGGTTTTCTTAATTGTTAATAATAGATATCGCTTCAGGCTGATATCGGCAATAAAGAAAATGTCAGTACTCATTATTTTGAGTCGGTGATTTATTGTTTGTACAATGCACATATCGACTTTTTTAACGGGGATCGTGTCCCTAAAATCAACGTTCGAAACTTTATGTGCACATTGTAAAGTAATTTTAGTAATTTACCAAGATTTACTTCTAGACGTCTAAAAGTCCGTAAACTTAATTCGTGTTTACGCACTCAATCGTCAATTGGATTAAATAAATGCCAGGTGCGTCTTAAAACACGAATATAAAGCCCGAATAATGATTGAACAAAGTGAGCGACTATAAGAGAATACCTGCTTTATTTGGGGATACGCCTCAATTTGAGAACTGCTTCTCTTTATGAGGCACTTCTCAATCGCAAAAGTTATTGAAGTTTCAAGGAGAGCTCATGCCATCACGTCGTCATCTAGCCAACGCCATCCGTGCGTTAAGTATGGACGCTGTTCAACAAGCGAAATCAGGTCACCCTGGTGCACCAATGGGAATGGCAGATATTGCTCAGGTCTTATGGACTGACTTTATGTCGCATAACCCAGAAAATCCAAATTGGGCAAACAGAGACCGTTTTATCTTGTCGAATGGTCATGGTTCAATGTTGCTTTATTCACTATTGCATCTTACTGGCTACCAGCTTCCTATTGAAGAACTGAAACAATTCCGCCAATTACATTCAAAAACACCAGGTCATCCTGAGTATGGTTATGCACCAGGTGTTGAAACGACTACCGGTCCATTAGGCCAAGGTATCACCAATGCTGTGGGCATGGCTATTGCAGAAAAAGTTTTAGGAGCACAGTTCAACCGTGACAAATTTAACGTTGTTGATCACCACACTTACACTTTCTTAGGTGATGGCTGCTTAATGGAAGGTATTTCCCATGAGGCATGTTCACTAGCCGGTACTTTAGGCTTAGGTAAGCTTATTGCGTTTTGGGATGACAACGGTATTTCTATCGATGGTGAAGTGGAAGGATGGTTCTCCGACGACACTCCAAAACGATTCAACTCATACGGATGGCAAGTAATCACTGACGTTGATGGTCACGATGCAGAACAAATCGCTGCGGCTATTGAAAAAGCGAAAGCAGATACTACACGCCCCACACTAATCTGCTGTAAAACAGTGATTGGTTTTGGTTCGCCAAACAAGCAAGGTAAAGAAGATTGTCATGGTGCACCTTTAGGTGACGATGAAATTGCATTGGTAAGAAAAGAACTTGATTGGCCGCATGCTCCGTTTGAAATTCCAGCTGAGGTATATGCAGGTTGGGATGCGAAATTAAAAGGCGCCGTTGCTGAATCGGCATGGGAAGCATTGTTCGCAGAATATCAACAAGCTTACCCTGAATTGGCACAAGAATTTATTCGCAGAAAGAGCAATTCATTACCGGAAACTTGGGGACACGAAGCTGCAAAGTATATTCGTAGCCTGCAAGATAATCCTGCAGACATTGCAACACGCAAAGCGTCTCAAAACGCATTGAATGCTTTTGGTCCAATGTTACCTGAACTACTAGGTGGCTCTGCTGACCTTGCTGGCTCCAACCTAACTATTTGGTCTGGTAGCAAAGGCGTTAGCGCTGATGATGCAAGCGGCAACTATTTATATTACGGCGTACGCGAATTCGGTATGTCGGCAATGATGAATGGCATTACGCTGTATGGCGGCTTTAAAGCTTACGGCGCCACTTTCCTAATGTTTATGGAATATGCTCGTAACGCAGTCAGAATGGCTGCCCTGATGAAGCAACCTAGCATATTTGTTTACACTCACGACTCAATCGGCTTAGGTGAAGATGGTCCAACGCACCAACCAGTCGAGCAAGTTGTCGCATTGCGAGCTACACCAAACTTAGACAACTGGCGTCCATGTGATCAAGTTGAGTCTGCCATCGCTTGGAAAGCGGCAATTGAAAGAACTGACGGTCCAACTACTTTGATATTCACGCGCCAAGGATTACCTCAGCAAGGCAGAAATGCTCAGCAGTTAGCTGATGTTGAACGCGGTGCTTACGTGTTGTTAGATAGCGCAAGCACGCCTGAAATTATCCTGATTGCAACCGGTTCTGAAGTTCAGTTGGCTAATGAAGCCGCTGCGAAGCTGAATGCTGAGGGCACGGCGACCCGCGTTGTTTCTATGCCATGTACTGATGTTTTTGATCGTCAATCAGCAGAATATAAAGAGTCTGTGTTGCCAAAAGCTGTTACCAAGCGTGTCGCTGTAGAAGCTTTAGCGAAAGACACTTGGTATAAGTATGTTGGCTTAGACGGTGAAGTTGTTGGTATGGATAGCTTCGGTGAGTCTGCTCCAGCGGGAGATTTATTCACTCATTTCAACATTACAGCAGATGCTGTGTATTACGCTGCAAAAGGACTGAAATAAGGTTTGATAACGCAGTTAACTTTGCTTCATAAAACGAGCGCAGTGTAATGCTGCGTATCGCAATAAATGGTTTCGGTCGTATTGGCCGCAATGTTCTGCGTGCGCTGTACGAATCAGGTCGCAACTCAGAAATTCAAGTTGTGGCCATTAATGAGATTGCTTCGCCAGAAGGCGTTGCACATTTACTGAAATACGATACGGCACATGGTCGCTTCAAAGGAACCGTCGATTACACCGATAAGTGCTTAATCGTTAACGGTGATAAGATCCCACTGTTTCACGAAGCTGAAATAGAAAACCTTAATTGGTCAAAGGTAAATGCTGAGATCGTGTTGGAGTGCACCGGAGTTCATAGTTCAAGAGAATCAGCTCAGCAACACATTAATAATGGCGCCCAAAAAGTGCTTTTCTCACAGCCTTGTGGGCAGGATATGGATGCCACCATCGTCTTTGGCATTAATCATGAAAGCCTTAAATCCAGTGACGTGATTGTATCAAATGGCTCATGCACCACTAACTGCATCGTTCCTATCATTCAAGTGCTAGACGAAGCATTTGGTGTCGAAAGTGGCACTATCACGACTATCCACTCATCGATGCATGATCAACAAGTCATTGATGCTTATCATCCCGATTTACGTCGAACACGAGCTGCAAGTCAATCTATCATTCCTGTCGATACGCGCTTAGCTGCCGGTATCGAAAGAATTCTCCCGCGATTTGCTGGCAAGTTTGAAGCGATAGCGGTAAGAGTACCAACCATTAACGTTACCGCCATGGACTTAAGTGTTACCTTACGTGACAAAGTGACGGTCAGTGACGTGAACTCGGTTCTCAAAGAAAGTGCGCATGGTGAATTAAAACGAATTATTGACTACACTGAAGAACCATTAGTATCTGTTGATTTCAATCATGATCCACATTCGTCAATTGTCGATGGCACTCAAACCAGAGTGAGTCACAAGCAACTAGTTAAAACCTTAGTATGGTGCGATAACGAGTGGGGCTTTGCGAATCGCATGCTGGATACTGCGTACTATATGCATCAACTTAACAATTCAATTAATTAAAAGTCTGAAAGGAGACGTTTATGACCATTCGCAAAATGCAAGATTTAGAACTACAAGGGAAGCGAGTGCTGATTAGACAAGACTTAAACGTACCAGTGAAAGATGGTGTCGTTACTTCTGATGCTAGGATCCGTGCATCACTTCCTACTATTAAACTAGCACTAGAAAAAGGTGCAAGCTTAATGTTGATGTCTCATCTAGGTCGCCCAACAGAGGGGGAATCAAACCCCGAGTTTACGATGCAGCCAGTTGTCGATTATTTGAATAAAGCACTCGATGGCGGTGTTGTGCTAGCGAAAGATTACCTTAATGGCCTAAGCCTAAATAATGCAAAAGTGACTGTTCTTGAAAATGTTCGTTTCAATATTGGCGAAAAGAAGGACGACGAAGCATTAGCTAAACAATATGCCGCGTTATGTGATGTCTTTGTAATGGATGCTTTTGGTACTGCTCACAGAGCTCAGGCTTCAACTCATGGTGTTGCTAAATTTGCGCCTGAAGCTTGTGCAGGACCATTGCTCGCAGCTGAACTAGAAGCCTTAGGCAAGGCCTTGGATAATCCTGCAAGACCATTAGTCGCTATTGTTGGTGGCTCTAAAGTATCAACCAAGTTAACTGTGCTTGAATCCTTAGCAAGCAAAGTGGATCAGCTTATTGTTGGTGGTGGTATTGCAAATACGTTTATCGCTGCACAAGGCCATAACGTTGGTAAATCTCTCGTTGAAGAGAGCCTAATCCCAGAGGCAAAACGCTTAATGCAGGCTGCTAAAGATAATAACGGAGATATCCCAGTGCCAACTGATGTTGTGACGGGAACAGAGTTTTCCGAATCTACGCCAGCAAGCTTAAAAGCAGTGAATGAAGTGAATGACGACGATATGATTTTTGATATCGGTCCAGAAACCGCAAAAACACTCGCTAAAATAATCAAAAATGCGGGCACGATAGTTTGGAACGGCCCAGTTGGGGTTTTCGAGTTCGATCAATTTGGCGAAGGCACTAAAGCGCTTGCAATGGCAATAGCAGAAAGTGACGCCTTTTCGATTGCTGGTGGTGGTGACACTCTTGCAGCAGTTGATAAATATGGCATAGAGGATAAAGTATCTTATATCTCCACCGGTGGCGGCGCATTTTTAGAATTTTTAGAAGGTAAGACATTGCCAGCTGTCGCGATATTGGACAGAGATTAAAAAAGCAGGGCGCTTGGTTGTAACTTTGGTTAACCATTAATCTAGAAGTGGTAAGCAGGATAAAATCAAGATAACATAGTATTCATGAGCACAAAAAGTACACAAACAGAAACTAGGAGCGTTAGATGACATCTCAAGCACAACAAGCCATGTTGGCAAAAGTAAAAAATGAAGTTGGCTTTATTGCCGCATTGGATCAAAGTGGAGGAAGCACTCCTAAAGCACTCAAGCTTTATGGTGTTGATGAGTCAGCTTACGCTAACGATGAAGAGATGTTTACTTGCGTGCATCAAATGCGCACACGAATTATGACCAGCCCAGCCTTTACAGGTGAGCGAGTTTTAGGTGCAATTTTGTTTGAAAACACACTGGACCGTGAAGTAGAAGGTTTATCAAGCGCTCATTATTTGTGGCAACAGAAGAACGTGGTTCCATTTTTGAAGGTCGACAAAGGCCTAGAAGATGAAGCTAATGGCGTTCAGTTGATGAAGCCGATGCCTGGTTTGGATGACTTGCTTGCGAAAGCCAATGCTCAAGACGTTTTTGGTACTAAAATGCGCTCAGTGATTAAGCTAGCAAATGAAGCTGGCATCAAAGCAGTTGTTGCTCAGCAGTTTGAAGTTGGGAAGCAAATTTTAGCTGCGGGCCTAGTGCCGATTATTGAACCTGAAGTGGATATCAATAGCCCTGAGAAAGCACAGGCTGAAGCGGTGCTTAAAGCGGCGCTGTTGTCTGAACTGGATGCATTAACTGACAACCAGCATGTCATGCTAAAGCTGACTTTACCTGAAACCGCTGATTTCTATAAAGAGTGCATAGCGCATCCTAAAGTAGTTAAGGTTGTTGCTTTGTCCGGTGGTTACTCTCGCGATGTGGCGAATAAGAGATTAAGCGAGAACCACGGCATGATCGCCAGTTTCTCTCGTGCATTAACTGAAGGTGTGTCTTTTCAGCAAACAGATGATGAATTCAATGCAACATTAAACACTGCAATTGAAGGTATTTACCAGGCTTCAAACACCTAAATTAATACACTTGGTTAGATTAAAAAAGCAAGGGGAACACTGCATTAGTGTTCCCCTTTTTCTTAGTTGTTCTATAAATGAATCGAATTTTATTAAGCGCTCAGTTATCGACTGAATGCTACCTTCTATTTAATTTTAATGCTCATTCCTGTCGCTTCAATATATCGATTTTCCTGCTGTAAATCAGCTAGCAACAGGGGAGACAAATCAAACCAGTTTTCAGGAAAACTCAGAATTATTTTTTGTTCAACTATTTCAACACCAAATTCAGGCAATTGATTTTCTTGACGATTAATATTTAACACAATACCCAACCTAAGCAGTATCAGAAGCTTTAAAACGACAGCTTCACTATAGTTAACAAAGGTAGGTAATTCGGCAAGCTTTATTTTCTTGCGATGATAACGAACTAATGTGGCAAGCAATTTCTGTTGCTCTTGGTTAAAACCGGGTAAATCTGTTTGTTCAATTATGTAACTTGAATGTCGTTGCACTCCTCTGGAGTTTATTTGCAAACCCACTTCGTGCAGCAAAGCAGACCAAGCCAATAGATGTCGTAAATCTAAGGTATTAATTTTCCATGCATCGGCAGCATGTTCGTATAACTTAATTGAGGTTGCCCACACTTTTTTCGCAAAGCGAGTATCCACATCGTAACGCGTCGCTAGACTTTGCGCAGTTCGCTCTCTGATATTGCTGTTTACTCCAGTATCGTGGGCTTCATATAGTACTCCTTCGCGCAAGGCTGCACTGCTTACTTCCATTTTTTCTAAATTCAAGCTACGAAAAACCGCAATTAATATGCTCAGGCCTGCTGCAAACACTTGTTTTCTATCATCTGTCAAGCCGGGTAAATCTAAGTTGTTGGCATCACCAATATCGCAGCAAGCTTGCATTAAGTCGTTCAAGCCTGCCTTTGTAATCGCTACATCATTCTCACTTTGTGCTTGTGTTGTTAACACGGCACAAATTGAGCGAATGGTGCCAGAAGCACCAATATTCGTTTCCCATGTGAATCGTTTCAAGTTACCAACGACTAGCTCAATTTCTTGTCGAGCACTAGTAATCGCGGATTGAAACGCTTTTTTAGTGATTACGCCATTCTCAAAATAACGCTGTTGGTAGCTAACACAGCCCATTTGCACGCTTTTACAAACAGCTGGAAGTAAGTCTTCACCAACGGCAAACTCCGTTGAACCTCCGCCAATATCGACAATCAAACGCTTACCTTCAGTTTGCGTTGTGTGGGCAATCCCCATATAAATTAAGCGAGCTTCTTCTGGGCCAGAAATAATCTCAATTGGGTAAGGGAATACCTTACGGGCTTTTGATAAGAATACTTTTGCATTGCGCGCTTTTCGCAAAGTGTGAGTAGCGACTATTCTCACATGGGACGGCTCGAGACCTTGCATACTATCAGCCATACTCTGCAAGGTGCTTAGTCCGCGTTCCATAGCCTCATCTGATAAAATATTTTTTTCGTTTAGTCCCTCAGCTAGTCGCACTTTATGTTTGATTTTCTGAACTGTTTGCAATGAGCCTGCGACTACTCTCGCGATAACCAAATGAAAGCTATTCGAACCAATGTCTAGCGCAGCATAAAGATTGATGTCGCGGGACTCGACATCTTCAAACACATTTTCTAAAGTCTGCAATTAAAGTGCTTCCTTTTTAGTAAGATAATTATGAATTTCAACTTGGGAGCGCAAGTTCTTGCGATTGCCGCGTTTCACATAGTTATTAACCTGATCTCGGTCAATCACGCGTGCTTTTAGTGTGTCTTTAAATTGAATGTCCAACAGGTCTTCAATCATTTTTATTGCGTCTGGATCATACACCGGGCAGCCTACTTCAATCCGATGATCCATATTGCGCGTCATCCAATCGGCGGATGAGATATAAACTCGCTTGTCACCACCATTTTCAAACACCATAATTCTTGGGTGCTCTAAATAACGGTCAACAATACTAATCACCTGAATATTTTCACTCAGACCTTTAACACCCGGAATCAGGGCACACATGCCGCGGATAATCGCTCTGATTTTCACACCTGATTGGCTAGCATGATACAAGTTATCGATTAACTCATTATCAACTAGATTGTTTATCTTGAGTGTTATTCTGCCTTTATGACCTTCAGTAACACGTTGTATCTCTTGTCGAATCAAAGATTGTATTTTATTACGCGCGTTGATTGGCGAAAGTTGCAAGTGTTGGAATTTCATTTTCTTGAATGGATTCTGGATCATGTCAAACACTTGAATACATTCTAAGGCAAGTTCTTCATTGCAAGTAAACAAACTTAGGTCAGTATAAATTTTAGCTGTTTTCTCGTTGAAATTACCTGTACCGAAGTGCGAATAGTGCTTCATCACACCTCTTTCTTCTCGTGAGACTACGCAAAGTTTACTGTGAATTTTGACGCTAGGGTTGCCTAAAACAACTTTAATGCCCGCATCCGTCATTCGCTTCGACCAATCGATATTGGCTTGTTCGTCAAATCGTGCTCTCAACTCAACCACTACGGTGACGCTTTTACCATTGTCTACGGCATCTATTAAGGAGTTGATAATACGAGACTGCGACGCTACGCGATAAATGTTCAATCTGATATGTTTTACCTGCGGGTCAAACGCCGCTTGCCGCACGAATTCCGTTACATGCAAAAACTCATGATATGGGTAGTACAGCAAAATGTCTTTGCTTGCGATAGCCTGAAAGACCGTATCATGTGTTAAGAATGCCTTATTGGAAATCTCTGGTAGAACAGGGTTCTCGAGGTAGCTTCGGCCAACATTTGGAAAGCCGATGAAATCTTTAAAGTTTCGATAGTGCCCAGCGGTTTGAATAGTATCTGCTGATGAAATCCTTAAACGTTTGCGCAAGTCTTGGATCATATCATCAGGCATGCCATCGTCGTGGATAATCCTAACCGGCTCAGCAATCAGTCGTTGCTTCATGCCCTCGGACATTTTCTCAACATAACTTTCATCAATCTCGTCATTAATTGAGTATTCGGCATCACGCGTTATTTTAAACGAGAATGCATCGGCGGTATCGAACTTAACGAAGCCAGTAAAAATATCGGATAAGCAAAGCTTGATCAGATCATCAATCAAGATGATCTGTTTTTTCTTTTTCGTCTTTTCAGGTGGCAAAAGAATGAAGCGACTAATCGCGTTAGTTGGAATTTCTACAACGGCGTACTTAGTGTTGCGTCCCTCTCTTCTCAAAGCGACATCGAGATATACTGAACTGTCATTCAAACGCTGTATTAACTGAACTTTATTATCTAATAAAATAGGCGCGACATGCAGAAGAACTTTGCTTTTAAAATATTTCCTTGCCCACACAAGTTGAGTTTCACTTAACTCAGAATGACGGAGAATATGAATGTTATATTTTTTTAATGTTTTCGTAATGTCCTTATGAATAATATCGAAGCGGTGAGATAACTTTTGCACTTTCTCTTGGATACGTTTTAGCAGAACCTCATAAACAGCAGCTTGTTCTTCATTTCCATCATTATTGGAGATGGTAATTTGGCGCTTTACATCGGCAAATCTGACTCGATAAAACTCATCTAAATTATTGGAATATATGCCTAAAAAGCGAATACGTTCTATGATTGGATTGCTTTCATCAGCAGCTTCCTGCAGCACTCGCTCATTGAAGGATAGCCAGCTAAGCTCTTTCGGATAGTATAATTCGTTGTCCATCATAAATACTCAAAAAAATTATTCATAAAATATCATTGAAAAAATGCCGGGCCTGAAGGCGCATTGTTTTGGCCAAACTTATTTTTTTACTCTAACTTTTTTCAATTTCTACCATTAAATCGTCGGTGATATCTTCGATAGCTAGTTTTACTTTGTCTAAATCCATTGATTTGGCGACTGATATCGTCACCTTAGCAGTAAATAAAGGACTTCCCCAATTAGGAGCGCTTTCACAATTAGTGGTCATTTCAGTAATGTTAATATCAAATGTTTTCAACACTGACGTGATATCACTAACAATTCCTCGTCTATCATTGCCAGTTACTTGGATGATGGCTTTTGCATTTAACGATTGTTCATGCGCATGAGAAGGCACAAGTGTAATATGCAAATGCGCAAGTTGATGACAAGCATGTACTAAATCGTTTTGCTTCTCTTGCGGGATCATCACTTCAATAAAGCCTGCAAACTGTCCAGAAAGCTGACAAAAGCTACTTTTCAGCCAGTTGCCTTCGGAATCAATAATGCACTTTGCTATTTCATCAACCAAACCTGGTTTATCTTTGCCAATTAGTGTGAGTACCATTGCCTGCATATAGAACTTTCCTTAATTGTTGATTTGTCTTGAGTATAGTGCCTAAGAGGCGCCAAGTCATTCCGTGATTACTAAGCTTTTTCACATTCTTAAAAGTGCTCGTAGTTTGAAAAGTTGTAGGTAAGTAAGAAATAGCTACTTGTAAAAGTATTTATGAGTTAACCGCAATGCAACTAGGGGAGTCAAGCTCAAGAGGGTTGAGTAAAGCAACAAATATAAATTGAATGTCACAGTAACTGTTTAAAGTCACCTTTGTTTGTTCAAAAAAACTGCAGGGACATATTATTCGATTACGAGCAAAACTAAAATACCGAACCTTGCTACGGCAAATTTGCGCGAGAACCAAACCTAGATTGCTGTAAAAACTTGTTTATTTACAAACCCCTTAAAGGGATTCTAATTAAGAACAGTATTTCTTTATAAAAGAAACAGTAAAAAAACACCTAAAATAAACTAAATTCCCTTTGCGAGTGCTTGCGCTCATTTTCACATGTTGTAACATAGCGACGTCTTAATTATGAAGCACAACTATGATATTCAGTTTTGTTTACATTTATTCGCGCGTTTTTAGCGTACTTAGGTTAGCCACGACAAGGTTGATCCAATTTAAATCATCATTTACTTCCCCAATCACTAGGCACATTTAAATTATGGAACTTATTACTAATTACGGCTTTGAGTTAGTTCTTATGGCTGGATTCGTCGGATTTATCATGGCCTGGGGTATCGGTGCCAATGACGTTGCAAACGCAATGGGAACATCCGTTGGCTCGAAAGCAATCACACTTAAGCAAGCTATTCTAATTGCAATGGTCTTTGAGTTCGCTGGCGCTTATCTTGCAGGCGGCGAAGTAACATCGACGATTCGCAAAGGTATCATAGATGTTGCTTATTTTACGAACGTACCAGAGTACTTAGTGTTAGGAATGATTGCATCATTGCTCGCTGCAGGAATATGGTTAGCGGTTGCTTCCTATTTCGGCTGGCCGGTGTCAACGACACACTCAATCATAGGTGCCATTGTTGGTTTTACCGCAATTGGTGTTAGCCCAAGCGCCGTTGCGTGGGCCAAGGTAGGCGGGATTGTTGGCAGTTGGGTAGTTACGCCAGCGCTTTCCGCAATTCTTGCAATTATCATTTTCGTTAGTGCCAAAAAACTTATCTTAGACCGCGCAACACCCATTATTTATGCAGTTAAATATGTACCTATCTATATGGGACTCGCGGGTTTTATCATGTCACTCGTTACAATTAAGAAGGGTCTTAAGCATGTCGGTTTAGGCTTACCTACGGATCAAGGCTACATGTTAGCAGTGGCTATTGGTGTTGCAGTTGGCATTATTGGAATGATCCTAATTAGACGTTTACATATCGATACATCAGCGACTAATAAAGAACAAACTAAAAGTGTTGAGAAGATATTCGCGATTCTGATGGTATTGACTGCTTGTTGTATGGCGTTTGCCCACGGTTCAAATGATGTTGCGAATGCAATTGGTCCTTTGGCTGCAGTGGTTAGTGTCGTAGGTAATGATGGCGTAATTCTCAGCAAAGCAGAACTCGCATGGTGGATATTACCACTAGGTGGTTTAGGCATTGTCGCTGGTTTAGCCTTATTTGGTCATCGTGTGATGAGAACCATTGGCCAAGGCATAACTCACTTAACGCCAAGCAAAGGCTTTGCCGCTGAACTTGCTGCTGCAACAACAGTATTAATCGCCTCAGGAACTGGCTTGCCAATTTCTACCACTCAAACCTTAGTTGGTGCTGTGTTAGGTGTGGGTATTGTTCAAGGTGTAGCTGCCTTAAACGCGAAGGTTATTAGAAGCATAATTATATCGTGGGTTGTGACGCTTCCAGCAGGCGCAACCTTGTCTATTATCTTCTTCTTTATCCTAACGCTTTCGTTTGGCGTCTAGTATTTTGTTGGTATAAATTGCCTGCATGAAACTGCCAAACCTTAAGCACTTATACTATTTGACAGTGCTGCATAAAGAGCAGCACTTTCATCGTGCTGCTGAAAAGTGCAATGTTAGTCAATCTACTTTAAGTGCGGCGGTGCAAAATCTTGAAGATAGTATTGGGCAACAACTTCTTGAACGTGAGCATAAAAACTTTGTGTTTACTGATTTTGGTGAAGCGCTTGTTGAAAAGAGCAAGCTCTTACTCAGCCAAACTCACGAATGGATAGAGTTTGCAGAGTCGGCAGGTGACTGGAAGTCAGGGACACTTCGAATAGGTGTTATACCAACGATTGCTCCCTTTCTTTTTGAAGGCTTGATTAAAACAATTCATGCAAACTTGCCTGATATCAATCTGCAATTACACGAAGATACCACTGACAATTTATTGGGAAGGTTAGGGGATGGAGAGTTAGATCTTCTTATTCTTGCTTTGCCAATGCAAACCCCTGGTTGTCGTCAGCTTACCTTAGGCCATGATCCCTTTCATTTAATTGCTCACAAAAATAGCGCAAAAGATCTAAATGTAGCGCCTTCTGTCGACTCTCTGCCAAAAGACAGTATTTTCCTCCTACAAAAAGAACACTGTCTTACTGAGCATGCTGTAAGCGCTTGTGGTTTAAAGCATAAAGAACAAGTGAGTTCGCTTACTGCTAATAGTCTGCACACTCTCGTATCGCTGGTAAACAGTGAGATGGGCTATACTTTTTTGCCAGAAATGGCGTTAAATCAAAACATATTGAATGCTACAAATGTGGTTAGTTTACCGGCAGAAGATAATGCGTTTAGAGACATCGGGCTCGTGTGGCGCAATGGAACAACGCGAATTCAACTTTTTCGAAATGTTGCAAAAATAGTAGCACCATTACTCCCACAGCCAATTGACATATTTTAGATAGTACTCATTTTTTGTCGTTGAGTTATTTTAGTCGATTGCTTGCTTTAGGTGGGCAAAAGCTACATTCACATGCGGTTGTCATTGAACAAACAAACTATTTAGTGGTATCGTCTTTAATATAAAAATAAATTGAGGGAACAATAGATGTTACAGTCAAAATTTAAGATAAGCCTTTTAGCCCTTGCTATGGGATTTTTCCTGACAGGTTGTGGTTTGGACGGCGACGATGGCGCCATTGGTGAAACTGGTTCTCAAGGCCCACAAGGTGATCCCGGCGCTGATGGTGGTGATGGCGAAGATGGCCAAGACGGTCAAGATGGTCAGGATGGCGAAGATGCTTCCACAGGCGTTGTTTTATCACTGGTAGCAAGAGCATCTTTAGGCGCTCAAGGTTCAGCTGATTCTGTTCAATACCATAAAGAAACCAAAACCATTTACGCAACTAACTCTTCAAATAATAGTATCGCGCTCATCACAGCGGGCTCTATAACATCTACTGAACTTACAAACCCAACTAGCTCAATCAATATGGGTGTGTCTTCCATTAACTTGCCTGCAACTGCTGGCACAGTGGCATTAGGCAGCGTAACTAGTATCGCTATCTCTAATAATTTATTGGCAGTAGCAGTTCCTGCGGCAACTAGCACAGATAATGGTTTTATACTTTTTTACAACGGTTTAGATAACAGTGCTCCCGCTTTCTTAGATAGCGTTGAAGTTGGTGCTATGCCGAAGTCGATTGCGTTTTCACCCGACGGTGGCAAGTTAGTCGTAGCGAACGAAGGCGCGCCAAATGGAGATTATTCTATCGACCCAGAAGGCTCACTCTCTGTTATCGATATTCTAGCTAATGACGAACCTGAAGAAACTGCAGAGATGGTTACTTTCGCGTCACTAAATGGCACTGAAGCGGACTTAGCAGCACAAGGCATGCACTTCCCAAATCCAAATGGCATGACAATAAACGGTAATGTAATAACAACGACCGTTGCTCAAGATCTTGAGCCAGAGTTTGTGTCTGCAACAAACAAAAAAGCTTATATTACTTTGCAAGAAAATAACGGCCTAGCAATTTTAGATCTCGAAGACTTATCTGTTGAAGTGATGGGCTTAGGCAGCAAGAGTTGGTCTGGTTTGAACTTCGATGGTCAAGCAAATGCCGCTGTTAGCTTCGATAAGTACGAAGGTTTAAACGGCGTGTATATGCCAGATGCTGTTGCAAATTATGAATGGAAAGGCGCAACATTCCTAGTAACTGCGAATGAAGGCCAAGCTAGAGAGTATTACTTTGACGTTGCTGATGAAGCCGCGTGTACGGCGGCAAACGGCCAAGCGTATGATGCTGTTAAAGGATGTCTTGCCTACTCTGATAAAGTCAGCCTCGGCGAATTAAGCGCCGAAGCAGGCTCAGCATTGGAAACTCTGCAAATGGACGGTCGTTTGAATGACCTTAGTGTGACAAGCGTTCTGGGTGATGCTGACGGCAATGACGAATACGAGTCAGCTTATAGCTACGGTGCTCGTTCATTCACTATTTGGGACCAAAATGGCTTAGTTGTGTTTGACTCTGGTGAAGAGCTCGAACGCATCACTGCATCTGTTCATGGCGCGCAATTTAACAACGCTGAAGCGGTAAACGAAGGTGATGCTAGCTCTGCAAGCAAAGGCCCAGAGCCTGATGCCATCACTGTTGGCACAATCGGCGACCGCACATATGCGTTTATTGGCTCTGAAACGATGGGCGGTATTTTCGTATATGACGTCACCAACCCATTTGACGCATTCTTTGCTGACTACGTGATCAACCGCGATTTAACCGAAGGAAGCACAGTCAACGACGTTATTGGTGACCTTGCACCTGAAAGTATCATTTTCGTCAACGCTGAAGACAGCGCAACAGACGAAGCGCTAATTGTTGTTGGTAATCAAATTAGTGGCTCAGTTAGCGTGTATCAAGTAACACCAAACTAAGCTTCAAAACCTAACCAAAGCGCAATCGCATTTAGCGTTTGCGCTTTTTTTATGTCTGCTATTTATGTAACTCGTTGAACTGGCACCGCGAGCATTCCCTAATACTTGGCTTCAAAAAGTCGCTGCGAGCACGTCCGTGTGGCGCTTGGCAATCGGCGTCCTGCCGATTGACACTTTTTGAAGCCAAGTATTAGGGAATGCTCGCTCTGAGTTTGAGGTTAGGTTAGTTTTCATTTTTTGTGTTTTTTAACGTTTCTGTTTTGGCATCTTTAGTTTTATATTGTGCTCAACGATGCTTCTAAAATCATTCCTACTAAAGTCTGAATTAGTAGACGAGCAAAATCTTAGAACGTTTTTAAACTCTTTTTTTGAAAAACCTCATGTTCCTATTCAGCAGCGAAGGCAGAACCCAAGAAAAGACATTGAGAAAAACGTAAAACAACATCTATAGCGATGAGAGAACGAAACTGAATGCGAAACATTTTCAAAGCCTAAAGGTAGGACTTTTCCGAGTGAGACAAGCATAAAACCGAAACCCAGTAATTTGCCGAATGTGAGACACGCCCAGAATCGAAATTCAAAACAAGATCTGACACGAAACAACCTCAAAACCGAATTCCACCACAAAGCAAGTATTTCCCCAAGGCTGGCCGCTAGAAAGTGTCAATCGGCAGGACGCCGATTGCCAAGCGCCACATGGATGTGCTCGCAGCGCCTTTCTAGCGGCCAGCCTTGGGGAAATGCTTGCGTTGCCAACCGAAGAGCTAAGTTGTCGTAATCGAAGAGCTAAGTTGTGGCAATGGAAGAGCGAAGATCGGTTGATGTAGGTTGCGGGCTAATGCAATAATGACAATTATGAAATAAAGCGCTAAGCTAATGCAAAAATTAAAAGGCAGAAAACATGACACAACAAGTGGTTATGAGTGGTACCGGATTGTGGACACCACAACACAGCATTTCAAACGAAGAACTCATCAACTGCTACAATGCTTATGCAGACAAGTTTAATGCAGAGAATGCAGACAAAATAGAGTCTGGCGAAATTCAGGCTAAGCCACATTCAAGTGCAGAATTTGTTGAAAAAGCATCCGGGATCAAAAGTCGATTTATCTACGAAAAAGAAGGTGTTCTCGATATCAATCGCATGCGCCCTGTCATTGCCGAGCGTAGCGATGAGCAAATTTCGAATCAAGCAGAAATTGCTGTAGAAGCAGCAAAGAAAGCCATGAAGGCAGCTAATAAAACAGCAAAAGATATCGATGCTGTCATTGTGTCTTGTGCTTATTTACAACGTTCGTATCCAGCGATTGCAATTGAAGTTCAAGCTGAGCTTGGCATTGAAGGCTTTGGCTTTGATATGCTCGTGGCTTGCTCCGCAGCAACGTTTGGAATGCATCGTGCCTACGAAATGATTAAAGCTGAAACAGCAAAGACTGTTCTAGTGATTAACCCCGAGTTAGTGTCCCCACAGATTAACTATACCGATCGCGACAGCCACTTCATTTTTGGTGATGTAGCTACTGCCGTTATTTTGGAGTCAGAAGATACGGTGACTAGCGACAATGCATACAACGTGTTGTCGACGAAAGCATTCACACAGTTTTCAAGTAACATTCGTTCTAACCATGGTTATTTAAACCGAGCAAACGATACAGACCCTTATGGTGCGGATAAGTTGTTCCATCAAGAAGGTCGTAAAGTGTTTAAAGATGTTTGTCCTCTAGCGGCTGAACATATTAAAGGGCATTTGGCGAAGCATGATCTAACGCCAGAGAACCTAACTCGCTGGTGGTTACATCAAGCAAATATCAACATGAATACACTGATAAGCAAGCGCTTACTTGGCAGAGAAGCGACTAAAGAGGAAGCGCCGATTGTGCTTGATCGATATGCTAATACCGCTTCTGCAGGCTCTGTGATTGCTTTTAATCTGTACAACGATGATTTGGCAAAAGGCGACTACGGTATTCTTTGCTCATTTGGAGCAGGCTATTCAATTGGTAGCTTACTAGTACAAAAACGATAATGTTCGCAGACATAGGATATGCAATTGCAGCTTTAGGTTACTTTGCCTTACTGTTATTGCTTTTTACAGGACGTAAGTCAGGTATTGCAAAGTACCTGTTGGTTACCGCGACACTCATTACATGCTTATGGGCTGCGAGCAATGTGAGTTTGCTAGGTTGGCAAACTCATATTAGCCATTTCTTTGCTGCAGATGCCATTCGACAATGGGTATGGGTGTTATTTCTCGCAGCCTGTTTGCGTTCAGATTTTAGTTCCTTTAAAGAAATCATTTTGCGACCAATCAGCTTGTCCTTATTGGTCTTGCCAAGTATAGCGATAATTACAGCATTTACTTCCACACTTCCATACTTGTGGCAGTACTCATTACACACTCTCATTGCCCTACAAATGCTCATTGTTTTGGAGTTGGTGTATCGCCAAGCTGGAGAGCTTAAATGGGCTTACAAGCCCCTCATATTATTTCTAGGCGCTTTAAGCTTGTGGGACTTTGTTACTTATGCAAATGCCACAATGATAAATCAAATTGGCGAGAACTATGTAAGTGCTAGGGGCTATATTTATGTTGCTCTTTTGCCTTTCCTGATCCTTGCCATTCGTCGCATAAGTTATTGGGGGGTAGCGATATTTGTGAGTCGAGATGTCGTGTTGCACAGTACGCTGCTTTTGGTCGCCGGTGGTTATCTGTTCTTAATGGCTATGGTTGGTTATTTGGTCAAGTTCATGGGAGGCTCTTGGAGTTATCCTCTGCAGTTTGTGCTTGTAGGCGTGTCCTTGATCTTATTGGTCAGCTTATTTATTTCGCATAACTTTCGAACCAAAATAAAAGTTTTCATAACCAAGCATTTCTACGCGAACCAATTTGACTATCGCGTTGAATGGGTGAAGTTAACGGACATTTTAAGTGAGCAACAAGATAGTTTAACCGGCGTATATCAAACATCACTTAGCGGAATGCTGCAAGCAGTAGAATATGAAAGTGGTGTGTTGTTGAAGTTAAATAAAAATGGATGGCAGCAGGTAGCGGCAATTGATGGTGGAAGGTCACGACAATATGATGCTTCTAAAATGACACTGTTGCAGTCCTTTTTTGACCAAAAAGGATGGATTATCGACATCAGTGAGCTTCGAGTTAAACCCCATCAATATGACGAATTAAGCGACAAGAGCTACTTCATGGAATCATTTGATTACCAACTTGTTGTTCCCATTTTTCGTCATGAAACTTTATGGGGCATGGCACTGCTAGACGCTGAGAGTGAGCATATTAAGTCTTTGAACTGGGAGTTAAGAGATTACATAAATGCCGTGACAGCACAGGTTTCGAATTATATTTTCCAGTTTGAAGGAGCGCAAGCTTTAGCTGAGAACGCTCAGTTTGCCGCATTTAGCAGAATGTCAGCTTTTGTATTGCATGATTTAAAAAACGTCATGGCGCAAATAGATTTGATCCTTGCTAATGCTCAACAGCATAAATCCAACCCTGAATTTATTGATGATACATTTGAGACGCTTGAGCATACTAAAAGCAGAATGGATAAAATGCTTAAGCAATTGACGGAGAAGAAAACAAGTCCAAGTCATGGGCAATTACAGACAGATCTTGCTCAACTTTTAAACAGTGTCGTGGAGAAGCGTTGCCAAGGTGTTCAGCCAATCCCTGCGGTCAGCTGTGAGTCGGAATTATTAGTGCAAATAGATGCCGAAAAATTTGCTAATGTCATGTATCATCTTATCAACAATGCACAACAGGCCACAAAAAATGATGGCTATGTGTTGATTGATGCTGGTAGAGTCAGTGCGAATGGCCAAGACAATATAGTTGTTACAATCAAGGATAATGGGGAAGGTATGTCCGCCGACTTCATAGAAACGCGATTATTTAAACCTTTTGATACAACGAAAGGAAACGCAGGAATGGGTATTGGTGCTTATGACGCGAAGAGCTATATTGAACAAATAGGTGGTGTCATTGCAGTTGATAGTGAGCTTGGGCAAGGAACGACATTTACATTAAGTATACCTGTGACGGAATAACAACAAGGCGCAATGATGGATAAAGTATTAGTAGTAGATGATGACTTAGGTATTCAAAAACAATTGAAATGGGCATTGTCTGAATTTGATACCGTTTTTGCTGCAGATCGTAGTTCAGCAATCGCGCAACTTAGACGCTTTGAACCCACTGTAGTCACTCTCGATTTAGGTTTACCGCCAGATCCTGCCAATGCATCCGAAGGTTTGAAAACACTTCAAGAAATTATGGCTTTGTCACCACATACGAAAGTTATCGTTGTGACTGGAAATAATGAAAAAGAAAATGCCTTAAAAGCAATCAGCATGGGCGCCTACGACTTCTATCAAAAGCCAATTGACTCCGACACCATCAACATTCTGATCAAACGTGCATTAAACCTCGCAGAACTAGAAAGCGAGAATAGGTTGTTAAGCACATCTAACTCATCTATGGGTCGCATCATTGGCAATAGTGATGCCATACAAGCTATTAGCCGAAAAGCTGAAAAAATAGCGCTTACAGATATTACCGCTTTGCTTTTAGGTGAAAGTGGCACGGGTAAAGAAGTTTTTGCTAGAAGTATCCACGAACACAGCAATCGTAAAACCAAACCCTTCGTCGCAATTAACTGTGCTTCAATTCCAGAAAATTTACTAGAAAGTGAATTGTTTGGATATGAGAAGGGCGCTTTTACAGGTGCGAACAAAACCACTTTAGGTAAAATTGAAACAGCCCAAGGCGGTACTTTATTCTTAGATGAAATTGGTGATATGCCTTTAGGTCTACAAGCAAAGATGTTGCGATTTTTGCAAGAAAGAGTAATCGAACGAGTAGGTGGGCGAAGTGAAATTCCTGTCGACATTCGTGTTGTGTGTGCAACTCACCGCGATCTGCAAGGTATGGTTAAAGAAGAAAACTTCCGTGAAGATTTGTATTATCGTGTTGGAGAGATTGTTATCTCAATACCACCCCTACGTGAACGAGATGACGACGTCGTGTTGCTTGCTAGAACCTTCTTGAATCAATACAAAGAAGAATATGGTACGAAGACGAAGGGATTCAGCGACGAGGCTGTAGAGGCGATGCTGAACCATCCTTGGCCAGGTAATATCCGCGAGTTACAAAATAAACTCAAATCTGCAGTTGTTCTGGCTGAAGGTACAGTCATTACTGCTGATGATCTTGGTCTCATTTCGAAGGCGAAAGAATCAGAGCCGATGGTGCTCAACCTTCGTGAAGTGCGCGAACTTGCAGAGAGTAAAGCTATTAGGCGGGCTTATCATCAGTCTGAACAAAACATTTCTAAAACTGCAGAGCTACTTGGTGTGACACGACCAACGCTATATTCGTTGATTGAGAAATATCATTTGGATGACTTGAAGGCGAGTACTTAGTTGGATTAACTAAAACTTAATCTGGCACTTTCCATCCCAGACTGTGTGAAAACTCCGTTTTGATCACCTTTTGAACTAAGTAGGCTGTGCTTATGATCAAACAGTCTTAGCAGGTGATCCAAGTCAATGTGTGTATTTAGTATAATTAAGCGGTAAACCAAAGCAGAAGGTTA
>NZ_JBLBVM010000039.1:0-85001 GCF_047250385.1 Glaciecola sp. MF2-115
GGAAATAGAATTGGGGTATAGAGAAGTTAAAACGTCCATGCTCAATAAGGCCATTACACTAAGAAGTAAAAAAATCGACCTCGTCTATCAAGAGTTATACGGCATGCTAATTGCCTATAATCTTGTCCGACACGAAATAGCGCTAACCGCTGATAACGTTGGGCTACGGCCAACTCGCATAAGCTTTAAATCGTGCCTACGTATTGTACTTTATGACTACGCAATTACGGCTTCGACAAATAGCCTTCATACGATACCAGCTAGAGTGAAAGATCTGACTGAAACGCTCAAAGACTTCATTCTGCCTGAGCCTGACCGGCCGGATTATCCTAGAGCTGTAAAGATAAAGCCAACAAGATTCCCATTAAAGAAAGCCGAACATCTAAGGAAAAAACCTTAACCGAACAGCATTACGCGCAGGCGAGGACCCCCCACATTACATAGTAAACATAAAAATAGCACCTGTGCGCTTACTAAATGTGCAAAGAGATCCCCGCCTTCGCGAGGATGACGGTGTGTAGTAGGACCTTTTCTCGAATAAATGGCTATTAATTCTTGTTGGTAAATGCAGACAATGACATTTACGAGTAAATTCAATGGTTTAGTTTTGACAATTCTTAATCGATCATCACCACGTTACTAATTAGGAACAGTTTAGTAACTAATTCCAAAACAAATTAAGGCGTATAATTCTTAAGTTATTGATTTTATTAGAATAGGCTGGATTGGCACAGAAAGTGATAAAGGGTAGATGAGAGCAAGATTATTCTCATCACTTTTTAACTAACGGAGATTTTTATATGAATACTAAACGGAACATTTTCTTATCTATAGCAGCTTTTTCTTTCACACTAGCATTAACTTCAACTAACGCATTTTCAGGTGAAAGTTTATTCAACAAGTTAGACTCAAATTCTGATGGCATGATTTCAAAAACAGAAGCTGAAGCGCATGAAGTGTTAAAAGAGCTATTTGACTCTTTAGATGTAGACGGCGATGAGCTGATTAGTCCTGAAGAGTTTTCATTAGCTAACCTAGACAAATAAGCAGAATCAATACGCAAAACTCATTTGCATTGTTTGTAGTTTGTCTCAAGGAAGAGACAAACTACAATTTTATAATATACAGCATTTCATTTTTACAATAGTTTAATAATCCTTTTCTAAATTGCCCTAGACTAATACTTCATTCATAGTCATCTTTTCTCTAATAATTCTAATAAGAATCCGATCAAGTCCTGTTTTTTTTGACCTCGATCAAGTAATATTCACGGCTCATATTTATCTGTCAAAATATAAGGTGTTGCCAATGAGTGATAATACTGAATTCAATGAAGTTTTTAACGGTTGGTACTTTTTGGGCATATTAGCAACCTTGCTTGTGTTTCCCCTCATGCACATACTAGCCGGTTGGTATGTATTCTTTTTTAGTAATTAATCAGTTTTAGGTAGTTAAGTGACAATCGAACTCATCAAATCAGCAATAACCACAATCCCCGATTATCCAAAGAAAGGGATTATGTTTCGCGACGTAACAAGTGTACTTCAAGATCATGAAGCTTTTACAGCTTGTATTGAGCAGTTAAAAGCTCAGTTTAATGGAATGACATTCGACAAGGTAGTTGGGACCGAAGCTAGAGGTTTCCTTTTCGGCGCGCCTTTGGCGCTAGAAATGGGCATTGGGTTTGTACCAGTAAGAAAGCCAGGAAAACTGCCACGTGAAGTTATTTCAGAGTCATATGAACTTGAATATGGAACAGATGTATTAGAAATTCATAAAGATGCCATATCGCCGGGTGACAGAGTCTTGATGATAGATGATCTGCTTGCCACTGGTGGCACAATGGTAGCAACTGCTAATTTAATCCGTCGCTTAGGTGGCGTAACTGAACATGCAGGTTTTGTCATTTCCTTACCTGAAATTGGTGGACATGAAAAATTACTTGCGCACGGCGTGACACCATTTAGTTTAATCGAGTTTGACGGCGAGTAAATAATTACAATGAGTTATCAAGTATTAGCAAGAAAGTGGCGTCCACAAAAATTCGCTGAGCTAGTTGGGCAGGAGCATGTTGTTAGTGCTATATCCAATGCACTTGATAATGACAAATTGCACCATGCTTATTTGTTCACTGGAACAAGAGGTGTTGGCAAAACAACAATTGCTCGTATTTTCTCAAAAAGCTTGAATTGCGAGACGGGTCAAAGTGCAACACCTTGTGGTACTTGTGACGCTTGTAGAGACATCGATGAAGGCCGTTTCGTCGATTTGCTTGAAATTGACGCAGCTTCAAGAACGAAAGTGGAAGACACGCGTGAATTACTTGATAACGTTCAGTACAAACCTACACGTGGTCGTTTTAAAGTCTATCTAATAGATGAAGTCCACATGCTTTCTAAGCATAGCTTCAATGCACTTCTGAAGACCTTGGAAGAGCCGCCTCCACACGTAAAGTTTTTATTGGCAACTACCGACCCGCAAAAGCTGCCAGTGACTATCTTATCAAGATGTTTACAGTTCAGTCTAAAGGCTCTATCTAGGGAGCAAATTCAGACTCAGCTCGAATTTATTCTAAGCAAAGAAGACATACCATCAGAACCTGTCGCGCTATCGCATTTGGCACGAGCAGCTCAAGGTAGCATGCGTGATGCGCTTAGTCTTACTGACCAAGCAATCGCTCAAGGTAATAACCAAGTATCGACCCAAATCGTTACGGACATGCTAGGTCTGTTAGATAAGAATCAAGTTTTACGTCTTGTTAAAGCCGTTATCGAGAAAGACAGTCAAGAAGCACTAAAGCAGTTGGACGAAATTTGCGTTCATGCACCTGATTACTCTCAAGTACTAGCGGAAATTTTAAGCTTACTTCATCAGATTTCTCTCACTCAAATCGTTCCAGATATTTGTAAGATAGAAACCCTGAGTGCACGAGCTGTTTATCAGTTATCTAAATCAGTTTCCGCTGAGCATATTCAATTGTTTTATCAATTAGTATTGCAAGGTAAAAAAGATTTGTCATTTGCCCCTGATGCATTTACTGGTCTGCAGATGACAATTCTGCGTATGTTGGCTTTTAGCCCAGCTGAAAAAGTTGAGTTGGAACTAGAAAAAGCTCACAGTGACCTAATCGCAGAAAAAAAAACAGCTGAGTTAGTCAAAGAACCATTAACTGTAGCAAAAGAAGCGCAAGTTTTACCCTCACTTAATGATTCTGAAGCTACTGTAGAAACAAATTTAACGACAGAGCATCAACAAGAAGCACCAGAAAAACTTGACACAGCCCCCGTGGATAAAGACACTATTGTTGAACAAGTTGAACAAGTTGAACAAGTTGAACAAGTTGAACAAGTTGAACAAGTTGAACAAGTTGAACAAGTTGAACAAGTTGAACAAGTTGAACAAGTTGAACAAGTTGAACAAGTTGAACAAGACATTTTCAATATGTCTTTTGTCGATGAAGATTCAGAAGGCTCAATGTTTGATGAGTTTCACGAATTGCATGATGAAGCGCAAACTCAACGCGAACACGCGGCTAGTTTACTTTCCGAGGAAGTAACGGATTCCAGCCTGCACTCAATGAATACCGAAGAGAGTCGAAACGAAACTAGTGAAAAGGAGCAAGATAACCTAACTACAACGTCTGATTTATTGGCTCTTCACGAGCTGTTAGAAAATGAAGTGCTTGAAGATGAGTCCGAAACAAAAGACGACGAATCAAGTACTTCTTCGTTGTTTGACCGCTTAATGAAGCAAGATAACTCTATATTCGTAAGTAATGAAGGCTTACCAAGCAAACTTGAAGAAGTCGGCGCAGATAGTGCAATTAAAATCATCAGAAACCCTCTGTTAGAAGACGAAACACCTCCTTGGGAAGATAGTGAATCTGATGGTGGTATAGCTAGCGAGGAGCCGATTCTGGACTCTGGCGCTGAGAAAAGTGTGATCTCTGCGTCACCATTAGAAAGCAAACAATCTCCCCAGATAGTCGAAGAGGAGCTAGATTTTAATGAAGATGATGATGCTCCATATGTAAAAGAACAGGTATCACCTCCGTCAATAGAGCAGGCATCAATTCCATCAATAGAGCAGGTTTCACCTCCATTAGTAGAGCAAGTATCACCTCCATCAGAGGAGCAAGTATCACCTCCATCAATAGAGCAGGCATCAATTCCATCAATTGTCGCAAATGATGCTTCACTTGGAAAAAGTCTTCTTGAAGGTGAACATGAAGCTGAAGAGCAGTTTGTAGATGCAGCAGATGAAATCGCAGCGATGTTTGGTCATGGCGTCAACGATCTAAGCAATGTAAAATTAACTCATCCAAAAGTTGCTCCTTATTTAGAAAATGGTGAAAAGCTGATTAGAGCTAAACAAGTAAATAAATGGAGTGATTTTATTGAAGAGCTTGGGGTTGGCGGTTTAAATAAGCAGCTCTTACTCCAATCAAATTTAGTACAGCATGGCGACAACTTTATCATTCGTATTGATGAGCGAAATAAACACCTTGATGAAGCGCAGCATCGCGCTACTATTACAGAGGCCTTAAGTGCTTTTTATCACAAGCCAGTAAACTTTGAGGTGCAATATGGAGAAGTAGAGGAAACACCTTTTCAAATCCAGCAACAGATTTCACTAGTAAGAAAGCAACATGCTTATCATGTTGTAGAAAATAATGAATCAATTCAAGAATTGATCAAAGCATTCGAAGGGCGAGTAATAGAAGGTTCGATAAAACCTCGATAATTACTTGTCTGCATTGATAAAACTCGACAGGACTCAAATTAATCTGTCCCTAATATGCAGGAGAAGACAATGTTTAAAGGTGGAATGGGCAATATGATGAAGCAAGCCCAGCAAATGCAAGAGAAAATGAAGAAAGCTCAGGATGAACTCGCAAGTCTAGAAGTGACTGGAGAATCAGGTGCAGGCTTAGTAAAGGTCACAATGACATGTAATCACAATGTGAGACGGGTAGATATTGACGAATCACTTATGCAAGAAGAGAAAGACATGATTGAAGATCTAGTTGCTGCTGCTACAAATGATGCTGTTCGTCGAGTAGCAGAAACGAGCCAAGAGAGAATGGGCTCTGTAACAAACGGTATGAATTTACCACCAGGCTTCAAAATGCCTTTTTAGAGATTACATAACCTCGATTACATTAGTCGTTTTAAAAGAAAAAAAGAGCCTATGGAAACATAGGCTCTTTTTTTTCTAAAAGTGATACTGCGATCTATTTTTCCTGAATTTCATCACAACATGCAAATTCATTATTACAAACTGCTGTCATTATTATTACCAATATTCCCTTCATGCCTGCGACTAAAGTCTTACTCTTTATGCGTATGTGCGCTTACCAATGTTTTTTGTTAGCTTTTTGTTAAGTGTTTTATTGTGGTTTCCCCCATTAATAAAGTTGTATAACCAAAATAAATATCAGTCTATTTTCATGTGTATTTACGATAAATAATTTCTATATATATTTTTTTTATGTATTTTAAATGGTTGATTTTTAATATTTAAAATCAAATTGTGACGATAGCCCATTGTTTTGGTAAGCTCTTTGTTTGTTTATTGGTATTACCAAAATAAATATAAAAACAATTATTAATGAACTTTTAGGGTTGACCAAAAATGCATAGTGTGAAATATTTTGTAAGTGCATTGTAAGAAGTTTGCAAAGTTTTTGTAATCTTGATGTAGCAATATACAACAATTATAAATCAACAATGTGGTAATAGAGGGTCCGTCTTCGGTACTTTCATATGCTGCACAAGGAGACACAAATTGGGACACAAACTATCTAAAATCACATTGGCCGTATTATCTGCCACTGCATTGAATATGGCTACGTCAGTTCATGCACAAGAGACGCAAGAGAACGCAGAAACGAATCTTGAAGTAATCGAAATTAAAGGGATTAGAAGTGCCCTAACCAGTGCGCTTGCAGAAAAGCGTTCATCAGACAAATTAATTGAAGTGATTGAAGCTGATGATATTGGTAAATTACCTGACCAAAATTTAGCAGAAGTACTAGAGAATATTACCGGTATTCAGATTACGCGTTCTGCGGGTGTCGGTACTGGCGTTCAAATACGTGGAACAAGTGCTAACCGCACCGAAATTAATGGTGTATCAACGGTTGGTTCTGGTGCTGGACGTAGTGGTATCGATTTTGAAGATGTCTCCGCATCCATCATTGCTGCAGTTGAAGTAACAAAATCGCCTGACGCGAAAACAATAGAAGGTTCTGTTGGTGGTACGATCAATTTAAGAACTATTCGACCACTGGAATTAACACAAACTTTAGCAGCGTTCCGAGTTCAAGGAGAAGACAGTAGTCTGACTACAGACAGTGGCTTCACTCCAAGGTTATCTGGTACGTATGGTGATAACTGGGCTACTGATAATGGCGAAGTAGGCTTTGTTATTAGTGCAAGTTATGCTGAACAAGAAGCGACGGCATTCCGTCCTCGTGCTGATAGAGATAACCTTATTGCTTCTGACAGTGGCGCTGCGAGTGCTCAGTCGTTTGACTTTTTGCCGATTCAATTTTTCGTGCAGGATTATGACAACTACGAATCTGAGACAGTTAACATAGCAGGTACTTTTGAGTGGGCACCAAGTGATGAACTGAAGTTCTACTTTGATGCTGTTATCAACGACCAAGAACGCAGACAGGAAAGCTCAAGAGTTCAAGCTTCAGGAGTTAGTAGCCTGAACAATATTTCAATTCCTTCACAGTTTGAGACTGTTAACTTTGGTTCATTGGACGGTGTCTCACTAGGCAGTATTCAAGCTGCGGTAAGAGGCGTAATACCAGTTGATTTAGCCGATGACGATGATGATCCAAATCTACGTTTCTCGAGTGATACAAACTCACGAGTAACTAAAAGTGAAATATTTAGACTTGGTGGTGAGTGGGAAAGAGAAAAGTACAAGGCGAGAGTTGAGGTTTCTACTTCTACTTCAGATTCAAGCACACCGAGTTTTAATACAACGCTTAACTTTATCAATCCCAATGCACCTTTAGATGCAGGCGGCGGTAACGATAACAGCGTTCCGTTTATTTACGACTTAACAGGTGGCTCTTTGGCATTTGGTATTGCATTTGGCGAAGACTATGCGCCAACTGCGTCTCAATTACTTGACCCAGCTAACGTTGTTCTTCGCGATGTAAATATCGGTCAGAATATTTCTGAGAACTCTGAAAACGCATTTAGAACTGACTTTACTTACTTCTTAGATACTGACTATATTAGTTCAGTTGATCTAGGCTATCGATATAACAAATCATCAAGTTTATCTGATGTTATTAGTTCTAACGTTGGCTTACGAAGTATGGCTGATAGCCCCAGAGGTAATTTGTTTTCATCTATACTCGTAAACGGTCCTACTAACTTCAATGCAGCTGATGGAAGAGAACTATTCGTTCGTGATTTTCTTCTGATCAACCCTGAGTTAGTTGCTTCTGATCCACAAGGCGTTTTAGATACTATCAACGCTGCCATTGTAGCGAATAATGCGATTACTGGTTCAGACCGAGGTCCTATTAGTTCGCCAACCTCTGTATCTAGTTCATTCTTCGATATTGAAGAAGAAACAAATGCTTTGTATGCGCAAGCAAATTTCGAGTACGGTATATTTCGTGGTAACGCAGGTTTACGTTATTTAAAAACGGAAGTGAGCTCTGTAGGTAACGCAATTACTGAAGATACTAATGGTAATGAAGTTGTCACTAGAGTCACTACAAAAGGCGATTATGACTTTATCTTGCCACGCATAAATGTTGTTGCAGATGTTAGTGATGATGTATTGGTTCGTGCGGGCTGGGGTAAAGATATTAGACGTCCTGACTTTAACGACTTATCAACTTCAGCTTCATTTGGTACAAGTCCGAACGCTTCTGTTGCTATCGGTAATCCAAACTTGGTGCCGGAAGAAGTGACTTCATTCGATATTTCTGCTGAATGGTATTTTGCGCCTGCAAGTGTGTTTAGTGTTGGTATTTTTCATAAAACACGTTCTGACTTGCACGTAAGTCAAACGTCAAATCCTTACGAGGATCCAGTGACTGGTTTCCGCGACATTGTAGGTCCAGATTGTGAAGGCGGCGGTATATTCAATATCATTGCCGACATCAATGTGTTTGGACCAGCAGGAACAGGTGTTTGTGTACCAGCATCAACGACAATTAATGATACTGGCGAAACTACTCAGAAAGGTATTGAAATTGCTGTTCAATATGACCTGGCAGACTTTGAAGATGAGTTAGGTTGGGCATCTGGTTTTGGTGTCGTTGCTAACTACACTAAGCAAGAGTTTTCTGGTGGTGACTCAGTCGATTCAGCAACGAGTCGAGCTGCTAACGTATTTGCCGCTACTACAGGTGTTGATGGTATTGAGGTCACAGCTCGACAGTCACTAATCGACTTGTCAGAAAACGCTTATAACTTTACTGTTTACTACGAAAAGTATGGCATTTCAGCTAGAGCCCGCTACACATGGCGCGAAGCATATCGTTCAACTGACTTTGGTAGTACCAGCAGTTTCCCTTGGGGTTTCCCAGTGGTTCAAGACGATAGAGGTCAGTTAAATGCAAGCATCAACTACGATGTGAATGAGCAACTAAACATTGGTTTGGAAGCAATTAATTTAACAGAATCGGATATAAGCCAATACTGTGTTAATGAAGGTGCCTTACTGTGCTATCAAGGTCTTACTGACCGTCGTATCACTCTTGGTGCAAGCTACCGCTTTTAAGGTGTGAGATAGAGCTATTTATCATACCTAGTTAGTAGACTAAGTTTAAAACCCCAGTTTGATGCTGGGGTTTTTGTTTTTAAACTTCCACTTCCAAAATCACAAAATGTGCCTAAATAATTAAATCGCTTCATGTTATTATTTGCTTTTATTTATTAAGAAGTTTTGTACATGTCATTCAGCCCACTTATCAACGAATTAATTACCGCATTGAAATGTTTACCTGGCGTCGGTGCTAAAAGTGCTCAACGTATGGCATTTACCTTGCTGGAAAGAAATCGAGAGGGGGCACTAAACTTAAGTAGAGTGCTTCACGATGCTATGGAACATGTGTCACATTGCGAGCAATGCCGAACCTTCACTGAAAGTCGTCTGTGTAAAATATGTGAAAGTCCTTTAAGGAGCGAAAGCGGTCAACTTTGTATTGTAGAGTCTCCTCAAGATGTTTTGGCAGTAGAACAAATGTCTGAATACAAAGGTAAATACTTCGTTTTAATGGGGCATTTGTCTCCTATTGATGGTATCGGTCCAGCTGAGATTGGCTTAACAGAGCTAGCGCAACTTCTGGATAAAGAGTCTATTCAAGAAGTGATTCTAGCCACTAACCCAACAGTAGAGGGTGAGGCAACGGCGCATTATATTGGGCAAATATGTAGGGACAAGCAAATTAGAGCGACGCGCATTGCTCATGGCGTTCCTGTTGGTGGCGAATTGGAATATATCGATGGTAATACCATTAGCCATGCCTTTTCCGGGCGAAGGCAGGTATAAATTAAACATTATTGGCTGATAACCCTTCGCAGGGGCATTATTTTCTATTTCATTTCATTTTCTCCCTTGAAAAAACTCTCTTAGTTCCTATATCTCACTTCAATAAAGACTTTTTATGGTGATGATTTGCACTTTTCCTATCTAGGATGGAGCAAAACATCACTTAGCTTCACATCATAGAAAATAAACGCAGGAGATACTTGGTAATGGCCGAGACAGTCCAACAAGAAACCCATGGATTTCAAACGGAAGTAAAACAGTTACTTCAACTGATGATCCACTCACTTTATTCAAATAAAGAGATTTTTTTACGCGAGCTAGTATCGAACGCAGCCGATGCTGCAGATAAACTTCGTTTCAAAGGATTGTCAGACGGCAGTCTGTACGAAAACGATCCAGATTTAAACGTAAAAATCAGTGTTAACAAAGAAGCTGGAACCTTAACCATTTCAGATAACGGCATTGGAATGAATAAGGAAGATGCGATAGCTAACTTAGGTACAATTGCTAAGTCTGGCACCGCTGATTTTTTCAGTAAATTATCGGGCGACCAAACGAAAGACTCACAATTAATTGGTCAGTTCGGAGTAGGTTTCTACTCCGCATTTATCGTTGCTGATAAAGTCGTTGTTAAAAGTCGTGCTGCGGGTGCAGATAAGTCGGAAGGCGTTCGCTGGGAATCTGCTGGCGAAGGCGAGTTCTCGGTTTCAACAATAGATAAAGAAACCCGCGGTACAGAAATAACCTTGCACCTTCGGGAAGAAGAGAAAGAATTTGCTGACGATTGGCGCGTTCGTTCAATTATCACAAAGTACTCAGATCACATCAGTATTCCAGTACAAATGTACAAAGAAGAAGTACCAGAAAGTGATGGCCCTGATGGCGAAAAAACGCCAGCAGTACCCGCTCATTGGGAATCTATCAACAAAGCAACTGCATTGTGGACTCGTGAAAAGTCAGACATAAGCGATGACGAGTACAATGAGTTTTACAAGCATGTATCTCATGACTTCGCCGATCCAATGACATGGTCTCACAACCGTGTTGAAGGTAAGACTGAGTATACAAGCTTATTGTATATCCCTTCGAAAGCGCCGTTTGATATGTGGAATAGAGAACAAGCTCATGGCTTAAAGCTGTATGTTCAACGTGTATTCATTATGGATGACGCAGAGCAGTTTATGCCAACTTACTTGCGTTTTGTTAAGGGCTTACTTGACTCTAACGACTTACCGTTAAACGTATCTCGCGAAATATTACAAGATAACAAAATTACTCAATCCATTCGCCAAGGTTGCACAAAGCGTGTGCTTCAAATGCTTGAAAAAATGGCGAAGAAAGACGCTGAGAAATATCAAGCGTTCTGGGCAGAGTTTGGTAATGTGATTAAAGAAGGTCCAGCAGAGGACTTCGCCAACAAAGATAAGATCGCGGCATTACTTCGCTTTTCTTCAACACATGATGAGTCTGGTGCACAAAGTGTGTCACTTGAAGACTACATTGGTCGTATGAAAGAAGGCCAAGACAAAATTTACTATGTAACCGCTGATAGCTATAAAGCCGCTAAAACAAGTCCTCATTTAGAGATCTTCCGCAAGAAGGGTATTGAAGTCTTGTTGATGGGCGAGCGCATTGACGAATGGTTAATGTCTCACTTAACTGAATTTAATGAAAAGCAATTCCAATCTGTTGCAAAAGCTGACTTAGACTTGAGTGACTTAGATGATGAAGAATCTAAGAAAGCGAAAGAAACAGCAGAGAAGGAAGTAGAGGGCATTCTTGAGCGAGCTAAAACTGCTCTTGGTGATAAGGTCGAAAGTGTGAAATTTACCCATCGTTTGACTGACTCACCAGCGTGTATTGTTGCTGATGAAAATGGCATGACGACACAAATGGCTAAATTGATGGCATCTGCTGGTCAGCCTGTGCCTGAAACTAAGTATCATTTTGAATTGAACCCAGAACATCACCTCGTTAAGTTGATGGCTAATGTTCAAGACGAAGCTCAGTTCAAACAATGGTCTGAAGTGTTGTTTGATCAAGCTGCTTTGTCGGAGCAGGGAAGTTTGAAAGACCCTGCTAGTTTTGTTCAAAACTTGAATGGTCTATTGGCAAGTTTAGCGAAGTAGCACTAAATAGTTTGGGTTTAAAAACCATGTAAAAAGCGAGCTTATGCTCGCTTTTTTTATGCTCGTGTCAATTTTGTTTATTTTACGCACAAAAGAAGTGGTCGGATGTTGCTCAAATAAACGAATAATCCGTGTTTAGGGCTTGTTTTTTGCTTGGATAACATGAATCATTCGCCATTAGTCTTAAGTTACTGTTTTAAACTTCAATTTGACTTGTGAACTACGTGTCTAAGTTGTAAAGTTTGATGGTTAACAATCAAATTAATCTGTTGGAGGATGCTTAATGCGCATCATTTTACTTGGCGCACCAGGTGCCGGAAAAGGAACACAAGCTCAATTTTTGATGAAGAAATTTGGAATACCGCAAATTTCTACTGGTGACATGTTGCGTGCGGCTATCAAAGCGGGCACCGAGATGGGCTTGGCAGCAAAAAAAGTAATGGATGCCGGAAAATTAGTTTCTGACGATATTATTATCGGCTTAGTGAAAGAGCGTATTGCTCAAGAAGATTGTGCCAATGGCTTCCTGTTAGATGGCTTTCCTCGCACGATACCGCAAGCAGAAGCAATGAAAGATGCTGGCGTTAAAGTTGATCACTGTATTGAGTTTGATGTACCAGACGATGTTATCGTCGGTCGTATGAGCGGACGTCGAGTTCATCCAGGCTCTGGTCGTGTTTATCATGTCGATTATAATCCACCTAAAGTGGAAGGAAAGGATAATGATACCGGTGAAGACCTGATTGTACGTGAGGACGATAAAGAAGCGACCGTTCGTGACCGCCTCGCAATTTATCATGATCAAACTAAGCCACTTGTTAACTACTACCAAGCAGCTGCTGACGAAGGTTTATGTGCATATCATAAGCTCGATGGTACAAAACCCGTCGACGTAATTAGTGCTGAGTTAGAGAAATTAGTGAGTTAAACAACATGGGACTGTTGTTATTTCAGTCCCTATTACTTTGAGAGTTCCGCTTTAATCATATTAGCAGCTTTCTCAGCAATCATAATAGTAGGTGCGTTGGTATTGCCGCCAATGATATTGGGCATAACAGACGCATCAACTACCATGAGGTTTGCAATTCCTCTTACATTCAATCTAGCATCAACAACCGCCAACTCATCACTGTCAATGCCCATCTTACAAGTACCAACAGGGTGGTAGACGGATTCTACATTACTTCGTAAATATTCAACAATTTCCTCATCACTTTGTATTTCAGTTCCTGGCATCCACTCAGTCGCGTTATTGCCAAGTGGAGCTGTGTTGCTGATTTTTCTGCACCACTTAAAACCAGCAACTAATGGTTTAATATCATCTTCATGAGATAAGTAATTCGCTCGTATGTCCGCATGCAACTCGCCATCGACTCTCTTAAGTAAAATTTCACCTCTGCTTTTTGGATAGAGATTGCAGAAATGAATAGTAAAACCGTGTCCCCAAGGTTTGGAGCGACCATGATCCACTAGCAAGGCTGGGAGAAAATGTAATTGGATGTCGGGTAATGCTAAGCTGGGATCAGATTTAAAGAATGCACCACCTTCAGCAATGTTTGACGTTAACATTCCTTCCTTGTGAAGCCAGTACTTTAGAGGTTCTAGCGCATTCTTAATTAAGGCAGAGCCAGATAGGCCATAAGAGCGCTTATCTTCAGTTCGAAATAAAATTGTACCGTCCAAATGGTCTTGTAAATTTTGCCCAACGCCTGGCAGATGTGCTTCTACTTTAAGGCCTAGGCGACTTAAGTGTGCTTCATCACCGATACCAGATTGCATTAATATTTGCGGCGAACCAATCGCGCCTGCACTCAATATGATGCGCTTTTTAGCAAATAGATACTGTTTAGTATTATTGGAAAAGGTTTCTAAACCTGTTGCCTTGTTGTTATCTAGCAGGACTTTCTTAACTTCAATATTGGTCATGATGTGCAAGTTTGGACGGGCTTGTATCTCATCGGATAAAAAGCCTTTTGCCGTGCTGCAACGTGAGCCATTGCGTTGAGTCACTTGATATATGCCAACACCTTCTTGTTCTTCAGCATTAAAGTCCTCTGTTTCAGTTAAGCCGCAACTAATTGAAGAGGATACAAAATCTTGGCTTAGTGGGTTTACATGTTTTAAATCGGAAACAGCTAAGCAGCCTCCGATAGCATGCAGCTCAGAAACACCTCTTGTGTTATCTTCACTTTTCTTAAAATAAGGTAGGACATCATTCCAAGACCACCCAACTAAGCCTTGTTCTTCCCAATCATCATAGTTTTTAGCTGTGCCTCGAATGTAGCACATTGCATTGATAGAGCTTGAACCACCAAGAGTCTTCCCTCTAGGCCAGAACATTTCACGTCCATTTAAGTTTTCTTCAGCATGAGTTTCAAAACGCCAGTTGAGAGATTTCATGTCAGAGAGAAAGGCAAGACCAAAAGGAACATGAATCGCTGGGTTAACGTCCTTGCCGCCAGCTTCAAGTAAGCAAACGCTTAACTTGGGATCCTCTGATAGGCGATTGGCTAGTACCGCGCCAGCAGAGCCAGCACCTACGATAATAATGTCAAATTCGGTCATTGCATTTCAACTGTTGATAATCATTACTTAGATAGTACCAGTATTTTCATGTCTGACCAGTTCATTTTTATAAACTAATTGTTCGTAAAAATCATATTAACCATTAAAGGTAAAAAGAGTAGACTATGCAGCCCAAATACCATGACATCGCTAATTATGGGTGTCATAAATCGACCTTAATACTGAGAGAATCGTTTCATTGACCAGAGTTTCAAACGCTTTTCGCAAGCACCCTTATAGAGCCTCATTGATATTCTGTTGGCTTGTTCTTGTCGTGAGCATGCCCGAACGCTCTCAGCTCATCTTAGATTACATGGGCTTTCTTTTACTTGGAATGATAGGAGCGATTTTTGCCAATGCTACCGGCGCGGGGGGCGGTGTCGTTTTCGTTCCATTCTTTAATCAAATTGAAATGCAAAATACTGCGATTGTAGCCACTAGCTTTGCGATCCAATGTTGCGGTATGACTGCGGGAGCAATTACTTGGCATCGTTATCGACGTCAATTACAAAAAGAAAGGAATGGCAAGAGTCAGGTAGCTGACTTGCAAAGCTCTCAGTGGTTATACTTAAATAAAGGTTTAGTTGTGACCATTCCATCTTCCATTGCTGGCATTATGTTTGCGCAGTTTGCATTAGTTAAATATTCCGCAAAGATGCTAAGCTTCCTGCATGTAGGCTTTGGTATTTTTTCAATTTTGCTAGCTATTGCGATTTACGCATCTATTCCATTGTTAAAACGACAGCGTGCAAGCCAACAAATAACTCCACTAGATTCAGTCTTTCTCTCAATCATCTCTTTTATTGGTGGTATTGTAACTGCGTGGCTATCTGTCGGTGTGGGTGAAATGGTTGCCGTCTATCTTATTTTACGCGGTTTTAACGTGACTTCAGCAATTGCACTTGCAGTAATTCTCAGTGCGTTTTCCGTTTGGTCTGCCGTTTTTTATCATATTTTTATCACACAAGCGATTTATTGGAATGTATTAATTTTTGCTGGAGCTGGCGCGATAATTGGCGGTATAGTTGCTAAGCGCGTCGTGCTTTATTTTTCGGTAGTCAAACTCAAAATATTTTTTGCGACTTGGATTTTCGTAATGGGAGTCGCAGGATTAATTACCTGAACCATTTTCATCCTTTTCAGTCTCAAGCTTCGGTTTAGGCGTTGCCCGTTTTTTATTTCCTAAAAGCGCGTTGCGCTCTCGTTCATAGTCATCGTAGGTCTTTTGGTACCCTCGTAAACAATCTTCTCTGGCTTGCCCTTCGGCCATGCGTTCACATGCTTGTCTCTTATTCGTTTGCATAATTTCATATGCAGCTCGATTCGAACATCCAGCCGCGGCAATAGCGCTTAGGGTTATTAGGCTTAAAAGTAGCTTTTTCCTATACATTTCTTCGGTCTCAAGTTGGAATTCGAAAGGCGTTTTTACAACAGTGCCTAAAACTGCAATCTAAAGCAAACATTTATGATGAAAACACGGACTCAGAATGATTAACACTAATATTAATACTAGTACTTCAGCTTAATTTGCCAACTATTCAAGTTTGTGATTACATGCTCATTATATAGCCAATTTCATGATGAGCACAATTTTGACATATCCCATCATTCCCTATGTTAAACATACCACGCCATTGTGGGCGAGCAATGCCAGCATATATCAAGTTAACGTAAGACAATTTAGCGAAGCTGGCACGTTTAGAGCCGTAGCCAATGAGTTGCCTAGAATTAAAAAATTAGGTGTGAGTATTATATGGTTAATGCCAATACATGAAATTGGCAAGCTGAATAGGAAAGGGAGTTTGGGTAGTCCCTATGCAGTTAAGGATTATTATTCAATTAACCCCGAATTCGGTTCTGCGATAGAACTAAAAGCCCTCATTAAGCGCGCACATGAACATGAATTGAAAGTGATATTGGATTGGGTGCCTAATCATAGTGCCCCTGATAATGTATTGGTCAGTCAACATCCTCATTGGTATGTGCGAGATTATAAAGGTGACTTCAGGCCTTCGCCCTGGTGGGACTGGGATGACATCATTGAATTTGATTATTCTCAACCTGACTTAAGGGCCTATATGATTGAAGCAATGTCATATTGGGTAAAAGAATTTGATATAGATGGTTTTCGCTGTGACGTCGCCGGTTACGTGCCGAATGATTTTTGGCGGCAAGCGAGAGAAGAGTTGGATGAGATTAAACCCATCTTTATGCTAGCAGAGTGGGAAGATAGAGATCTGCATGAGTACGCTTTTGACATGAGCTATGCATGGTCGTGGAATGAAGCTTTGCACGCTATTGTGAGTAAAATAGCCCCACTGGATACCTTACGTAAATACTATTCGTGGAATGAAAGATCGTGGCCTAGAGAAGCTATGCGCATGACCTTTGTCAGCAACCATGATGAGAATGCGTGGGAAGGCACACCTGATGAAAAGTTTGGTGATGCTCAACAAGCTTGTATTGTGCTTTCTTGTCTTGGACAAGGCATGCCGCTTATACACAACGGGCAGGAGGCGGGAGAAACGAAACGTTTAGCCTTTTTTGAAAAAGACGCCATAGAGTGGCAAGAACATGCAATAGGGGATCTATACACTCAACTCCTGTCCTTGCGCAAGCGTTACACAGCCTTGTGGAATGCAGAGCACGGTGCATTGATGCATCAAGTGCCCAACAGTCAACAGCAGTCTATTTTCAGCTTTGTTCGACAAGACAACGAAAGTAAGTGGTTCATGGTATTCAACTTTAGCGATGAACACAAGCAAGTGAGATTCTACGAAGACTTATTTACAGATGAGTACATTGACGTGTTTGACACAAGTAATCGTTTACATGACTTATTCAGTGACTACGAGTTGGATTTGGAACCTTGGGAGTATCGGATTTTTATGCGTGAGTACTAAAAACGTTTTATTTAAACATCTAAAAAGCACACGAATTACTCGTAAATTTAGTGCTTTTTAGGGAATAATTATCTCATAACGCCAGTCAATATTTGGTAGTTTAAATCGCCATCAAAAAGCTATTAATTTAGCCCTGTTGATGACGATCGTTTAACACCAACTAAGATACTAAAAACTACATAAACTGAGTTATAAAAGCGAGTACAGCTATCACAACAAAGCCGATAGCCATTCTTAAGGTTAACGTAGCTGCGTTTGCATCATTACCTCGCTTCATCACTGGCAATGCGTTCATGGCATCTACTGCTAGCCCAGTGATTAATACTTTCAATGTATTGCCTAAGTTAGCTAAGCCCAGGCCAGCGCTTGGTAAGACCTTTCTATACAAGTACTCAAAATCTAAGTTTACAGATTTCAGTTCTGGTGGATACAGCCCTTTTTTGTTCAACCAAACAAAGGCTAAGGCAGAGAAGAATAACAATTGTAATTGGGTTAATGTGTGCGTTAAATCATAAGGGACATAGTCATTTTCCCAAGGCAACATTTGATATAGCACCTCTGGGTAAGTACCAATAAGTATACAAATAAAAGATGCAATCCCCATAGCAACTAGCATGTTGGTAGGGGCTTCTTTTGGTCGTAATCCTGAGTCATGCGCAAAGAATGCAAAGAATGGGATTTTGATACCAGCATGATGGAATACACCCGCTGAGGCAAACAACAACATCAGCCATAAGTACTCATGACCTGCTTCGATCATTGCCGCCATGACCATACTCTTACTGACAAAACCACTGAATAATGGGAATGCAGAAATTGAGGCAGCACCGACAATACAGAACAAGGTCGTTTTCGGCATTGTTTTGTATAAGCCACCTAAATTAGAACCATTTACATGGCCGACACGGTGCAATACCGCGCCCATAGTCATAAATAAAAGACCTTTAAATATGACGTCGTTGAAAGCATGCGCAACTGTGCCATTTAGCGCTAAGGCTGTACCAATACCTATACCACAGACCATAAACCCGAGTTGGTTGATTAAGCTATAGGCCAATACTTTACGTAAGTCATTCTCGATAACAGCATAAAATATTGGGAAACATGTCATTGCCGCTCCGATATACACGAGCAGATCCTCGCCTGGGAAGGTTCTTGCAAGCATATAGATTGCCACTTTCGTGGTGAAGGCTGACAAGAAAACAGTACCCGTCGGGGTAGCTTCTGGGTAGGCGTCGGATAACCAGGAATGCATAAAAGGGAAAGCTGCTTTTATGCCAAACGCGACAAGGAAGAACCAAGATGCGGTTGAACCTAGACCAATATAGCCTATGTCAGTTGAGCCAGTTTGTTGGAAGTAGCTGATCGCACCGATCAGTAACAATACGCCAGATAAGATCTGAATTATCAAATAACGGATACCTGCCGCTTTTGCTGCTTTCGTTCTGCGCGCAAATACTAAAAATGCAGAAGTAACAGCAAGTAGCTCCCAGAAAATAAAGAGAGTGATAAAGTCACCAGCGAAGACGGCTCCGATTGCACTTCCAGCATAAAGTAACCCAGCAACGATTTGTATTCTGTCCTTCACATGCAGTGAATAGATAAGGCAAATAAAACAAGCTAAGTGAAACAGGTAGGCAAACAATAAACTCAGTTTTGCTTCTTGTTCACTCACCTGAGCACCTACATCCATAATTTGCAGAGTGAATGTGTGCAGTTGAATGCTAATTGGTGTGAGTTGATCGGCGTTTAAAAATAGTAAAATACCATTAATTAATGGGACTAGCACCAAAGCGTAGCGGTACTTTAATGGCGTTACTGCTGCAAATAAAGCGGCTAAGAAAAATGGTAGAAAAGCAGGAATAGCATAACTCATTAATGCGACTCCTTAGTTGTTGCATCGTCACCAGGTTGAGGAGCAAGTTCATGATGCTCAACATCAACGCGAGGCACATCTAATTCTAATTCATCGTCACGTTCGTCATAGTAGTTCTCATCACGCATCACTAATTTTCTCATTTCTTTCGCTATCACGACCAGAACAACACAAGCTACAAAACCATACAGTGCATAGAATGTTGGGATTTCTTCAAACGACACATAAATATGACGGTGAACAATAAAATCTGCTACAACCAGCAAGACGCAAATTGCATAGAAGATACGCATCATCCATGTGACATTTTCAGGTTTGTCGAAAAATGCGACTTTTTGCTCAGTGCTTTTTATTTCACTTTTCATTTCGATTCCTTAAAAATTAGCCAGTGTTGATGAGAGTCGATAAAACACTTGTGGGTCAAAGAATAAATAGATGGTTACAAGCGTTGGGATAGCCATGCCAATCAAGCAGGCTAATGGTGCTTCTTTAATCTCTACGCTATTCGCACTCTCACCGTGATGTTCGTCGTGCTCGTGATCGTCAGAGTCGATTTGAGGAGCTTTGCTAAAAAAGGCAGTCATTGGAATGCTAAGTAAGTAATAAATATTCAGCATCGAGCTGATCGTTAAGCCAATCAATACAGCCCAATAAGTAGCCTCTGGGCCGTTGAAGCTTAATCCGCCAGATACTAAATACCATTTACTCCACATGCCACCAAAGAACGGTAAACCAATAATACTTAAAGTACCGATTGTGAAGACAGTAAATGTGAACGGCATGACACGTCCCATACCGGCTAACTGGCTGACATATTTTTTATGACTCGCAACCAAAATCGCACCCGCGGCAAAGAATAAGGAGATTTTTGCAAAGGCATGCATCGCTATGTGCATGGTCCCACCAAGAATACCAGCTTCATTTGCCAGCAATGCACCCAAGATAATATAACTTAACTGACTAACTGTTGAGTAGGCGAGGCGTTCCTTTAAATTATCTTTGGTTAAGGCGATAAAGGATGCTAGTACGATGGTGATAAGAGGTATCCAAATTAACCAATGATTTGCTCCAGACTCGGTTATAAAGTCTGTTCCGAAGATAAATACCACTACCTTCATAACTGAGAAAACTCCAGCTTTTACGACTGCTACAGCGTGCAATAGGGCACTAACAGGTGTCGGAGCAACCATTGCTGAGGGTAACCATCTATGTAAGGGCATTAGTCCTGCTTTACTAATGCCAAATAGGAACATCAGTAATAGTGGGGCAGCCCATATCAAATCTAGGTTTCCTGCCAACACACCACCTTCTTGGAACTCGAGTGTGCCAGATACGAACCACACGATCACCATGGCAGGCAAGAAGAATAAGATTGAAGAACCCATCAAAATCAAGATGTAGGTTTTGCCGCCTTTTCGAGCATCTCTAGTACCAGCGTGAGTCACTAGCGGGTAAGTTGATACCGTTAATATTTCGTAAAAGAGAAATAACGTGAATAAATTGTCTGAATAGGCAACCGCCATTACACCTGCGATTGCAATTGCAAACAACACATAGAAGCGAGTTTGATGTTTTTCATTGTGTCCACGCATGTACCCAATTGCGTAGATGGATGTTGCTATCCATAAGCCACTCGCGATTAGGGCAAACAGGCTACCGAATGCGGTTGCAGAGAATGTGATCGATAAACCTTCGATTGGTTCAGCAAAGGTAAACCTCGATGCTGCGACATCTTTTGCATGAGACAAGTCAAGGCTAAGGTAGATATCTATGTTTATAATAAACAATATAACAGCTGTCACAATAGTCGCTGTTTCGCGAAGGTTAATGTGTTTGTGTAACCTTGATATGACAATCGCGCCAATAATTGGCACAACCATAGACAGTATCAATAAATGCGTCAAAGCTAAATCCGTCATCATTGCTCCTATGGTTTCAACAGCGCGGCTGCAGCAGATGAAGCTGCTTCAAACGACAATTCAGTATTTAAACCAAAGAATATACACAAAATTGCTCCAATCCAAAGAGCTGCAGACATAGTTTTCGGGGCGCGTGCTATCCCTGAATCACCGCTACTCACATCCTGAATATGAACTTTGCGTTTGCTTCTGAAATATAGGTTTTCAACTATTTTCCAGACATAGGTAATCGCTAATACTGAGCCAATGACAATGGTAATAACAACAATCCACATGCCTTTTTCTACGGCAGCTTCAAGCAAATACCATTTAGATACAAAGCCAACCGTTCCGGGAACCCCTATTAAACTCAAACCGGCCAAGGTAATTGCAGCGAAGGTCCAAGGCATATCTTTACCTAAACCACGCAGGCTACCAAGCTCGGTAGTATTGGCTCTGTAAAGCAAAATACCAGCACCTATGAACAAAGTTGATTTAATAACTGCATGGTTGAATAGATGAATTATGGATGCTGTTAAGCCAAGTTGATTCACCAAAGATAAACCAATTACCATATAGCCAATTTGGGCAACACTAGAAAAAGCTAGTAGACGCTTCATTTCAGTTTGTTGACAGGCTCGATACGAACCATATATTACTGCCACACAACCTAGTGAAAGCATTATTTGTGGAAGCAACATATCTACCCAATAAGCGACTGGATATAAGTCATAAAGAATTCTTAGAAGCACATACAAAGATACTTTCGTAGCGGTAGCCGACAAGAAAACACTGACTGCTGAGGGCGCTTGGGTGTAAGCATTAGGCAGCCAGCTATGTAATGGAAAAATAGCAGCTTTCAAAGCAATGCCCGTGACCATGAAGATGAGAGCAGTTTCAACTACATACATGTCTTCAAACCTACTAAAGCGACTGGCAATGTCAGCAGTATTCAAGCTACCTGAGGCTGCAAATAGAAAGCCTACACCTATCAGAAAGAAAGTGGCACCAATTGTACCAAGGATAAGATAGGAGAAAGCAGCAGTTAAGGCTTTTCTATGTTTACCCATGCTAATGAGCGCATAAGTTGCGAGTGATGAAATTTCTAAGAATACAAACAGGTTAAAGATATCGCCAGTTAAGGCTATACCTAATAAGCCTAAAAGACATAACTGGAACGCTGCATAAAACAAAGGTATTTTAGAGCTTTCAATTTCATCGGGCACGCTGCGATAAGCAAATAAACACGCTAGGCTACCAATGCCGCTAACAATTAAAGCTACGAAGGCATTTAAGGAATCGATTTTGTATTCAATTCCCCAAGGCGGACGCCATCCACCCAATTCATATATGATGTGCTTGCCATCAATAACCGCATAGAGCAGGTAAATTGATAAAGCCAAAGAAATCAGACAAACAACAAGTGTCAAAAACCACGTGATTTTTTCTGAAGGTATTAAAGCTGTTATTGGCGCCACCATCAAAGGTATGACGATCAGCAAGATGGTAAGTTGTTCCATTATTCTTTTTCATCCATAGCCGAAATTTCATTTTCTTCGACAGAGTTGTAAGCTTCTTTTATTCGAATGACGAGTGCAAAACCTAAGGCTGTTGTTGCTACCCCAACCACAATAGCCGTAAGCATGAGAACTTGTGGTAAAGGGTTAGAATATAAAGTATATCTATCATCCATAATCGGGACTGTTCCTCCCGTTACCTTGCCTAGACTGACGTAAAACAAAATAACTGCAGTTTGAAACATGGCCAAACCTGCTATCTTTTTGATGAGATTCGAGCGGCTCATTAGGGTATATAGTCCAACCATCATAACGGCGACAATTAACCAATAGTTAATGTGTCCAAGAATATAATCATTCATTCGGGCGCCACCTGTCTTGCGAAAGTAAAGAACAACAGCACCATCACTGAAGCTACCGTAATACCAACACCAAGCTCAATAATAATGATGCCAATGTGTTGTCCCGCAAGGGAAGTAGAAGCTAAGACGCTATAGTTCAAGAAATTGCCACCCATAATCATTGAAACAACGCCAACACCGCCATAAATTAACACTCCTAAACTTGCACCAATGCGTAGCACAAACTCGGGGATAAGCTGTAAACCGGCTTCTAAGCCGAATGTTAGGGAGTAAAGTAAAATCGCAGAGCTGAAGATAACGCCAGCTTGGAAACCGCCACCCGGACTATAGTCGCCATGAAACTGCACATAAAGTGCAAATAGAATAATGATTGGTGAGAGCCACTTAGTGACAACTCGTAATATGAGATCATTTGCCATTAGGCACCTCCTTTATTCTTATTTTTTTCCTAGAACCTAAAAGCAGTAGCACACCAATACCTGCAGTAAGCACAACGGTAACTTCACCTAAGGTATCAAAGCCCCGATAACTTGCTAAAACTGCAGTCACTAAATTAGGTACGCCGGTTTCTGCTTGTCCCTGCTCAATATAGCGAGCTGCAACTTCCTTCTGTGGTGCGCTTAGAGGATCACCTAAATCGGGTAAGTCTTGTGTACCATAAATTAATATTCCACCCATGATGACACAGATTACTAATGGTGCTGCCCGAACCTTTTCGCTTGAAACCAGTTCATGTCCATCTTTAATAGAAGCTAAAGTAACAAGCATTAGGACAGTTGAAATACCAGTGCCTACCGCAGCTTCAGTAAAAGCGACATCGGGAGCATCAAGCGTTACAAATAAACAGGCAACCAACAAACTGTATAAACCAAAAAGCATTGCCATTGCGAATAAATGACGTGCCTTCAAAACTGCTAAGGCCATTGCTAAAAGGAAAACAAGTAGAACTAAGTTAATAATTAGGCTCATTCTTCTTCCTTCTCTTCTTTAACACTACTTATATGTATTTTCTGACCATGATCCAGTCCCCAACGAAATGCATTATTTGCGAGTGCATAAGATGATACTGGACTGGTGAATAACAAGAATAAAAATATCAATATTAGCTTGGCAATAACATTGACAGAGTCGGCGTGGCAAGCAAGCCCTGACAAAATCAAGAACGAACATAAGGTGTCTGTAATTCCGACAGCATGCAATCGAGCATACATATCTGGTAACCTAATTAAGCCAATTGCACCAACGAGCCCGAGGAAGCATCCCAAAGCAATTAGGATAAAGCCGAGTAATTCAAGCATCTTGCTCTCCTTTAGCTTTGTCTATTAATTCACTATTTTCTAGTTTCACCGCGTTGTTAGCAAAGAACTTTCCTCGTTCTACTAACCTTAAAGCAGCAATCACGCCTACAAAGTTTAAGAGTGAATAGAGTAGGGAAATATCTAGCAAATCATGTCTGCCAGAAAAGAAAGCATAAATAGCAACGAGTAGTACCGCTTTTGTACCAAACAAATTCACCGCAAGTATACGATCAAAAACTGTTGGACCAAGCAGGGCCCTGCATACACCTAGCGCCATAGCTATAAGGATGGCTAAGCCAGCGACTAAATAATATTCTGTCATCATTGCGTATTCTCTACATTTTTAATTTCGTATTGCTTTGGCATAATATCTAATATGTCACCCTTCGCTAGATCTTCTGCTCCTTGCTCACTAATAGTATGGACTAACAAGGTGTTTTCACTTAGAGCGATACTCGCAGAGCCGGGGGTAAGTGTAATTGCATTGGCATATAGAACTTTAGCAACATCATCTTCGAATGGAACTTTGATAGTAATAAAAGTTGATTCAACGGGTTTTATTCCCAGCACCCTCAAGGTCACGTCTATATTCGACAAAACAATTTTATAAGACAATTTAGCGAGGAAAGTAAGCAAGCTAGCAGTGACGAAGAAAGTGTATTGCTCTTGATCGATGCGCAGCATGCGTTTGGTTAACCATAAGGAAATGAGCACTGAGATAGCGCCAAAAGTGAGCATGAGCGGTTCGTACATCCCGGATAACAGTAACCAAGCGACAACGAGTATGACGCCTAATCTAAACAAATGACTCAAATTTTTCTCCTAGAGCCATACTATTAATGGCAATGTTCGGTATATAAGTTGACGCAAAGGTCATGAATTTCAGCTTCGCTTTTATATAAGATGCTAATTTAACAAGTGATTAACGCTAACACAATAAATGAAGTTAAGTTCTTACTTTATTTCATTATATTTTGGTTTCAAGCCTGTGAGTATTAGTTATACTCGACTATAAACTAACTACAGAAAATACCAAATGAATTTAATAATTACTGGGCTTTACTCGGGGCTTCTAGGTTTAGTCTTTCTCTATTTATCTTTTGCTGTGATAAAAATACGTAAAAGGGATTTAATAAGTCTAGGCGACGGAGATCAAGAAGACTTACAAAAGGCAACTAGAGCGCATGCAAACTTCAGTGAATATGTGCCTATTTGTATCATCTTGTTGTTAATTGCAGAACTTACTTCACAGGCTGATATTTTCTTACATATTTGTGGAATTGCTTTGGTGTATGGTCGGGTTGCTCATGCATATGGTTTGATTACTAAAACTGGCGCGAGTTTTGGAAGAATTAGTGGCATGTTAACTACTTTTGCAGTGATCCTGTCATTGTCTTTGTGGAATTTGTATATAGTTGTGGCAAAGTTTATTTAGTGCTTTCTCGATTTTTGTCAATAAGGGGGCTAGTCGCAGGGCACTAAATGCATTTGCTCCTGGGGCGTTTGGAGAGTGATGTGCAAGAGGATGGCGGCTTTTATCTAAGTAGATATAAAAAAGCCACCGCATTTGCGATGGCTAAATTTTGCTGCTTGAACTGTCTTAGAAATGAGAATTAAAGCCAGGGAATTCTTTAATTCGATTCGTTAAGACAGCTTCTTAACGTTTATTGATTTTCAATTACTTGGTTGCCTATCTCAATTCGTCTTGGCTTCTTCGCTTCAGGTACAACCCTTTCTAGGTCGACATGCAACAAACCATTTTCCAAATCGGCAGACAATACTTTAACGTTGTCACCTAATTGAAACTTACGTTCAAAGTTTCTTTCAGAAATTCCTTTGTGAAGGAATTTTCTACTTTCGTCTGGTGCTTGATCTTTGCTGCCGCTAATAACAAGTGTGTTTTCCACAACTTCTATAACAACGTTCTCTTTCGAGAATCCAGCAACAGCCATAGTAATTCGATATTTGTCATCCTCGAGTAACTCGATATTGTAGGGAGGATAAGTATTTTGTTTTTCATTCCTCGCTGCAGCATCAATCATAGATGCTAAGTGGTCTGAACCAATGAATGAACGGTAAAGTGGAGATAGATCGATAGTACGCATAGTCATATCCTTTATATATTTAAGCAATATGTTTAATTTAAGTGCCCCGATTATTCGGCGGCGGTTTTTGTAGCCCCTTACGGCGACTACAGTATCTATATAAGCCCAGTCTTTATTTTTTCAAGAATAAAATTTAATTTATTTTCAATTATTTTAAATAATAAAAAATAAATATATTTAAATCATGTGCTTATGATTTATATTTTTCAGATAGAGTTTGGTAGGTGTAATCGGAAAGTCTTTAAGCAGGCAGCAACCATCAAAAAGTAAGATGGTTGCATCCGGTCTTTTGTCTTATTTGTTGTGTCTAGCCTTTAGAATGTCTATCGCGTCGTTTAATGACATATTACTGGCCTGCAACAATACAATCAGATGATAAAGCAAGTCCGCTGATTCATTTTTAAGTTCTTCTTTATCATGGACAACAGCCGCAAGTGCTGTTTCTACACCTTCCTCACCTACTTTTTGAGCGATTCGTTTGATGCCTTTGCTGTATAATTCAGCGGTGTAGCTGGTGGATGGGTCTGCATCTTTACGCAGAGCTAAGGTTTGCTCTAACTCCGCGATGAAAGTCATGGTGGGTACTTCACTGTTAAACCAGCAAGTGCTTGCTCCTGTGTGGCAGGTTGGACCGTTTGGTTTAACTAGAATTAGCAAGGAGTCTTGATCACAATCTGCTGATATATCAACTAAATCAAGTGTGTTACCTGAGGTTTCGCCTTTCATCCACAAGCGCTGCTTTGATCGACTGTAAAAAGTGACTTTTTTAGTCTCTAGCGTTTTAGCTAGTGACTCTTGGTTCATATAGCCTTGCATCAATACGCGGCCAGAATGTGCATCTTGTACAACGGCTGGAATTAAATCCTGCATCTTTTCCCAAGCTAATTGCCCAGCAGTTTCTTTAGTGATTTTCATTTTATTTCCTATTGAGTCAATGCGCTTTAGCTGCGCATCTCTATTCCTTGGGTCGATAGCCAAGCTTTTAATTCGGGAATGTCGATAATTGCTTTGTGAAATACTGAAGCGGCTAGGGCACCATCGACATCAGCTTGCTTATACACATCGGCAAAGTGCTGCATTTCACCGGCACCACCTGAGGCAATGAGAGGCACGTTGCAAACATCTCTCACTGCGGCAAGTTGTGCTATGTCATACCCTTTGCGCACACCATCTTGATTCATACAGTTCAAGACAATTTCGCCGGCACCGCGTGCTTGTACTTCTTTTACCCAATCAATTGTTTGCCACGCTGTCTTTTGCGTGCGAGTTTCATCACCAGTGAATTGATAAACTTCGTATTGACCTGTTTCCTCGTTGAAGAAACTGTCGACTCCGATAACGACGCATTGCTGACCAAAAGTATCATGTAACTCTTTTATTAATTCAGGATTAGTTAATGCCGGACTGTTTATCGAAATTTTATCGGCGCCCATTTCAAGAATCTTCCCGGCATCTTCAACTGATTTTATGCCGCCAGCGACGCAAAAAGGAATATCAATCACTTGTGCAATTTTAGTCACCCAACTTTTATCAACCACGCGTTGATCACTGGAGGCTGTAATATCATAAAACACGAGTTCATCGGCACCCGCTTCAGCGTAACGCTTTGCAAGTGGAACTATGTCGCCAATAATTTCGTGATTACGAAACTTAACCCCTTTAACAACAACGCCATCTTTTACGTCGAGGCAGGGGATGATTCTTCTTGCTAGCATTGAACTGCCTTTATAATTCTTTACGTTATGAAAATATAGTCATTCGAAAATAAATGAAAAAAGTACTAATTAACTTTCACTAACCAATTGTGTTTGTCTTCTGCTTTGCCCCATTGAATATCATTCAATGCTTGGCGTAACTTCATTGTCGTAGGGCCGGCTTCTCCTGAGCCTACGCGATGTTCTTTACCATTGTGAATAAAGGTGCCTACTGGAGTTAACACTGCTGCTGTGCCGGATAGGGCGGCTTCAACACCAGGTTTAGATGCTCTTTCAAGTAATTCTTCAACCGTGATATTGCGCTCGCTGACGGTCATGCCCAGATCTGCAGCGATGGTTAAAACTGAATTTCGAGTCACGCCATGTAGAAAGCTCGTATCGAGTGCTTTTGTAATGACTTCGTTTCCATCAATTAATATGAAGTTAGCGGCACCTGTTTCTTGTACGTCCCCATTAGGACAAAACAGTATTTGGTCTGCCTGTACATCAGCTCGAGCTGCAAGTATAGGACCTAAAGCACTTGCGTAGTTACCACCACTTTTGATCATACCCATGTGCGGAGCACAACGCATACCCCTTTCATCCAGCAATAGACGTAATGGTTTGGCACCACCAGAGAAATAATCACCCACTGGAGATAAGAGTACGTACAACATGGAAGTAAGTGAGGGCGCAGCCGCTTTGCCAATTGAAGCTTCAGTTCCGATGTGTGTAGGGCGAATATACATTGAACCAGGAGGCTCAGGCACGTCATCAGCATATTGAGCAACGATATCGAGGATCATGTTTTCAACTTGCTTGGTATCAATTTTAGGAAGGTTCAAAAGTTTTGAACTTTGTTCAAAGCGATTGATATTTTGATCCATTCTAAAAATATAAATACCACCATCAGCATGACGAAAAGCTTTTAAGCCTTCGAAACAAGTACTCGAGTAATGCAATACATGAGCACCAGGGTGCATTTGAATGCTACCAGCCGAAACGTTTTGGGTGTCGCTCCACTCGTTATTTTCATATTTAGCCAATGCCATTTGTGGCATAAAAACGGTTCCGAACACAGCCATGAAGAGTTCCTAATATTTGTTGTTGGCATACATTGCCAAATTATTTTGACCTTAAGCGATGGGAATTTGCACCAGCGCTTCGCAATGCCATCATTTTACGTAATATTTAGCTTTGAACAATAGCGATAAGCTGATTGTGAGGTATTTATTAGCCTTACATCAAATAATGGGCGATCAATATCAACTTATTGTTTGCTTATTTCGCCCTTTGCTTATTTCGCCCAGCATTCTATTGCTTGCTTGACGGTGAACTTACCTTCAAGCAGGGCTCTACCAAGAATTACGCCAGCCACTTTTGTTGGTTTGAGTACTTCGATATCATCCAAGCTACCAATGCCGCCTGATGCTTGCCATTGTATATTCGGGAAGAGAGCTGCGACTTCTTGATACAAGCTGTCGTTCGCTCCCTGCAATGTGCCGTCGCGGCTGATGTCGGTGCATAATACGTGCTTCAAACCAACTTTAGAGTACCGCTCTATTAGTTCTTCAATTGATACTCCAGAGTCCTGTTGCCAACCGTGAGTTGCAACGAACTTATTACCTTGTTCATCAATATTGATGTCGAGAGCAAGAACAATATGCTCGGGACCAAATTCACTCATCCATTGTTCTACAACTTCTGGCTGAGTCACCGCCAATGAGCCAATCACAACTCTCTCAACACCCGCTTGCAATAAACCTTCAACATCAGATTTAGAACGCACGCCGCCGCCACATTGAAACTTCATACGTTGAGTGGCAACCATACTGGAGATGAGTGAAAGTTGACGCTTATCTGTGTCTTTTGCACCGGTTAGATCAACGATATGTAGCCACTGAGCACCATCGTCAGCGTACTGATGAACCACGTCAATTGGGTCAAGTTTGTATTCAGTTGTTTGTTCATAATCGCCTTGATACAAACGAACTACTTTACCTTCGATTAAGTCGATAGCGGGGATGATCATTTTGTTTCCTTACAACTGAATAAAGTTTTTGAGTAATTGAGCGCCAGCATCACTGGAGCGCTCAGGGTGAAATTGCACACCAAAAAAGTTGTCTTTATGAATGGCGGCTGAAAAAGTCATTCCGATATCGGCTTTGATCTGTTCTGCATCTAGTTGATTAGCGCCATTTGGTGCAGCTTTTCCTGAAGCGTAATGGCAGGTTGCTAAAGTATGTTCATATTCTTCAATAGCAAAACTGTGCACGAAGTAAAAATGTTCTCCATCAGGAATTCCTGCAAATAAGGGGTTTTCATATTTACTAGTGACTCTGTTCCAGCCCATGTGTGGTAAACGTAAATTGCCCACTTGCATGCGTTTAACTCGCCCTGGAATGAGACCTAAGGTGTTGGTTAAGTCAGTTTTACCGAATTCACCTTCCTCTGAGTCCGTCACCATGAGTTGCATTCCCAAACACACACCCAGAGTCGGTTGTGTCAATGAACGTAGGCAATCAGATAGTGCCTTTCTATTTATGCTGCTCATAGCGGCTGGAGCGCTGCCTACACCTGGGAGTAGGACACGATTTGCTTTAGCTATTACTTGCACATCATCGGATACATCAACTTGCACGCCAAGGCGCTCAAACGCAAACTTTACCGAAGATATATTTGCGCAGCCTGTGTTTACAATTACCAAGGAACTCGACATTTAAAGGGCCCCTTTAGTACTCGGTAGCGCATCACCTTGTTTCGCAATTGCTTGGCGTAATGCTCGGCCAAACACTTTAAATAAACTCTCTACTTGATGGTGAGCGTTACCTTCTGTTGTAGACAAGTGGAGCGATAAGCCCATGGTTTGCGCAATCGAATAGAAAAAGTGAGGAACCATTTCAGTTGCCATATCACCTACAGAGTCTCGGCTAAATTCCGCATCAAATTTCAGGTGTGGTCGATTTGAGATATCCATGATGCATTCAGCTCGACATTCATCCATCGGCAAAGCAAATCCAAAGCGAGCAATACCGCGCTTGTCGCCCAACGCTTTTTTCAAGCATTCGCCTAAAGCAAGGGCTGTATCTTCAACACTGTGATGGTCATCAATATGAAGATCCCCATCGACGCTAACGTTAAGGTAAAAACCACCGTGGGTCGCTATCTGATCGAGCATGTGATCGAAGAAGCCCAAACCAGTGTGAATCTCTGGTTTCTGCGAACTATCTAAATTTACTTTTACTTTGATATCAGTTTCGGATGTTGTTCTGACAACTTCTGCCGTGCGCTCGCTTATGGTTAGTTGTCTTGTAATCATTGGCCAATTATTATTGACTGGGTCGTACTTTATCCCCTTAATACCCATGTTTTCTGCAAGTTGAATATCGGTATCACGGTCTCCAATAACGAAAGAACGGGTAAAGTCGACTTTGCCAGCTTGTAAGTAATCTTTCACCAAACCTAATTTAGGCTTTCTGCAAGTGCAATTATCAGCGTCAAAGTGAGGGCAGATAAGCACGTCGTCAAAAACGACGCCTTGGCTCGAAAAAATATTCATCATAGCGTTGTGAGCTAAGTCGAAATCTGCTGTTGGGAAACTGTCAGTTCCTAAGCCATCCTGATTCGATACCATCACCAACCGGAAACCGGCGGCTTGAAGTTTTAGCAGTTCTGGGATGACATTGGGTTCGAAGACTAATTTTTCTAAACTATCTAGCTGTTTATCTACAGGCGGCTCTTCTACTAAGGTTCCGTCACGATCAATGAAAAGTATAGGTAGTTGACTCATATTATTTACTTCCAAGGGCATAAAATGCCTTAATTAATGCTAGTAATTGTTTGTTTTGTTCTGGGCTGCCGATACTAATTCTCAGGCAATTGTCTAGTTTAATCTGTTTAGATTGATCACGGATTAACATTTTATTCTCAACAAGGAAGGCCATTAGCTCAGACTTCCTTGGTGTTTTAAATAAAACGAAGTTCGCGTTGATATCGCCGACAACTTGAATATCGCCTAGCTCGCTTAATTCTGCTCGTAAGGTGACTAATTCGTTTTTCAGAATGAGCACGTCCTTCTGCATTTTCGTAATACCGTCGCTTGCCAACGCTTTACTCGCAATTTGAGCGACGGGCGCCGGTATAGGGTAGGGCGCAATCACTTTCAACAGTGTTTGAATGATGTCAGGAGACGCTAAGGTAAAGCCGCATCGCAATCCTGCAAGACCAAATGCTTTCGATAAAGTACGAAGAATAACTAAATTATCGTATTGTGCTAGCAAATCGCTTCGTGTCTGTTCAATATCAAATTCGATGTAGGCTTCGTCTACCACCACAAGGGCTTGGTCTTTGAAAGCTTCTAAAACACTTACGATATCCTCTTTTGAGACGCTTGTGCCGGTGGGGTTATTTGGAGAGCAAATAAACACGGCTTTTACTTTCCCAACATATTGGATTATGTCTCTCACATTGAGTGTGAAATCGTCGTTTAACAATGAGCGCTCAACGCCTACATTGAAGGTTTGAGCACTTATCGCGTACATACCATAAGTTGGTGGGCAGATTAAGATACTGTCTCTTCCAGCTTCACAGAATGCGCGGATAATTAATTCAATGCCTTCATCTGCACCTCTTGTGACCAAAGTTTGAGACGACTCAAGGCCTGAATATTTCGCATAGGATTTTATGACTGTATCGGGCTGACAATCGGGGTATCGATTGAAAACTGAAGAGTCAACTTCGTACTCTCCTGCGAACGGTGACTCGTTAGCATTTAACCAAACTTGCTTTGAATCTGCGCCTGAGCCTGCAAATAGGCGTCGAGCAGACTCATAGGGAGTTAACGCATTAACGTGGCCAACGGTCAACTCGGACAACCAATCGTGTCCATTCATGACTTCTGTAGAAATTTTGGATTCTGATGAGCTCATGATGGCTCTCCATCTGAATCAGTCGATGATCTATCGACATAAACACGAGTATCCGCTTTTTCAGAATCAGTGTCGTCAGATGACATGGTAGGCAAATCTAAGCCTGTTAATCTCACTTTTACTGCACTGCTGTGCGCGTCAAGACCTTCAGCCTCAGCTAAGTCCATGATGGCATCACCGATATTCTCTAAGCCTTCACGTGACAGTTCTTGCACAGTATAACGGCGCATGAAGTCGAGAAGTCCGAGGCTGGAGTAATTTCGAGCATAACCATAAGTCGGTAAAACGTGGTTTGTACCACTCGCATAATCGCCTGCAGATTCAGGTGAGTAGGCGCCAACAAAAATTGAACCAGCATGCTTAATACTAGGCAATAAATCACGAGCATCGTCAGTTTGAATAATCAAATGCTCAGGTGCATAGGCATTGCTTACTAATACCGACTGCTCAATACTGTCAGTGAGAATGTAACGACTATTATCGACGGCTTTACTGGCAATATCTCGGCGCGAGAGCTGGGCTAGTTGTAACACAAGTTGTTGTTGCACTTTCGCTATCAAGCTTCGATCGTTACTCACTAAAACTGCTTGTGAATCGGCACCGTGTTCTGCTTGTGAGAGTAAATCTGCTGCCACAAAACCAGCATCTGCATTGCTATCAGCGATGACCAAAACTTCAGATGGACCTGCGGGCATATCGATGGCTGCGCCACCAATTGCTTGGCTTACCTGTTGCTTCGCTTCGGTAACAAAACTATTGCCAGGGCCAAAAATCTTATCCACTTTTGGGATCGTTTCTGTTCCAAAAGCCATTGCGGCAATGGCTTGCGCGCCGCCGCAAAGATATATCTGTTTAATCCCACAAATTTTAGCGGCGTAAGCTATTTCCGGCGCAATCGTTCCTTGTGGTGATGGCGGAGTACATAAAATGGCTAAGTCGCAACCTGCTACTTGTGCTGAAACGCCTAACATTAACACTGTTGAAGGAAGTGGGGCGCTGCCGCCCGGTATGTATAAACCTACTTTTTCTAATGCTGCGTGTTTCTGTTCGCATATTACGCCAGGCGCTGTTTCAATACGAATATCACTGGGCATTTGAGCTTCGTGGAATGTCTTGATATTGCTATATGCAAGATCAATTGCACTTTTCACTTTAGGCTTTAACTTACTTTCGGCAGTATCAATATACTCTGTGTCTAAACGTAAATTTGCTAGTTCAGCACCATCAAATTGCTTTGTATAGTCAAGTATGGCTGAATCTTTATTTTCACGCACTCTACTTATGATCTTCGTTACTGTATCACGCAGCATACTGCTGTCTTTCATCGCTGGGCGCAACAAAGCATCTGCTTGCTGCTGCTCACTTAATTTGCCCCACTCAATTATTGATTGCGACGACATCGTAATTACCCCATCATTTTTTCAATTGGCATAACGAGAATTGAGCTACAGCCCAACGACTTTAACTTTTCCATGGTTTCCCAGAACAAGGTTTCGGTGCTGACCACGTGAATTGCAACTGACTCCTCATTTCCTGCAAGCGGCAGAACGGTCGGATTTTCAGCACCAGGAAGCAAGCTTTTAACTTGTTCTAAATAGGCTTTTGGTGCGTGTAACATAATGTACTTGCTTTCTTTTGCCTGTATCACGCCATCGACACGAGGTAACAAACGATTGACCAATGCTTGTTTTTCGTCGCTGAGGGCCTGTGCTTTCTGAATTAATACCGCTTTAGATTTGAATATAACTTCCTGCTCGCGTAAGCCATTGGCTTCAAGGGTTGCACCTGTTGATACAAGGTCACATATAGCATCTGCAACGCCTGCGCGTGGAGCAACTTCAACTGAACCTGTTAGCATTACCGCTTTTGCATCAATGTTTTTTTCTTTGAAGTAACGCTCCAATAGGTAAGGGTAAGTTGTAGCTACTTTTGTTCCATTCAATGAGTTTACGTCTTCATATTTCATTTCATTCGGAATGGCGATGGACAGCCTGCATCCCCCATAATCTAAGCGGCGTAATGTTTTAAAATCTGCAGGGCGGGATGATGCTTCGCGTTCAAGCATTTTCTCTTCTAATTCGTTTTCGCCAATAAAACCTAAATCGACAACGCCGTCCATCACTAGCCCAGGGATATCGTCATCACGAACCAAAAGTAAATCAATTGGCTGGTTGGTGGAATGGGCGATAAGCAAGCGATCTCTAATTTGAAGTTTTATACCAATTGCTTTCAACAACGCGATGCTGTCGTCACTCAATCGGCCTTTCTTTTGTACTGCAATTTTTAATCTTTTTGAATCGCTCATTTCTAGTTCCTTTATTTGCTTACGCTTAATTTTTACTTGTTGATTTATTGATAATAAGGGCTTGCAAAAATGCACCAGCGTCATTACCAATTAGCTTAATCTAATACCCGTTTCAGCTCAGAGAGATCGATTTAATTTTTATGAAGTAAAAATCAAACAAAAAACCCCCGAAAGTTTCCTCTCGAGGGCTTCAAATTTCTTATACGCCATGGAAAGGAAACAATACCCTTCCAGCACGAACCTGAAAGGTTATGCGTTCATATGGTGATGATGGCTGAAATTTGTAATAGTCATTTTCGTCCGAATTTTATGTCGAATTGTCTAAGTGGGGGAATGTTATCCAAATTAAAGTCTATAATCAACAGCTAAGCCACCAGAAATACACTTTGTTTAATATAACCTATGTTATTTCTTTATATGTGGTCGTTTTGTTCGAGATTTAATACTTTATATTCAATACTTAGCGCAGAAACAAATAGCGCAGAAACAAATTCTACTCTTTGCTTATTTCCCAAGACTGTAATTCTGGCGTCGCCTCTAACAGTTCTTTCTCAAGTAAGCTTGGTTCGATGTTAGCCCCTCTAAAACGATGGATACTGGCCTGTACATTTTTTCTAAACACTTTTGTTTCGTTCCATAGCTGATAGAAAGTTTCTTTTTCTTGGTCTGATTGCCCATTTTTTACTTCACTTGCCGCAAGCATGGGCCCTAATGCCTTATAACCTTGTTGTAACCTTTCGCTTTGTTGCTTTTCAAATTGAGCTAGGAATTCTGTCTTAGGTGTGGTTGTAGTTGTTTGATTACTTTCCTTTTTATTCCATTTGGAAAACTCCGCAATATAGGTGTCCATTTCTACGCTATCCGCACTTTGCCAAATGGTCATTGTGCCAATATTCACTAGAGTGTTCGTAGTCGGGTCTACAATCATTACAGTGGGGGTTGCGAAGTAAGTTGGGTAACCTACTAAATTTGTTATCTCGCGTCGGTCTTCTAAATAGCCCACATCTATAAATTGAGTCACATAGCGTTCTTCTAAGATAGATTGCATCTCATCAGTAGAGAAACGTTCAGACAAACCAACACTATCATGACACCACTGTGCTCCAAGTACGATCAAAGCATATTTATCTTCGGCCTTTGCTCTCTCTAACGCGGCTTCAACTTGTAACTTTGGTGCTTTAGATGGAGTGTAAACGTATTCAGGTAACACTGACTTTGCATCACCCGAATATGCGGTTGCTGCGGGCAGCATGATGATACAAAAGGTAAGGATTATCGCATTGATCAATGTATTGTTGCGTGTTTGAGTATAAGAGTTCATTTCTTTACTATTATGATAATTATTATGTGGTTACGATATCACTTTTTATGATTTGAAACATTCTGATACGAGAGTTTTGAGTAAAAAAATGAAATTCAGTTTATAATGGCCTTTCAACATGAGGTATTTGAGTGAATCCATTTTCAAAAGTAAATTCGAAATTTAAACAAGCGATTAGAGATAAAGCGATACAACGCGCCGAAACTCGCATTATCTTAGCGAAGAAGAAACCAGAAGACTTTACTGGCGATGAACTCGAAGTCATCGTACAGGAAGAAGAAGCTAAAATTTACTCAACCATCAAAGAGAAGGGTGTGTTGGCGGTACTTGCTGTTCTTGGTATTGGGATTTTCGGATAGCTTATGAATAAACTCATTAATATTATTCTTTCTGGCCTGTTATGGCGCAAATACAAGTTCTTTATCTTAAGTCTGATTGTACTCATTGCCTTCATCTTCGTCGTGGGTCAAGTTCATCAAGATTACCTTCGATACAACGAACTACAGGATACTCCAACTAATATCGGCCTTTCCTTTGCTGTAAAATGGCTAATATGGGCGGGAAGTATCATTCTGTTTTTGGTCGCCAACCATTACTTCAACCAGCACAAACGAAAACAGAAAGAGTTAGCATCAGAACAATCAAATAGCGCTTTAAGTAAGTTGCTAAAATGGAAGTCTCGAATAAGTTCATCAGATACTACAAGCTCAAATGATTCATCGAAAACTCAGCGTAAAGCTAGTGGTGCAGAGCATGATAGAGCTGAAAAGTCTAATGTTAGTGAGAGTGATCCTTTCGCTGCCATTCGGAAAAAAGAGAAACTGCGCAGTTATGCTGATGTGGTAATTGAAAAAAAGCCAGATAAACCTACTTAAATTTTTTAATCGTACTGCATATCGATATGCATGATCCCATCTTCGTCATATGGTTCGCTATAGGCACTAAAACCAAGCTTATTATAAAAATCCTGCAAATATTCTTGTGCACCTATTTGAATGGGATAAGCGGGCCAATATTGTTTGCAAAGGACAATAGCCTCAATCATTAATAAAGTTGCCAAACCTTGACTACGAGCGTCTTTAGTGACAGCAACTCTTCCAATACTCGAACCAGTATATGATACACCGGGTGCAAGACATCTAGCGTAGGCAATAACTTGATTGTTTGCAGCATCTTGCGCTAAAAGCGTGTTGCTTTCAGATATTATATGCAAGGTACTTGAGTCTGTATCTTTGTCATCCAAATCAGGGTAAACACAATTTTGCTCAACAACAAAAACGTCTGATCTTAGCTTCAATGCATTATAAAGTAATACATTTGATAGCTCACAAAATCGATAATGATGAAATACAGGGTTCACACTATTCTTGGATGGATTCAAACTCTTAAACCTAAACTAAAAACTTAAGCTTACTCTAGCTGAAGTGCAGAACTAATTCTACTGTTCAATAATGGCAGAAAACGAAGGTACAAAAAAAGAAAAAACTAAGGAAGAAAACTCATGTTGCATAAATTTGGAACATACATGCTCCCGCGTATTAGCTTAAATTCGTACATCTTCTAAAATCAGTTTAAGTACCTTATATGCTGCTGCGTGCTGCAAAGTGCAGATATTATTATCTATTAACTTTGTGACAACTGGTACAACTGCCAGATACTTTCCCGGCAAAAAAGTAGCGAGGTTGCTGTAATGATGCAGCTGTGCGAGCTTTGTCAATTCGCGCTATTAAATCTTGCATATAAGTTTCCATAAAGGGGTGGTTTGCACCGGCATTTCCACTTTTCAGTTTAGATGCAATTGCGCCCATGTTTTTCAGGGCCAAGAGAACCTCTTCTCTTTGCACTTCAAGCTCCTCTGGAGTTTCACCAAAGGGTTTAATCAGCGCAAGCTCTAACAAGCTCATCTGCAGCGCCAATTTATCCATATCGGAGCGCAGAACCGATTGCTCCGTGTACTTAAAGTCCGGCGCGTAAGTGACTTTGCGCACAGAAGCTGCAAATTGACTACTGCAACCAACCAAGACTGTCGCACAAGTTACTGTAATTAATATTATTTTATTGAACGACATTCTTAATTTATACATTGGATGAAACTCCATTTGAGAAAACTGAAATTGAATTTACAGGGCCTGCTCTGTTTTTTGAATCATGATGTATAATTCATCTTTAAGTTGTAGTCGGCGCTTTTTAAGTGTTTCTATATATTCATCATCAACTGGTGAGTTCTTCTTTTCCAGTTGATGCACTTCATCCTCAACATCATGATATGCGTTAAACATCTTTACAAAATGCGCATCGTGCATCTTTAGGTGACGAATAGTATGATGATGGTCAGGAAATTCGTTTAATAATGTGTGCTTTTCTGTTTGCATAATAATTACCTTAGTTGACTTTTTCTAAGAACATTCTAGGCAATCAGCACTTTTATTTATTGATCTGAATCATCTATTCCACTGACGAGTAGTTGCTTTACAGTAAAGGTTGCCAAATAGACTGTGTTTTCACTGGCTCAGCATGCTCAGCAACCGCGCCATTAGCTACTTTCTCAATTGCATCGGCAATGGCGTTAATTTCAAGTTCACTCATACATGGATGCAAGCTCACTCTTACCCAGCCTGGTTTTAGATTTTGAAACTCATCATCCAACTGATCTGTAATGCTTTTTGACATACAGTAATCTATATCCAAGAGGTGATGACCATAAGTTCCTGCACAAGCACAACCACCACGAGTTTCAACGTGAAAATCATTACTCAGGCGTTGAACAGCTGTTTTATAGTCAACATTTTCAAAAACGATAGAGAAAATACTAAGCCGATGTTTGTGATTGGCTGATAGAATGCGGACGCCATCTATTTTATCTAATCGATTAAACATAATAGTGTTCAGATACTGCTCACGCTCAAAGATATTTTTCGTACCCATTTCTTCTTTGAGTTGCACAGCCATTGCTGTTTTTAATGTTTGGAGAATACCAGGTGTACCGCCACTTTCTCTTTGTTCAATATTAGCAATAAAACGATGCTCTCCCCATGGATTGGTCCACAGTACAGTGCCTCCGCCAGGTTGCTCAGGAATTTTGTTTTGATACAAGGATTTATTGAAAACGAGCACTCCCGATGAGCCAGGACCACCGAGGAATTTATGGGGTGAGAAGAAAATAGCATCAAGCCACTCTTCGTCATTTGGGTGCATATCGATGTCGACATAAGGAGCTGATGCAGCAAAATCGACAAAGCAAAATGCGCCTTCATCATGCATCATTTTAGCTATTTTACGATATGGCGTTTCGATACCAGTGACATTTGAAGCCGCTGTAATGGAGGCCATTTTCACTTTTCGATCTTTTTCTTTAATTAAATCTTTCGCTAACCATTCAAGGTCAATTTCATCGCCTTTTAGCGCAGGAATAATTCTAAGTTCAACTAGGCTTTCAATCCACATTGTATGATTGCTGTGGTGTTCACGATGCGTTATGTAAACTAAAGGTTTTTGGCTCATGTTTTTGATAACAAGTGCTCTATGTTGTTCATGACACCACCAACCCATCATGCGAATTAACTTAGCTAAAGCACCAGTCATTCCGCTACCAACGTTCAAAAGTATATCTTCGCTGGATGCATTAACGTGTTTTTTTATGACCTGCTCAGCCTCATGCAACCAAGTTGTCATGACTCTGCCAGTGTAGCTGTCTTCTGTATGGGTGTTAGCCATTAAGCCACCAACCATTTTGGATAGACGATCTTCAATGGGTTTAAATAAACGACCACTCGCGGTCCAGTCAGCATAAATGCGATTTTTGTATTCTGGGTCAACAACGACTTGGCTTGCTATCTGTTCCCAAAATTCATTGTTTGGGGAATTGTGATTGTATGACCCTAACGTTTGTTCCGCATTATTCATTTTGTAAAAAACCAGTTTTTATGCATGCGTAAATAATATAGCGAAACACATAGAATAAGGTTCTTTTGTTTAGCTTACTTGCTGTGTTTTGGAGATAATAATTCCATATAATTGTTTATTCTTAGATAATTAAACCTTAATTGCAGTTTAAATTGATATTGGGTTCTTCTTTAATTACTATTTAGTTGACAGTATTGGCGTTAGTCAGCTTAACCCAAACGTGAAAAATACTGGATTTGCAACGATAGACCACCAACAAACTGCCAGCATACAAAAAGACACTAAGTTTATAGGCTTCACCAAAGCATTCACTTTATAACTTATTCACGTTCAAGATTTACAATGAATAATTGGATATAGCACTTTAGATATTGTGCGGTATCCATTTTTAACTAAGCATTTCTTGCTTCATTGCTGATAAAGTTCAATGGGTAATCCATCCGGATCACTGAAAAATGTAAACGCCTTCCCGGTAAACTCATCTATACGAATGGGCTCTACCTCACATCCTTTTTCCTCTAATATATGCTTAACCTGCTCAACAGAGTCGACGACAAAGGCTAAATGACGCAAGCCACAAGCTTCTGGGCGACTAGGTCTAGTTGGCGGCTTAGGAAATGAAAATAACTCAATCTGACCTCCTTGTGGAAGCGCTAAATCTAATTTGTATGACTGCCTTTCTTTGCGATAGTTTTCAGCAATGGTTTTTAGACCTAGAACTTGTGTGTAGAAATGTTTAGATCGTTCATAGTCAGAACATATAATCGCAACATGATGAATGCTTTTTAACATGCTTTGTCCTTAGTCAATGTCATCTTCAGGCATGAAAATTCCAACTCTCCAGCCCAACTTAGTGACTTAAAGATAAACCCAACTAAGTAGCGCTATGACAATACTGGAGTAAAGAATTGAGACTGGAGTTCCAATCTTGATGAAATCTTTAAATTTGTAATTGGTTGCGCTGAAAACTAATAAATTCGTTTGATAGCCATAAGGCGAAATAAAGCTAGCGCTTGCAGCAAAGGCAACAGCGAGCGCGAAAGGCATTAATGGTAGCCCCATTGCATTCACAATACCGTAAGCAAAAGGAAACATAAGTGCAGCCGCGGCATTGTTAGTCACAAATTCTGTGAGAAGCAAGGTCATGACATAGACGAAGACTAAGGCATATATAGCGGGCATGTCACCGATGATAGGCGTCAGACTTGCAGTCGCTAATGCAATGATGCCACTTGTTTCAAGAGCTGTAGCTAAGCTTAGTGCGCCAACTATCACTAGGATTAAGTTTACGGGTAAGTTGCGTTTAATTTCACTCAATGACGATACATTAATTAGAGACAGACTAGCAGTGAATACGAGCAATCCTGTTGCTAAAGGAACGATGGAAGTTGCGGCTAAAATAACAGTACTAATGAAACCTAGTAGAGTAAACGCCTCCTGCCAAGGTTGAAGCTTTCTAGTCACTTTTTGTTCTGACACAATAAAAAAGTTTTTTGTGATGTTGTCTCTTCGCTGAAAGTCTGAACCAGTTGCGAGTAACAGAAAATCACCAGCCTGAAGTTTCAATTCACCCAGCTTTCCAGATATCTGCTCACCGTCTCTGCGAATGGCAACAACCGCTGCATCGAAAAGTGCTCTAAATCCGACATCCTTTAATGTTTTATTAATTATTTGAGCTCGATTAGAAATGATCACTTCAGTTAAATTATCACGCAATAATCCATCCGCTTCGGCAAACATCGTTAAGCCTTTGATGTGTGAAATATTATCAAGCTTTTTAATATTACCGGAGAAGATTAACTTATCATTTTCTTCAATAACCATGTCAGGCGTTACTGGCGACAGCACAACATTTCGACGCACAATCTCAATTAAGAATAACTCCGGTAAGTTACGTAAATGGTTATCTTCTACTGTTTTACCAATGAGTTCGGAGTTCGCCTCTACATCCGCCTCAAGTAAGTAACTCTGATAATTACTTTGATTACTCGCGATGTTAGGTAGTAGGGGGGTGAGAAAATATAAAAGTATTGCGCAGGCAAAGCCAGCGCTCAGTCCAAACAAGGTAAAATCAAAAAAGTTAAAACCAGGGTGACCATGCTCAATCAGAAAGCTATCTACGATTAGATTGGTTGATGTACCAATTAATGTCACGGTTCCGCCGAGTATCGCAGCATATGATAAAGGAATTAATAAGCGCGAAGGGGCGTGCAGTTGATTTTGTTTTATTGGGCCTATTAGACTTGCCACAATGGCAGTGTTGTTAAGAAGCGCTGAAGAACTAAATGTAACCGCAAACATGCGCCAGAAGCTCTGCGTAAATGATTTTCTGACGATGGCTCGACCAAGACGCTTTATGAATGCTGTTTTATCAATGGAGTGGCTGACCAGCAATAATAAAACAAGAGTGACCAAGCCCGTATTTGTAACATTTTTTAGTATTGCTTCGAAGGAAATTTGTTGCGCCAATAATAATAAAAGCATACTTCCGGCGAAAATACTGGAAGGGCGTTTATTGGTAAACGCGAGTCCGAAAATCGTGCCGATAAAAACAACTAAAACGAGGGTCTGTTCCCATGTCATTGTGTAACTACCTTGTTATTCAACTTCTTGTTTTGCACTCGTTTTTCCTGCAATATTATTTGAACCGTAGATGCTACTTTTGATACACCTAGATTTATAATAACAAGCATAACCTATTTATTGGAAACGTGTTACTTCGGAATTTCGGGATTTGAGCGAGATTAGGGAATGCAGCATTTAAGCAACTGCACTCCCTTTCTGACATGCTCTACACTAGTAAAAACTTACTGGGTAAGGTCTATCGCATTCCAATGAGGAAAATGCTTTCTTACCAAAGCGTTAAACTCTAGTTCGAACTCAGAATATTCATGAGAGCCTTTTTGAGCTTCATTTGCACTGATTATCATGCCTGCGCCGACAGTGCCATTAGTAAGACGGTCAATTATGATGAATGCGCCGGTTTTGCGATTATCAACATAGGGGTCACAAGCAATTTCTTGAGTTAATTTGATGTTTGCGACACCAATTTCATTCAAGTTCAAATGCAACGCACTTTTCTTCTCTAATGTGTTCACGTCGATTTGGTAATCAATACCAGAAATACTGCCCGACACTTTTTTGGTTGCAAACTTAAAGCTGTATTGCTTATTTGGAATCAGTGCTTCTTCAGACATCCAAACCATGTTGGTTTTGAAAGCGTTGGAACGCAAAGGCATTGCATCAGACTTAACAATCATATCACCGCGCGAAATATCAATTTCGTCGTTTAAGGTTAAGGTCACAGCGTTTGGTGCATAACCAACTTCTAAATCGCCATCAAAGGTCGAAATTGTTTTCACAGTAGACGTTTTTCCGGATGGAAGTGCTGTTATTTGATCGCCTGGTTTAATCGAACCTGAAACGATCGTGCCAGCAAACCCTCTAAAATCCAGATTAGGTCGGTTTACATATTGCACTGGGAAGCGAAAGTCTTGATGCTGTTGTTGAGTAATTTCCATGCTCTCAAGCAATTCCATCAGCAATTCACCTTTGAACCAAGGTGTATTTTCACTGCGGTTAACAACATTATCGCCTTCAAGCGCGGATAAAGGCACAAAACGAATATCTGGGATGGTTAACTGTTTTGAAAACTCCATGTAGTCTTTTTGGATTTGCTCGTAAACATCTTGTCTATATTCCATCAAGTCCATTTTATTAACAGCAACAATAACGTGCTTTATGCCAAGCAATGAGACTAAGAAAGAATGACGTCTAGTTTGCGTTTTTACGCCTTCTCTAGCATCAACAAGGATAATTGCGAGGTCACATGTAGATGCGCCAGTAACCATGTTACGAGTGTACTGCTCATGTCCTGGTGTGTCCGCAATAATAAACTTACGCTTATCGGTACTAAAGTAGCGATAGGCAACATCAATCGTTATCCCTTGCTCTCTCTCGGATTGCAGTCCATCAACCAACAAGGCTAAATCTACTTTTTCACCAGTTGTACCTGATTTAATGCTGTCTTTCGTGATTGCGGCAAGTTGATCTTCATAAATCATTTTTGAGTCATGCAGCAAGCGGCCAATCAATGTGCTCTTACCGTCGTCGACGCTTCCACAAGTTAAGAAGCGCAATAGATCTTTGTTTTCGTGTTGTTCCAAGTACGACAAAATGTCGGTTTGTAATAATTCGTTTTCGTTATTCATATTAGCAACTTACTAAGAAATAAGGGTTTAAGACTGAATCTTTTTGATTGTAGCGAAGTGGTGATGCATCTGCGTCCAAGGGCTTGTTAACATCTAAGACGGTTACCTTTGCTCCAGCTCCTAACGCGACAGCATGTGCGGCACCAGTATCCCACTCGCTAGTTGGACCTACTCTCGGGTACATATGCGCTTCGCCGCTCGCAACTAAGCAAAGCTTTAAAGAACTACCCATCGCGACTAACTCATGTTCACCACCAAGTGAATCAAGTATCTTGTTTATTTCAGGGCTTTGATGAGAACGGCTACCAACAATTTTCCATTTCTCGTTACCAGTGTGTGGCTTTGCCTTGATGTTAGTTTTTAGACCGTTCACTTCGCTATAAGCGCCAACACCTTTTTGGCCAACAAAAGTTTTGTTAATGGCTGGTGCATGCACAACACCAAAGGTAGGTTCACCGTATTCAATCAAAGCAATATTTACAGTAAATTCGCCATTCTTCTTGATAAACTCTTTCGTGCCATCTAACGGATCAACAAGCCAGTAGCGTACCCATGTCTTACGTTCAGACCACGGAATATCAGCCGACTCTTCTGATAAAATAGGCAGAGAGCTAATCGCTTTTAAGCCGTCAACTATATGATGGTGAGCCGCTAAATCAGCCTCAGTCAAGGGGCTTGAATCTGATTTATCATAGATAGTGAAGTCTTGATCATAAATTTTCATGATCTTTTCACCCGCTTCAATCGCTATCTGTTTCACTTTATCTGCTAGTTCAAGGCTAAATGTAAATGTTGTCATTTATATATATCCTTTCTCAGATAACAAGTTGAACAGGCGCTCAGCAGTTTGTTCTGAGCTTTCCTCAACATACGTTAAATGTACTTCTGGCGATTCAGGAATTTCGTAGGCGGAGTCAATCCCAGTAAAATGTTTGATATCGCCACTGCGAGCTTTTTTGTATAAGCCTTTGGGGTCGCGCTGCTCACAGACTTCAAGAGGAGTGTCTATAAATACTTCTACAAATTCACCAAGTTCTAGCAATGAACGACAATATGCACGATCTGCTTTGAAGGGGGAGATGAATGCGGTGATAACAATTGTGCCAGAATCAACGAACAGCTTGGCTACTTCGCTAATTCGACGAATATTCTCAACTCGATCTTTATCATCGAAGCCAAGATCGCCGCATAAACCATGACGCACATTGTCACCGTCAAGCAAATAGGTCTTTTTATTCTCAGAATAAAGTTTCTTCTCTAGTAAATTTGCAATAGTTGATTTACCTGAACCAGAAAGTCCGGTAAGCCATATGACTGCAGGTTTTTGATTCAATGCTTTTGAGCGAGCTGCTTTATCAACATCGTGTTGATGCCATACGATATTAGTAGCCATTAGAAGTAACCCTCCATTTTTTTCTTTTCCATAGAACCGGAAGAGTCATGATCGATAACACGACCTTGACGTTCTGATGTTTTGGTCAGTAGCATCTCTTGTATAACTTCAGGTAATGTATCCGCGGTCGATTCAACAGCACCTGTTAAAGGATAGCAACCTAGTGTTCTAAATCGTACAGAACGCATCTCAGGCGTTTCACCTGGCTCTAATGGCATGCGATCATCATCAACCATAAAGTAAGTGCCATCACGTTTAACCACTGGTCGAGGCTTAGCTAAATATAATGATGGAATTTCTATATTCTCAAGGTAGATGTATTGCCAGATATCAAGTTCCGTCCAGTTGGACATTGGGAATACACGAATACTTTCACCTTTGTTGATTTGGCTATTATAAATATTCCACAATTCGGGGCGTTGGTTTTTCGGATCCCAGCGGTGGTTTTCGTCCCTGAACGAGTACACGCGCTCTTTTGCTCGCGACTTCTCTTCGTCTCTTCGGGCCCCACCAAAAGCAGCATCAAATTTATATTCATTCAAAGCTTGCTTCAATGCTGCTGTTTTCATGATGTCTGTATGTTTTGCACTGCCGTGTGAAAAAGGCCCAACCCCTTGGTCAATACCTTCTTGATTCGTATGAACAAGTAAATTTAGATTGTGCTTTTTCGCCATTTCGTCTCTGAAAGAAATCATCTCCTTGAACTTCCACGTAGTATCAACGTGTAACAATGGGAAAGGAATGACGCCTGGCGCAAATGCTTTTCTTGCTAGGTGTAAAAGCACTGATGAGTCTTTACCAACGCTATACAACATAACGGGGTTGTCAAATTCAGCAGCAACTTCCCGAAAAATATGAATACTCTCAGCTTCAAGCTGTTTTAAGTGAGTAATAGTAGGTGTTGAGGTGGTCATTTCAGCGACAATCTCCCTTTAAGTAGTTAATATGCTAAAAATATATATGCATAGAACAATAACATATTTAAAGTTCGTTCGATTATGATAATTTGGAATGTCTAATAGCGTATTGATAACTAAAACATTGGATATGTTATAGGATTGTTATAAGCGGTCTGTAATTGAATTGACTGAGTTTAGGGTCTACAAGAGCTCTAACATCTTTTCTTCAGCCCAAATACCTGCAATTTCGTATTCATCAAGAATTTGAGTGTAAGAAATATTCAATCGTTTGCAGTTATCTTCCATTTCCTGCCAGTTGCCTTTTTCGAAATGTTGACACAAGGTAATGCAATCAGCCAGCCAACCTTTATTTTCAGTTAAGGCTAACTTTATTTCTGAAGACAATGGCAAGTCATTAATTACCGTTACTAAATTTGCATCGAGCATCGCGTCTACTAGCGATAACATACCTGTTAGAAATGCAGATGAGCTGCTGTTTCTTTGCATGCAATGCGGAGCGAGTAACTCACAGAATTTAGCTCGTTGCATGGATAAACGAATTAGCTCTTGCGGTTTATCGCCAATAAATTGTGCAGCAAATAGTAATCCCACAAAGCGCTGTAATTCATACTTACCTAACACCAGCACAGCTTGCTTAATGGTTTTTATTGGATTGCGACGTTTAAAAATGGCTGATTGCGTGTATCTCAGAAGCTTAAATGAAAGGGTAACATCCAATTCAAATAGCTGAGCAATTTGACTAAAGTCTGGATCTTCAACAGACAACTTGTTCATTAAACTTGCAATAGAGGCTTGCCCCGGAGTTAATGACAAGCTTTTCATGACTTCAGGGCGACTAAAAAAGTAGCCTTGAAAGTAATCAAATCCTAATTCTAAAGTTTCCTCAAACTGCTGATTGGTTTCTACCTTTTCAGCAAGCAATTTAATTTTAGGAAACTTTTTAACCGCAGCAATGGTTCTGTGCACTTCTTCAGCCGAGCTTTCGAGGTAATCAATTTTAACGATTTCTACATACTCGTAAAAAGGCGTCCATTTATCGTCGTGAATAAAATCGTCTAAGGCTAAAACGTAGCCTTTTTGATGAAGCCGTTGAAATACTTTGTAAAGTCCTTTGGTTGGACGTGCGGTTTCAAGTATTTCAACGACAACTTTTTCTTTCGGCAGCAATTCGGGGTAGCCCCCAAGTAAGGTTTGCTGAGTAAAGTTAATAAAGGCCATTTTGCCATCGGCAAGTCGGTCTAAGCCAAGATCTAACTGCAAGCCTTCTATCATCTTAGACGTCGCCTTTTCTTGGTCAACATCAGGAAAAACGTTGTCCAAGCTAGTACGAAAAAGTAATTCGTACCCAAAGAGCTCCTTGTTTTTATCAAGGATAGGTTGGCGAGCAGCAAAAAAGCCCATATTTAGATTTGTTGTCCTGTCATTTATTTTTTACTTTCTTTAGCATACATATCGGCAAAAGAAGAGAAAAGTGAGCGTATATTTTCGTCTTTTTCTGGCTTCAGTAAGGACAGAATGACAATTACAATACTAGATACAATAAAGCCCGGAATGATCGCATAAAGTTCTGGGTAAATAGAACCGCCATTTTCACCCAATGGTGCATAAATCCATACTAATACAGTAGCTGCGCCACTCACAATTCCACCAAGTGCTGCTATTCGACTCATATCTTTCCACAGCAATGAGAACAATACTAATGGGCCAAATGCAGCACCAAAGCCAGCCCAAGCATTACTCACCAAGGTTAATATACTGCTATTCTTGTCATAGGCAAGTGCAATCGCCACTACTGCAACTAAGGCAACGCTGATTCGACCGATTATTACTTGTTTGTGCTCACTGCACTCTTGATCAAGAAAGGTCACATATACATCTCTTGTTAGTGAGCTTGATGTCACTAGTAGCTGTGAAGAGATTGTACTCATAATCGCAGCTAAGATTGCGGCCAGAAGAAAACCACCAATTAAAGGGTGAAATAGTAATTGTGACAAGGTGATGAAAACAGTTTCTGGATCATCTAAAGTTTGACCAATTGAATTCATATAAGCGAGGCCAAATAAACCTGTCGCTGCAGCTCCGAAGATAGAAACAATCATCCACGACATGCCAATTCTGCGTGCCGTTGGCATTTCCTTTATGCTCGATATAGCCATAAAGCGTACAATTATGTGAGGTTGACCAAAGTAACCTAAACCCCACGACATCAATGAAACAATACCGATGAAGCTTATGGTTGCACCCGTACTAGCATCCACAAACAAGGAAAGAAGATTGCTGTCAGTTGCCGATAAAAGGTCGAGTGTACTGTTGATGCCACCGAGTTCAAATATAACAACGGTCGGCACCATCACTAACGCGATGAACATGATTACGCCTTGCACAAAATCAGTCAAACTAACGGCCATAAAGCCACCGAATAGCGTGTAACAGACCACTACGCCGGCTGTGATGTATAAACCTACTTCATAGTTGTAGCCGAACGAAGATTCGAATAACTTTCCGCCGGCGGCAATGCCAGATGAAGTATAAAGTGTGAAGAATATGATAATAACGATGGAGGCAATAATTCTTAAAGAGCGGCTTTTATCGTAAAAACGGTTCTCAAAATAGTCTGGTAAGGTTATCGCATCTTTCGCGACTTCGGTGAAAACACGCAATCTGGGTGCTACAAAAATATAATTCAACCATGCACCAAAACATAGACCAAAAGCAATCCATAATGAAGATGCCCCTGACAAATACATTGCTCCAGGAATTCCCAATAACATCCAGCCACTCATATCTGAAGCACCTGCTGATAGTGCGACAACAGGGGCACTTAACTTTCTGCCACCTAATAAATAGCCAGAGGAAGTATCTTCATTTTTTCGATATGCGTAAACGCCTATTCCAATCATAGCAATAAAGTAGAGAGCTAAAGATATTAAAGTACCTGTTTCCATAAAAACCTCTGTTATTTTTATTATTGTGTTGATGGTAACAGATAAGCGACTTTAAGCTCAACTTACGTTAGTAGTGAATGTAAGATTCTGATTTTAATAAATTTAATAGGCTCGATATGATATATGCCTAAGCGAGCATTAAATTCAGTCAAAAAAAACCGCAATGCATAAGTCATTGCGGTCAGAGTTGCTCAGGGGGAAGTATTCGATTTTAAAATCTAAACGATGTTTTCGCTACTTTTTGTAACTGAGATACATCATCTGTGTTGTTGCCAACAATGATAATTTTTGCCGATTCTAAGAGGAATGAAGTTCCAACAAATTCACTATTACTAAACGTTTCTTGCAAGCCTTTACTTTCACTGTCGGGTACTACAAAGAGGGAAATGAGGCCCTTTTCACCTTTAATGATCATGTGTAAGCTCTTGATCGTGTCTAAGTAACAGTAGTTTGCCGATACAACTTCACCAATGTCTTTCGACATGACGCCGTTAAAACTCGCCATTTTTTGGTTGATAGAATCTTGAGTCACATTGCTTTGACTCATCGACAGTTCTTTCATGATGTAGTCACTGCTAACGTGAGCGTACACATCATTAACCAAGCCATTATTTCCTGCAAACAAAGTCATGTAGGAAATGCCTGCAACCATCGCCAGTGACGCGGCCATTGCGAAATACCATGGTCGTTTTTGTCGTTTTTGAGAGAATTCGTCCAGTCCCTGACGCAAAATGAGTTTGTCAGCGAAATTTTCCGGTACCGGAATGTTCATTGCTTGCACAATTTGCGCATCCATTGTTTTTACTTCATCCCAAAACGCTTGTTTTGCTGGGTCATCTTTAGCCGCCTGAATAATTTCGGGATCGGTTGTATTTGGCTCAGCATAAATGGTGCGACGAAATGTCAATTCATCCATTTACCTGTTCTCCTTTTGGTTGATCGCCTAATAAGGCTTCTTTAATTTGATTTCTTGCTCTAAACAATCGGGTCATAACGGTGTTCTTATTTAAATTCAACTGCTCTGCAATTTCTTCACCGCTAAAACCCATCAATACTTGCATCATTAATGGCTCTCTATATTCTTCACTTAAATTCGCCATGATTCGTCTTAACTCTCGATGTTCAAGTGCGACATCCCCTAATTCATTTGGGTCGGCGACTGCTACATCCTCAATATCAACTAGGTCGAATTGCTTGCGTTCAAACCTACGTGCATTTTCGCGACGTAAAATGGTGATTAGCCATGATTTGGCTGCGCCTTCGTCTTTTAGCGAATCGAGAGATTTCCACGCTCTTAAAAATGTTTCTTGCACAACATCTTCTGCAATCGCTTTGTCTCTGATTAACCACATTGCATATCGAAAAATATCCGCATGTAATGCCTTAACGAGCGCTTCATATCGTTTTTGTTTTTTCATCATGTCAGTAGAGACCGAGGACTCTTGTACTTTATTTCGGGTAAACATGAATATTCTTCTTTTTTATATACTGCGCAGAGAGTACTTTATTTGAATGCATTGTTCGAACATTGATTTTTGCGGGTTCGATAGGGTTGTGAAGGCTGTTACTACTTAGAATAAAAAAAATCGCACAACTCGGTGTTATGCGATTTTAAGCTTAGATGGGTATTTGCTATGACTCAATAAATGAGTACAAATCAAGTAGCGTATGTTACTTCGTGGCTAAAACCCACTTATTCACGTTGTCTTCTAAAATTGTTAAAGGAACCGGACCGTCTTTTAACACTGCATCATGAAAGCCTCGGTAATCAAATTTGTCGCCTAGCTCAGCTTGAGCTTTATCACGCAATTCCATTATCTTAAGTTTACCAATCATATACGCAGTTGCTTGACCTGGCATTGCGATATAACGTTCAATTGCTTTAACCGAGTCAGCTTCAGGGTTTGGCGTATTCTCAACTAAGTATTGAATGGCTTTTTCGCGGCTCCAACGCATTTCGTGAATGCCCGTGTCTACAACGAGTCGGCAAGCTCTCCATAACTCCATGGCTAAGCGACCAAAGTCAGAGTAGGGGTTTTCGTAAAAACCCATGTCTTTCCCTAACTCTTCGGTGTACAAACCCCATCCCTCTGTGTAGGCCGTGAAACTAACATATTTCTGAAACTCAGGAATGCCTTCAAGTTCTTGAGCAATAGCCCGTTGCATGTGATGACCAGGAATTCCCTCATGATAAGCCAAAGCTTCCATTTGGTATGTTGGCATGCTGCGCATATCGAAAAGGTTGGCGTAGTAAGTACCAGGACGACTGCCATCTTTCGACGGACTCTGATAAAACGCTTTCCCCGCGGATTCTTCACGGAATGCTTCTACGCGTTTAACCACCATTCGCGCTTTCGGAGTTAAGCCAAAATACTCTGGAAGTTTAGCCTCCATCGTATCGATGTAATCCTTGGCTTCAGTCATATAACGCTGACGACCTTCGTCTGAATCTTCATAGTAAAATTGGTCATCGTTGCGCATGAATAAGAAAAATTCTTGCAATGTGCCTTTGAAATTAACTTGCTTCATGATTTCACGCATTTGATTGTGAATGCGCTCAACGTTATCCAAACCTATTTGATGAACTTCTTGAGCGCTTAAATCTGTTGTCGTAAACCAATTTAATCTGTTTTGGTACCACTCACTGCCATTTGGTAAGCGCCACACACCATCACCTTCAGGCGTAAGCATGCGTTGTTTGCCCAGTTCAGCAAGAAGCTTTTCATAAGCGGGTTGGACTGAGTTTTGTAAGGCTGCCTTTGCGTCTGCAATTAAACCATATTGTTCGGCATTACTTAAACCTGATGCGCTTAGCTTTTTCTTAAAGTCGGCCAAAATCGTGGAGTCAGCAGGGCTTTCAGCAAAAGGATTACCTTTAATCACATTTGCCGCGGCTTGCATCATTTGGTCGTAAGCCCAAGCTGGTGGCATCACGCCTAATTTTTCTCGAATTCTTAATTGTTCAATAACTTGATCGAAGAGCGCATCCACTTTGTTCAATCTACTAATGTAGGCTTTCGCATCATCTTCATTTTCAATTCGGTGAATATTAATGAGGAAACTGGGGATCCTTGTATGCCAAGCACTGAATTGGTGCATTGTATAAGTATGGTGCCTGAATTCATCGTTGGCTAGTTTGCGTTCTAAGTCGATTTTGTAAATAGATAAACTAAGTTTTTCAGCATCGCTTAAGGTGCTTTCGTCAAATTCATTTGCTTGCTTTAAACGGGCTTCCATCAGCGCACGAGTCTCATCTGCCTGTGCTTCAGAAAAGTCACCCCATTTATCATAGTCCCACTTTATACCCATGTAACTTTGGGCCATTGGAGAGCGTTTCAAATCGGTTTCTCTGCTCTGAGCAAAAAAAGCTGCTAGTCGTTCTGACTCTGTTGCCGGTTTTTTTACTTCCTGAGTTTGCACTGGCTGAGTTTGCTGGCTGTCAGTGTTTGATGGCGGGCTGCAGGCTGCCATTGCCATGACTATTGTCGATACGGCGAATAGTTTTGCAGGAATACTTATTTTTACGCTTCGTTTTATCATGTCCCTTTCCCGTTTTCTGTTTTTATAATTAGTTTTCTATTTATCTAATAGTATAGCGAAATAACGCTAAGTTCATCTATCGATCTCAAATGAGTCAAGTATTCACCTTTAGACGTTTTAGGTTTTAGGATAAAGTCTAAATTTGTCCTGATTCTCATGTCTTTGCTGAATAGTTTGCTCTCTTAAATTTGATAATGCGGTTAGTAAAGCAGTGCTCTCCCACGTACCCGCTTGATTACCGTAAGCAGACTTCATCATTTTGTTGTACTCAAGGACACAAACTTCGGCATTTAATTGCGTAAAACATTGATTGACGGAATTAACATCTTGCCCAATTAGCACTGTTAACCACTCATGTAATGTCTGATTTGTCTGTTCAATATTCTTCATTTGGATAGTTTTACGCAGCGTATTCCACAATTCCGCTTCATCAGAATCGTGAACATTCGCGTTATTTGGCTGATCATTATTGCTACGTTTATTTGTAACAATCATAAACCCAAAAATAAGCAAACTTAAAAGCCAGAGTACAAATAAACTTATGTGAAGCCAGTCGATTTGAAATTTGTCACTATTGGTGTTCACTAAATTTAGATTATTGTTACCTTGTGAGTTTTCTTCAATTTGTGTACTCGGCTTTTGATTGACCGGCGAAATTACTTCTATATTTGATGCAGCATCTTCACTTGGTGGTAAAACTTCTACCGAACGAGCAGGCAATTTTGCATATTCAGTTTGCTTAGTGACTACGTTGAACCATGGCACAACAACTTCGCCAACAACGAAAGTACCAACCTTATTTGGAATGATCGCTTCGCTTTGAATTTTTTGAGCAAATAATACAGCGCCTTTATCAACGGTGCTTGTTGTTGCTTGATCAGGATAGGTTTTAAAATCGGGTGGGTATAAACCAGCAATTTCTGGCAATTGTTCCTCAACCAAACCTGCTGCTGTCAGAGTGATGGTGCGAGTGATAGGCTGCCCAAGTACGATGCTGCTCGGATCTTGTTGCCATTCTTCGTTTAACTGAACAAACTCGCTGGGCAACCAATGATCCTGATAATTATTAGGTATCGGTAAAACGTTTATTTTAATGTTCGGTGCGACACGGTTAATAGGCTTGGTTCGACTAATGAAGCCAAAAGATTGGCGAGAATCAGTTACAGCTTCGCCACTAAACACTGTGCCTGATATTTCATATTCGCCACTTGCTTGCGGAATAATCGCATAAGTGCGTTCAATAACGCGGTATCTAACGCCATTTTGAAAGTCTTCATATTCTTTATCTTCACCCACTTGTTTAACAATCGCGTTTTCTAGTTCTGGCGCTTGCAGTGAACCGCGTTGGATATCTTTCGCAAGGTGAAGTTTTGTGGTGTATTTGATTTGTTGTTGTAGGTAAACTTCCTTCATATCCACGTTTGCAGTGACATAAAAGTCTCTAGGTGTAGCACCTTGACCATTTCCAACTGGTGTCACAATAATATTGAATGCTTGGCTTTTTTGACCGTCCATTTCAAAAGAGGGGATAGTAAATTTACCTACTTTTTTAGGAAATAGTTGTGTTACCCATGTAGTGGTTTTTGTTGTGTTGAAATTGATTGAACGTGTCGACTGACTGATGGAAGTGCTCGACATTCTGAAGTCTTTTTCCAAAGCTGACAAGTCAATTTGCTTTGACGTTATTTCACCTTCAGCACTAATAATAAGCTGTACTGCTTCATCTATCATGATTGGGTTTTTATCAACAGATACACGTAAGTCAGTGATTTTAGCCGCTGCTTCATAGGGTGTCATTAATGCAAGAGAGAAAAGCATTACCACCAAACATAAATACCAAACGGAATTGTGTTTCATTACTACCAATCCTTCTTATTAGGCTTAGAGAATCTCTCACTTCGCCTTTTTTGTGATTCTAAGAGCATTTTGCGTTGCAACAAAAAGGCCGGGTCATCAGGCACTTTATTCATTAGCATTTGCATACGTTGCATTTGTTCTTTTTCTTCTGGGGTCATGTCTTCGACAGCTTTTTGCTGTTTTAAATTATTTTTTTGCTCTGCACTTTCACCTTCACTTCCACCTTCATTTTCCTTTGCTTCATCCGATTCATTCTTAGCTTCTTCTTGCTGTTCAGATTTGTTACGTTCCTCTTCGCTGTCTTTGCTTTCTTCATTTTGGTTTTGTTGGCCATCTTGCTCAGAGTTTTCTTGTTGCTTCGATTGTTGGTCTTGTTGTTCAGATGAGTTTTGCTTCCCGTTTTCTTGCTCGCCTTGTTCTTGTTCACCATTGCTCTGTTCGCCAGATTCTTGGTCGTTTTTATCAGAGTCGCCGGATTGTTGATCCTCACCATTTTGGTTTTCACCGTCTTGATTCTGCTCTTGTTGCTGATTCAGTAATTCTTCAACAAGCTTTTTATTTGCCATTGCATTGCTGTGGCCAGGTCGCTCTTGAAGTGCCTCTTCATACTTTTCAATTGCCTTTTCTAGCTGGCCTAGTCGTGCTAAGGCATTACCTTGGTTGTATGCAGATTCGGCTCCGGGCACTTTTTGGAAAGTTTCCAAAGCGGCTTCATAGTCTTTATTTTTATACAAAGCAGCGCCTTTCCACATGGCATCATCGAATATCGAACTCGCTTTATCGTAATTTTGCTTTTGATATGCCTCCAGCCCAAGTTGGTCTGCATTTTTAAAAGCACCGGCCAGTAAATCAGAAGCTTTGCTGACTTCTTTTTCTGAGGCATTTGCATTAGTATCCGAAGGCGGTTCGACTTCAGCGTAGACCGGTTCTGATGGCAGGAACATCATCGTACTTAAAACTACAACAAGTATTCCACGTCGGAAGGCATAGGCTGCAAACGGAAGTATTAGTAAGACTAAATAAGCTCCCATATCCTGCCATTGATCGCCTTGACCCATGATGTCGTCGTTGACTTTTTCCTGCTCAAAATTGATCGCTGTGAATTGCATGTTTTCAATGTCGCTGCTATCACTTTGAATGGGTGTATATCGGCCGTTTGAATTTCCTAATACTTGTGAAAAGTAGCGGCTATTCAGAGTTGGCAAAACAATATTGCCTCTCGCATCTTTCATAAAGCCGCCATCAAGCATTTTAATTGGTGCGCCTTTTTGTGTTCCAACACCAAGAATTGAATAGCGATAGGGTGATTTCGCAATATGTGATTGGAGGTCTGGCACGTCATCTAACTCAATGCCGTCGCTAATCCAATATATCTCCCCTTTGGTGTATCCTGCGGATGTCAAAAGCCTTTCAGCCTCTTCCATAGCTGTTAATGGATTACTACCTGGGATTGGCATAATTTCAGGACGTAAACTAGGAATTAACGCCGTAATATTCGTTACATCAGAGGTGAGGGGGCTTACTGTAAATGCATCACCCGCATAGACAACTAAACCGACTTCGCCATCTTGTAAACTATTGAGCAAATCAATCGCCTTAAACTTTGCACGCGTTAATCTGTCTGGTTGAGTATCAGTTGCACGCATCGACATTGACATGTCTAGCATAAGTACTTTTCCAGTAGACACCTGATAAACCGGTTGTGGGAGTTTCTGCCAAGTGGGTCCAGCCATCGCAATGGATGCTACTACCCATGCTAATCCAAGCAAATAGAAAGGAGGCTTGTACGATTTTTTATCTTTTGCTACCACAAGGTGCTGATATAAGTGATTTGACACGATGCCTTGCCAACCGCTTTGCTTACTGGAAAATCTAGTTAGCAAAAGGGCAATAATTACCAAAGGAACGATTGCTATCAACCACTCAGGACGAACAAAGTGAAATGCTTGCCAATCAATCATTTTTGTCCCCCAGTTTGCATAGCTGTATTGCTTCCATTGGATGAATTACGTGTTTGCCACTTAATAAGTACGTGTTTGCACAAGAAAAATAGAGAATAAAGAGCACTAATTAGCAATGCTACCCCTAGTGGAAGATAAAACAATGCCGTAAGAGGGCGAAGCTTTTGGCCCTCTCCCTCGATGGGTTCGAGCCTATCAAGTGTTTCGTATATTGACTCCAATTCTTGAGTATCACGCGCTCTAAAATATTGTCCACCAGTCGATTTCGCAATGTCTTGTAAAAGACCTTCATCGAGATCTTGGGAAGGGTTAATGGTTCGGCGACCAAACACACTTGCCACTTCTTGCTCCTCTGCACCTAAACCGATGGTGTAAATAGTGATGCCTTTATCAATCGCTAATTCGTTGGCTTGTTCTGGCGTGATATTGCCAGCTGTATTTCTACCATCAGTCAATAAAATAAGGACTCTGTTTGATTCTTCTTTATCATCGAAACGTTTCACTGCAAGGCCAATTGCATCACCGATAGCTGTGCGCTCGCCAACCAAGCCCAATACGGACTCATCTAGCAAGGTTTTTACGGTTTCACGGTCGAAGGTGAGCGGCGCTTGAAGATAGGCGGTATCGGCAAACAAAATTAAGCCTAAGCGATCGCCAACTCGACGTTCAATAAAGTCTCTTAACACATACTTGGTCATGACTAGACGGTTAACTTCACGTCCGTTGATGCGCATATCTCCTTGCTTCATTGAGCCGGATAAATCAACGGCAATCATCAAGTCTCGACCTTCATTTGGAATCGATACAGGCTCACCTAACCACTGAGGTCTAGCCGCCGCTACGACCAAACAACACCAAATTAAACTCGCCAAAAACAAACGAGAACTCGATTTCTTTTGACTTTGTTTACCATCGCTTCGTACCTTCAAATAGTTTGGTACTAGCAATGCCGCACTCTCGCTTGTTGCCTTGCGCGGCAATGTGAAATATACAAGCAATGGCAACGGAAGAATGGCAAGCACCCAGATCCAAGCAAACTCAAACATGCTGCACTCCTTGTTCTGTTCCATTCTGACTCGGAGCTGATGCGTTTTTTGCAGGTGGTAAGCTATGCTTGATCCATAATGAAACTGCTTCTTTCGCCTCATTAGCACTAATGCTAGGGGACTTTGTATATAAACTTGATTCAAGTGCCTTAAGTTGAGCAATTACATCGCTATTAGCTTTTAGAGAAGGACTCATTCTTTCGTGCAGAAACGTTTGCCATGCATGGCCTTGTATACCGCTAATATTCTCGTTTGGAAAATAATGAATAATCGCACTACGTAGAATAGCATGCAGTTTTTGTAAGCTTTTAACATCGTGCTCTTCAATATTGGCTATCGCTTTTAAAGCGCGTCGTTTTACTTTGCGTTTGCGTGCGAACTCTATCGCCTGCCATATAATCATCGCAAGTAGCACTGTTATTAAAGCTATTAACACCCACCATCCCCAAGCCAATGGCCACATGGAAGGCGTTTGACCCACACTAATATCGGCAAGGTTTTCTAACGCAGCGTCTAATTGTCCATTGGACGAAGTGATCTTATTGCTTAAATATGTGAACAGCGAACTCATAATAGTTCTCCCATATCTCTTTGATTCAATTGCTGCTCAATCGGCAAAGCTGAAGAGACTGTTCTGAGACCAATAGCGTATTTAGCAAATGCTTGTTTAATCGTTCTAAAATGCGAGGCCTGCTGTGATTGATATTCTTTATTGCTTGCCGATTCGCCTAAATTGACCTGCTGACGCTCGAAACCATTGGTGATGGTTAGCGTTTGTTGAACTGAAGAACTGGGAAGAGCAATCTCCATAGGATCATTTACTAAAATAGCTTTTACTTCACAATGTCGAGCGATATTACTGATCACTGCCAGTGACGCATCGTTTAATCCGTTAAAGTCACTGAGCAAATAAACTAAAGCGCCCGGTTTGGCAATATGTTGCAATTGTTGAACGGCTTTAAGAAAAATCGCCTGCGCATCAATTTCCAGTGCTTCAAACTGTGGCTGATGCATATCTACCATTGCTTGCATCAACGCTAGGGCGCTTTTTGCTTGAGCCTTAGGTTTGAGTTCAACATCTTTTTGATTATTAAAAATCAGTCCACCTACTTTGTCACCACGTTGAATCGCATTCCAAGTGATTAAAGCTGAAAGGTGAGCTGCTTGCACTGACTTACATAAATACGCCGTTCCAAAATACATTGATTGCGTAAAGTCAGTAAACACGAAAACAGGGCGGTCTCGCTCTTCACGAAAAACTTTTGTGTGCGTTTTTCCAGTGCGTGCCGTTACTCGCCAGTCGATGCTGCGAATGTCATCACCCGGCTGGTAGTGTCTAGCTTCATCAAATTCCATGCCTCGGCCTTTGATTTTTGAACGGTCACCACCTGACAAAGCGCCAGCTATGTCTCGAGAAGGACTTAAATTCAATAAGTGTGCTAGCGAACGATAGGACAGGAGTTCAGGTAAAGCGATGTCGACGCCATTCGTTTTATATTTGGCTAACCACAGCTTTATGTTCTCAGGACTTACCATTTTTTGAGGCTCAATCACGAGGTTTTATCCAACAGGCACTAACTTAAGGATTTTATCCAAGACTGTATTTGCGTTAACGCCTTCCGCTTGTGCTTGGTAGCTTAAGATAATGCGGTGACGAAGTACGTTATGCAATACCGCCTGCACATCATCTGGCCCCACAAAATCTCGGCCATTCAGCCAAGCATGCGAGCGCGCACAGCGTTCTAGTGCCATTGTAGCTCTCGGGCTTGCACCAAACTCTATCCATTGAGCTAACTCAGGGTCATAATTCTCAGGGCGTCTAGTTGCCATAATTAACTGGACAATATAAGTCTCTAACGCAGGCGCTAGATGCAGTGTCATTATTTCTGCTCGCGCTTTAGCTATGTCATCTTGCGTTAGCTTCTTAACTATAGGCTTCGCAACTTTAATGGCTTCACCGCGCGTCAATCGCAAAATCTCAAGTTCAGTCTCAGCGCCAGGGTAGTCAATCTCTACATGCATTAAGAAACGGTCAAGCTGCGCTTCTGGTAGAGGATAAGTACCCTCTTGCTCTAGAGGGTTTTGCGTGGCCATGACTAAGAATAGCTCAGATAGTTTATAGGTACTGTTACCCACGGTTATTTGGCGTTCTGCCATAGCTTCAAGTAAAGCTGATTGCACCTTGGCCGGAGCACGGTTTATTTCATCTGCAAGCACGAGGTTGTGAAAGAGAGGTCCTTTCTGAAATATAAATTCCCCAGTTTCAGGTCGATAGATATCCGTACCTGTTAAATCTGCGGGCAGAAGATCGGGAGTAAACTGTACTCGATGGAAGTCGGCTTCGATACCATCGGAGAGTGAATTGACGGCTCTGGTTTTCGCTAAGCCCGGAGGGCCTTCAACAAGTAAGTGTCCATCAGCCAGTAGGGCGATAAGAATGCTCAAAGTAAGGGACGGTTGCCCAATTACTTGCGTATTTAAGTGGGCTTGTAATTGCTTAAACTCTTCTACTGCCATGGTAATTTTTAGCCTTTGTTACGATGCTTTTATTATATTGTGGTAAAGGGTTATCTGGTGAATTTTAGTAACACCTAGAGCTTAGTCTCAAAACTCTGCTAGTCTTATATGCGGATGTATCTCAAAATTTCAACTTTACGACTCGTAAATTTATAATTGGTTCTGTATTTTATGACGGCTAGTAAGAAATACTTGTGCTGTTCTGTTTTCAACTAGCCTAACAGTAACTAGCAAGGCAGTGCTTCGCACAACCGTTTTTATCGTTCGTGCCTGTAAAATTTGAACTTTGCTTTATATTTTGTCACAATACTGGTTAGAGGTCTGACCAGAGGTTGTTGTTCTATTATTGTTCACTGACCCATTTATTAGCCACAGGATAATCTATGTCACATAAACAAGTTTTAAAAAATCAGCAGGGCGACCGTATCGCTATTGTTGCTGGATTGCGCACGCCATTCGCCAAAATGGCAAGTGATTTTCATGGCGTGCCCGCTGTAGATTTAGGAAAGATGGTAGTTAATGAGCTTATCCTAAAGCATGAAATTGATCCTGCGATTATCCAGCAAGTCGTATACGGTCAAGTTGTGCAAATGCCAGAGGCGCCTAACATTGCTCGTGAAATTGTTTTAGGCACAGGCATGAACGTTCAGACCGATGCCTATAGTGTGTCTCGAGCGTGTGCTACCAGCTTTCAATCGACAGTTAATATCGCTGAGTCGATGATTGTTGGCAATATCGATGTAGGTATTGCTGGTGGAGCCGACTCAACTTCTGTATCGCCAATCGGTGTGTCTAAAGCCTTGGCTCGCGCGTTAACTGATTTGCAGAAAACTAAGACTCTTGGGCAAAAATTTAATGTGCTCAAGAAGTTAGGTCTGAAAGATTTACTACCTGTACCGCCAGCTGTCGCTGAATATTCTACAGGCTTATCAATGGGGCAAACTGCCGAGCAAATGGCTAAGACTCACGGCATTTCTCGTGCAGCTCAAGATGAATTGGCGCACCGTTCGCATAGCTTAGCAGCTCAAAATTGGGAAGCTGGTAATTTGGATGGCGAAGTAATGACTGCTTATCCAGAACCATTTAAAAAGGGCTTTTCGCGCGACAACAATGTTCGCTTTGACTCCAAACTCGAAGGGTACGCGAAACTTCGTCCTGTGTTTGATAAAAAGCACGGTACTGTTACAGCGGCAAATGCAACACCACTCACTGATGGTGCATCAGCAATTATCATGATGACGGAAAGCAAAGCTAAGGCCTTTGGTTATAAACCTATTGGTTATTTAAAAAGCTACGCATTCTCAGCAATTGATGTATGGGAAGATATGCTAATGGGGCCTTCTTATGCTACACCAATAGCTTTGGATCGTGCAGGCATGACTTTGAATGACCTCACCTTAATCGAAATGCATGAAGCTTTTGCTGCGCAAACACTATCTAATATAAAAATGTTTGGCAGTGATAAGTTTGCTCAAGAAAAACTAGGCAGAGACAAAGCGATTGGTGAAATCGATATGGACAAATTTAATGTCATGGGAAGCTCTTTGGCTTACGGACATCCATTTGCCGCAACAGGCACTAGAATGATTACGCAAATGTTAAATGAACTTAACCGTCGTGGCGGTGGAACGGGTCTACTCACTGCATGTGCAGCAGGTGGCTTAGGCGCAGCAATGATAGTGGAGACAGAATAATGGGTGCATTTACCTTAACGAAAAGAGAAGACGGTATTGCCATTTTAACAATGGACGTGCCTGGCGACAGTATGAACACGCTAAAAGCTGATTTTGGCGAAGAAGTCACTGCAATTTTAGACGAAATTGAAAACGATGATGCGATACGAGGCGTCGTTGTTGCTAGTGGTAAAAAAGACTCATTTGTAGCTGGCGCGGATGTCAGTATGTTAGCTGCATGTAATGATGCTGACGAAGCAGAAGCATTGTCTACCTCTGGTCAGAAATTATTTGACCGCATGGAAGGTATGAGAAAAACCTTTGTTGCGGCGATTCATGGACCAGCTTTAGGTGGCGGTTTGGAACTCGCACTTGCTTGTCATTACCGCGTTTGTTCTGACAGTCCTAAAACACAACTTGGTCTACCAGAAGTTCAACTAGGTTTGTTGCCTGGCAGTGGTGGAACGCAACGATTACCAGCTCTCATTGGTATTCAAACAGCTATGAAAATGATGCTTACTGGTTCACCCATGCGAGCTAAACAGGCCAAGAAAGCGGGTATAGTGGACGATATGGTACCGCAATCTATCTTACTTGACGTTGCTATTGAAATGGCTAACAAAGCGATTTCAAAGCGTGAAGTCAAAAAAGATGTCATGGCGAAGGTATTAGAAAACACCGCTTTTGGTCGTAATATTTTATTTAAGAAAGCGCGTGAGCAGACCCTTTCAAAGACTATGGGCAATTACCCTGCACCGATGTACATCATCGATTGTATTGAAGCGGGTATCACTAATACTCGAAAGGGCTATGAAACTGAAGCTCGCTTGTTTGGTCAGTTAGTGATGACATCAGAGTCGAAACAATTACGTCAAATTTTCTTCGCAACAACTGACATGAAGAAAGAAGCGGGTATAGAAGGTGTTTCTGCTGCTAAAGTAAATAAAGTGGGTGTATTGGGCGGTGGCTTGATGGGCGGCGGTATTGCGTTTGTAACGGCAACGAAAGCGAAAGTGCCAGCGCGTATTAAAGATATCAACACCGACGGTATTGCTGGTGCAATTCGATATAGCTATGACATTTTAAACAAGAAAGTTAAAAAGCGTTTCATGTTAAAGAGTGTTATGCAAAAAGAGCTCTCATTATTGACGGGCTGTTTAGATTACAGCGGTTACAAGCATAACGATATGGTTATTGAAGCTGTGTTTGAAGACGTCAATCTAAAGCAAAAAATGGTTGCTGATATTGAAGAACATTGTAATGAAAATACTGTGTTCGCCTCCAATACTTCATCTATTCCAATTGCCCAAATAGCAGCGCAAGCAAAACGTCCAGAGAACGTGGTCGGTTTACATTACTTTTCACCGGTAGACAAAATGCCATTGGCTGAAGTTATACCTCATGAAAAAACATCAGACCAGACTATTTCTACGACAGTTGAATTTGCAAAACGCCAAGGTAAAACACCTATCGTTGTCAAAGACGGTGCTGGCTTTTACGTTAACCGTATTCTTGCACCATATGTGAGTGAAGCAGGATTTATGGCTATTGAAGGGCAACCGCTTGATGCCATTGATAAGGCATTGACTAAATTCGGTTTTCCAGTGGGTCCATTTAAGTTGCTGGATGAAGTTGGTATTGATGTCGGCACCAAGATAATTCCTATTTTGAAAGGACAATTTGGCGAGCGTTTTAATGCGCCAGAAGCGTTTGATAAGTTATTGGAAAACAATCGCAAGGGTAAGAAAAACAAATCCGGTTTCTACGATTACAACGATACAAAACCAGGCAAGAACGTGGACGATTCCGTGTATAAATTGCTTGGGATTACCCCAGAGAAGAAATGCTCGGATGATAGTGTTATAGAGCGTTGTGTTTTAATGATGCTCAACGAAGCTGCGTTGTGTTTACAAGAAGACGTTATTAGAAACCCTCGTGATGGTGATATCGGTGCTATCTTCGGTATTGGTTTCCCTCCATTTAGAGGTGGTCCTTTCCGTTACATGGATAGTTTGGGGATCGATCATGTGGTTAGTCGCTTGGAAAATTATGCTGAAACGTATTCAGACAAGTACAAGCCCGCTGACATTTTGTTAACAATGCGTAAAGAAGGTAAAACTTTCTACTAAGTCTTTGTTATTGAAATGTAAAAAACCGAGCTAAGGCTCGGTTTTTTTATGTTTAATAGCGACTATTTAGCCTATTTATAACGCACTTTGGTATACTTCGGTATCGTTTTGACAGTGGTTAAAATAAAACCAATTGGTATTATCACTGTATTCAAATCAGATATCATTTATTTAGGAGGCAATATCATGTTGATGGGTTTTTTGATAGTAATAAGCTTCCTTGTTAGTAGTCTTTACTACTATGTCGAAGCTGTTAAGAATGCGATGGGTAAAAAGCGTTGGTTAGTAGGTGGCATGATTATGGGACCTATGTTGTTGCCCATGTTCAACATTTCTAAAACAGTGCAACGTCGCAAAGCTACAGGTTTTGACAGCTGTTATTTACGTCCATAGCTTGTATTCGACAATATTTTAGCATCAAACTATCCTTGTTTTCGCAAAGCGAAGTTACCGCTCTGCAATGCTAATGCTTAACAATGAAAAGAGTTGGAAATGCTAGGCCTTTGAAGCATAAACTATTAGTAAAACTAACGTTTCGCAAAATAAAGGCCTGGTATTAGCGTTTAGCAATCTTCATTGCTGGGCGTATTGGGCTTGGTTTTCTCGCATCCAGTAAATGCTTCATGTTCTTTCCTTCAACAAGCAATTGTTCAAACTTACCGGCACTCACAGGTTTGCTGTATAGATATCCTTGCAACATTTCACATTCGTAACGTTTCAATATATCTAGTTGCTTCTCATGCTCAACACCTTCAGCAACCACTTTTAAGCCAAGATTATGAGCGATATTAATAATCGACTCAGCCATATGCTTATCAACAGAGCTAGTCGCAATATCATCGATAAAAGCTTTATCAATTTTCAAAGTGTGTATTGGAAACTTCTTCAGATAAGCCAAAGAAGAGTAGCCTGTACCAAAATCATCAAGCGCCAAGTGGATCCCACGCTCACGCAGCCTCTGCATCATTTTAAGCGCTTGTTCTGGGTTTTCCATCAAGGTGCCTTCAGTAATCTCACACTCTAAGTGTAAGGGACTGAGGCCAACTTGTTTCAAGATGCGCTCAATGCGATCGTCAAGGTCAGGAAGCTCAAACTGTTTCGCGGAAATATTCACGGCAACGCGACCTGTAAACAAGCCTGCATCAACCCAGCGTTTTGTATCAATACATGCTTTACGCAGAACTTGCTCGCCAATTTCCAGTATTTGACCGGTTTGTTCTGCCAGTGGGATAAATTGGCCTGGGCTTACAATACCTTTTTGTGGATGCTCGAAGCGAACTAAAGCTTCCATACTGACTAATCGTCCAGTAGGGATATCAACTTTGGGTTGATAAAATACACTGAATAAATCTTCTTTAATTCCAAAACGAATTAAGTTTTCAATTTGTAATTGACGCACGGCATTTTGATTCATCTCGCCGCTGAAGAACTGGTAGTTGCTGCCACCATTATTCTTAGCAAAGTACATTGCTGTGTCGGCGTTCTTCAGGAGCTCTTGATGCGAGGTGCCGTCTTCAGGGTAGGTTGCAATACCAATGCTTACACCGAGAACAAATTCTTGTTTATTAATATAGAAAGGACGAGAAAGAGTATCAAGAATGTCTTGAGCAATATGAGAAATTCGGTGAACGGTCGCCGTTGCTTCAATCAACATACTAAACTCATCGCCGCCGAGTCTGTAAGTGGTTGAGCTCGATGTCGTGATTTTTTGCAAGCGACGCGCAATTTGCTTAATCAACAAGTCACCGGTTTGGTGCCCGAGTGAGTCATTGATACGTTTGAAGTTATCCATGTCTAAGCATATAAGAGCATGAGGCGTTTCGCGGCGTACTAGGTTTTCATGACTTGCTTGGAAAAATGAGCGGTTAGGTAAATTGGTTAATGGATCAGTGTTCGCTAATTTCAGCAATTCTTTTTCAGTTTTCTTACGTGAGCTGATATCAGAAAATACGCCAACATAATGGCTTATATAGTTATCTTCATTGCGGATAGCATCAATCGTCATTTCTAATTGATACTTCTCGCCATTAGCTCTTACCGCATCAACTTCACCAGACCAGTTGCCTTTATGCTTCAAGGTCTTTTTAATTTCTTCAGTAAACGCATCTGGGTATTGGCTGAATGAGAGTTTACTTGCTAGCGCTTGCTCAATGGTATCGCCAGTGTAATTGCAGTATGCACTATTTACCGACATAAACTTGAACTCTTGATCAGCAATAAACACACCTTCGGTAATGTTCTCAAAACTACTCTTAAATAAATTAAGTTGCTCTTCAGCTTGCTTCAAATGATTAATGTTTTTTAGTGTACCCGTCATACGTTGTGCTTGATGATGAGAGTCACGTTTGACCACTTTACCGCGGTCTAAAACCCACACCCAATCGCCAGAGAAAGTTTTAACACGGTAGGCTAGTTCGAAGAATTCTGTTTTACCATCTAAATGATCATCAAGAGCCTGTTTCAAGCGTTCAACATCATTCTCATGTACATTGTTTTCGTAAGTCGTATGACTGCGCATGCTGTCTTGTGGGAAATCAATGGTATTCCAAGTATTTCCTCGATATATCTGCCCGCTAGATATATCCCAATCCCAAAGCTCATCGCCACTGGAAGAAAGTGTTAAAGTTAAGCGCTCAACATCTTCAGTCAGAGTTTGGTCGCGCGTTTTGCGGCTCTTCATTTTACTAATTTGATAAAGAATTAAAAATATGATGAAAAATGCATAGAAAATTAAGGCACGAGTATTTAACCAGAATGGCTTCTCAACAGAAATCTTAAGTTCATTCTGCTGTGACCATTCGCCACCGTTGATGCGGGCCTGTACTTTGAAAACGTAGTCACCAAAAGACAGGTAGCTATAGGACACTAGTCTATTAGTAGTTGTATAAGTCCAATCTTTGTCTAAGCCATCTAGGATGTAGCGATACTCAGTTGCATTTGAATTAATGCTATTGATAACACCAAACTCTATGTTAATTCGACTCTCGGAGTGCGCCATGCTGAAAGAATTCATCATGAATGCAGGCAGTCTTGACTCTATTTCATCAATATTCTTATCTGGCGCCGAGAAGCTTAAAAATTGAGGCTTTACAGGTGTGTCGTATTTATTAATATTTTGCTGTTTTGTTTGTAAGTAATGAATACCAATCGAACCACCAATCAGCAAGTTACCTTGTGTGGTAGCAATAATGGCACCGCGGCCTAACTCGTTAAAGTTTAATGCGCTTTTCGACCGTCTTTTAACTAGCGTGGAAGTATTCAGATCTAAAGTGTATATGCCTTGTCTGCTGCCGTACCAGATACTATTCTCAACACCAATCGCTGAACGAATATCGGATGTTGCATTATCATTCAGACCATTTAGTTGATGAAGTAGCGTTAAGCTCACTTTGTCTAATTTGAAAATGCCTTGATTTTCGGTCACGACCCAGTAAGCATCTTGATGACTATAAACTTGAACAATGTTCAATTTACCAAATTCATCTAAGCCGGAAGGGCGCATGAATTGACTACTTCCTGTATCGCTTATGAGAACGCCTACATTTGTTTGTAACCATATTTTGTTTCTGTCATCAGTAAAAACCGGTTTTGCAACTGATATATCACTTGGGAGACTAACAAATGTCTCTTCGTAAGTTTTAACGTCGATTGTCGACAAGCCCTTGTCTTGATGCCATACCCATAGCTCATTATTGAAAAATTCAATCGTATCAAAAGACTTGTTAGCGTGAACTTGGTTTTCGAAGGTTAAGCTCTCACCATTTATACGGTAGCTGTATATGCCTTCACTTGTTGCCAACCAAGCTTTGTTATTTGAATCGATTTTTATATCATTGATCATCGCCGAAATTTTCAAGGGATACTGTGTAAAGAATCCTTGTTTTTGGTTGTATTTGTTCAAACCATCAAGTCTTGTCGCCACCCAAATATCAGACTCAATATCTTTAGCAAAGCCTACAACTTGGCGTCCTGATAAGCTCTTACTGTCACCATCAACAGGTTTGTATAATTTTAATGGGCTAGCGGCGGGGTGGTAGTTGTGCAAACCAGCGCTTGCGGTGCCTACCCAGGCTGTGCCCATGCGAGAAATAAAAATGCTAGTAATATTGCTATCTTGGAGTCCGCTTGAAAACGAATTGTTGTGATTAATAACCGTTTCAATACTTGTTTCTCTATCAGCAATCACCAATCCACGATTAGTTCCTATCCATAAATTCTCACCATCAAAATTGAGATCGTTTATTACATTTGAAGGGAGTTCAGAATTGTTTTCTTGCGATAAGTTTTGTTGTTTATTCGAGCTCGAATCAAGAGTAATTAAGCCCTTGTTGGTAGCAATCCAATATTTATTACCAACAACTTCAATTTTGTTTATTTTGACCTCAGGTAAGGTGAAGTTCCATGGGTTTTGTTTCGTTAGATCGAACAGCTGGCCTGAAATTTTATCGAATATAAAGATGCCTGAATAAGCCGAGCTCATCCAAATTCTGGAGTTTTCGTCTTTGATATAGGTAATATTATTCGGGAAAGGAGATTGGCTTATAACTTGCGTGACTTTTTGGCTTTCAGCATTGAGTCGATAAAGCGAGTTTTGAACGGTGAAATAAATTTCCTTACCTGATGCGCTAGCAATGGTAGAAATTTCATTGGCTTTGATTATGCTATTTTCGCTGTTAATCGTTGTAAAATGGTCTGTTTCGTAATGATACTTACCAAGTCCTTGGTCAGTCGCTATCCAAAGGTTGTGTTGGTTGTCTATGATGATACCGCTAACTGAATTACTTGGAATAGAACCTGGGACGGAATTGTCTGCGCTGTACAGTTTGTTTTGAAAACCATCAAATTTGCTTAAACCATCGCTGCTAACTATCCAGACAAAACCATATTTGTCTTCAATAGTTTGAACAACCTGGCTCTGGGAGAACCCATTTTGAGCAGAAAGGTGCTCAAAGTTGAGGCTAGTTAAGACGCTAGCAGTTGCTGTATAAAAGCACTGCGCGCTAAAAAGCATCATTAAGATGAGCCATTTCTTAGGAAAGGCACGAATCACAAGGTTACCGCCTAAATTTTATTATTATTATTATTTTTTTTGTAGGGTACAAGAGTGCCCAAAAAACCTTGCTCTCTCAAGGTATAATTGCATGTTTACAACTGTTTGTTTAAAAATCAAACAATAAACACAGTGGTTGTTCAAAAAACCAACAGAAAGTGAATTCAAGCTTTGCCAGTTTCGGCAGTGAATGGTCGTTTTTCGACCTTATTTAAAGGTATTTCAACAGTTGTTTGAACTTACTTGGATCATCAATAAACTCAAAGCCTGCAAAGCTGTTTGCGTTGTCAATTTTGGGCTCTGTTATAAATGCTGCTTTTCCAAGTGAATTTTGCTTACAAAACTGCTCACAACCTTGTTGGAAAAATTCAAAGCTTAACTCATCAATAGCATCTTCCATTTGATTTGTTTCGGTCGATGATTGTAACTCATCAAAATCCATCCAGAGTCTCTGAGCAAGCTGATTTGTGTTTGCATCAAAGACTCGGAATTGTTTCTTAAGTGATTGTTTAAAATTATCGAAGATAGGCTCAAAATTAGAAATGTCATCGACAAATTCTTGAATCACTTCAATCATTGCGCCGTATAAAACATCACTCGAGTGAGTCGGTGATTGAACATAAACCGCTAACCCTGGACGTTTATTGACAGGGAAATAGCCACAACCGACTAAATAACCAAGATTTCTTTTATTTCTTAACTCATCAAAAAAGATAGGCGAGAGCAGCTTCTCAATCGCAATGTAAAGAGCTCGATCCAAATTACTATTTGAAGGGCATTGGAAGTATAAAACAATAGCGTGTTCTTGATGTGATTGACTATGTTGAATGCACAATTGCTGATTACCGAGCTGTGCGATGTTTCTGCTAGATTTTAATACTTTGTCCATATCCTTAAAACAATCGACAACCTTTGTATGGAAAGCGTTTATCTGGGCAACAGACCAGTTGCCTACGACCAAACCTTCAATATGTATCTTTTCAAAATACGATATTGCTTGCTGGTTCAGTTCCGGCAAGTCGAGACTTTCGACTTCTGTCAAAATAGCATCTTGGCCAAAGGTGTTTTCTTGCATCAATATATTAAGGTCGGAAAACAATTGGTTTATTGGTTTATTCAACAAGGTATTCTTTAAACTTGTCGTGAGCTTTTCCTTCACTCCAGCAAATGTCGCAGGTTTTATACGAACGGTTTGAATAAAACTTAATACCTCCTCGCATAACATTAGCTGACGGTCAGAAAAGCCACTTGTGTGGAGTGTCATGCCGCCTTGATGACCATATAGTCTAAAGTTAATGCCGGCCATTTCAGCCCCACTATAAATTTCACTGAGCTCCTCACTTAAACAAGCAATCCAAAGTTTCTTAATCGCTAAATTTCGTGCACTGCCGATCATATTTGGGTTTTCTAAAGAAAGATAACAATCTCCTTTTGGGGTTTTAAAGTGATGATTTTGTGTGAACTTAAGCAGGAAGTCAGAGCTTTTAATTATCCTAACTTCATCTGTTTCTAACTCCCTAGAGGCGAGTGCAAAATTGTCACTCATATAAGGGTTTTTAGGGGGTAACTCCAAAGCCAAAATTGACTTGGTTTTTGGACTAAAATCAACTTTCCGCAAACTGTAAGGGACTTCATATTGAGCAGTTATTAAATCGCACTTAGCTTTAGGATGTATGCAAAACACACGTAAATTTTCATGATTGAAATATTCAAGGAATTGAGTGAACACATTTTCGTCATAGCAATCCATGGCGACATCGCTTTCAAGTGCTTGTTGTAAACTAGATTTATGTAATTTAGTCGCGAGCATAACGGCTTCATCGATTCCTGATGGCAGCGCTGAATGCTTTACTTGCAAGGCTAATTGTTGGGACTTTTCTTCAAATCGCCACTTTTCAATTCCATTGTCTCTCAAGAAATCAAACCATTGAAGGATGGTCTGTATTATTTCATGAGTCTTTTCCAATCCCAATTCAGTTAAACGTACGTTGATATTAATATCTTGAAAATTCTCACCTTCAATTCCGCCACTGGCACTTAAGTCGAGAATTAAGCCTTGTCGTTTTAAATAATATTGCAATGTGTTTTCAGAAGCATCATCAATTAAATGCGTCAAAAGTAAAATGGGTTTGCTGCGGTACCAAGCTGAAATGTTAGGCAAGCAAAAAGTGAGCATTAGGTTTTGAGCAAACTTGTACGGCTTTACCTCTATTAAACAAGCCTTTTGCTTATCTAAATACAATTCAGGTGGGCTAAGGGGAAAATGCGTAATATTGCTGTGAGAAAACTCATTTAGTTTTTTTTCAATCACAGCACTGAGTTCATTGTTTGCCATTTTTTGAGGAAGAACGACACATGCTTTTATGCGCTTGGCGTCGAAATAATGTTGATGATGCTCACGTAACCTGCTCTGTAAGTTGGTTCTAGAGAATTGATTGAATATATTTTTATTGCCAACATTGAATCGGCTGAATGGATGTTTTGGGTTGCATGTTTGTTTGTGAACGTCATACAAACGACGAACGTCATCTTGCTTGCGCATCGAAAACTCAGCATCAATAGCTTCAACTTCTTGCTCAATTCCATCAATGCTTAGCATCGGTTGCGTGAGCATATCAATCAGTACATCGAGGGATTCTTCAAAAAGGTTAGCAGGGCAACTAAAATGAACGTTACATGTCTCGGCAGCAGTCCATGCATTAACAAATCCACCGTGGGAATTCAGCAATGTATTTAAATAGTTACCATCGGGATAGCGTTTGCTGCCGGCAAACAACATATGCTCCATTAAATGAGATAGGCCTTGGCAATCCTCGGGATCGCTAAAATGCCCCATTTCTATTGATACAGAAACCGACGCTTTCTGTGCCTCGGGGCATTTGATCAAAGCATACTCGAGTCCATTCTCAAGTAAACTTACTGAATACTCTCGATTTGTTAGTCGTGATAGGAGCAATGCTTTTCCTCTTAGCTATTACACTAATAAAACCTATAAATGTAATAGTTGTAAAGAAATTTCGACTTTTGTCGTTAAAAATATACTAAAACACTATTGTGAACACACCTATTTAAGTGTTAGCGTCCGCTAGCGAGAAAACCTTATTAAAAAGATAAATATTCATGATTATATTTGTAATGCGACATGGTGAGGCTGAACCTTATAAGCAAGATGATCAATCACGACATCTTACCAAGTTTGGCATTACGCAATCTGAGCATGCAGCGAAATGGATGGCAAAACAGTTAAAGAATCAAACTGCTTTGCGTCAGGTCGATCTTACCTTTGTAAGTCCTTATGTTAGAACTCTCGAAACACTGGGCGCGGTTGAGCCCTTCTTGTCAATCCAAAAACATATTAAAACATCGGAAGTGACGCCTATTGGTAATGCAAATATGGTTCAAGATCTCATAGATGGTGAGTTACTCAATGATAGCACTATTCAATGTTTACTCGTGATCAGCCACATGCCTTTGGTTAGTTTACTAAGTGATGTTGTTTGCAGTGGTTTTAATGCGCGAATTTTTGATACTGCAGATGTTTTGATGATTGACTATGACGCAACACGCTCTAAAGGCAGTCAGTTAGCTTTTTATCAAAGTTTGACTTAATCCCAATCGTAAAATCATTTAATAAATTACAAAATTCTTGGTGTTCTTGCATTCAGTAATCTGTGATCCAACCGATACATAATTAATATTCGCAGATTAAAGATTATGAACGCTTCCTATGTCAAAAAAGTCATTACCATTAACCTTGTATCATACGCTTGAGAAGCATGCTCAAGACGCTGATATTAATGATGATGAAGAGTTACAAGACATTCTAGAGAAGCTAAATAACTTAAATGAAAAAGTTGAGGCCTTTAAACAACGCGCTCGCGAAAAAAAAGTACAAAAAGCCTCAAACGTAATTGATTTGAAGTCACGCCGGTAGCGGAGTGTCAACTGGCGCAACGTAGTGTAAAGGCAAAACTCTGACTGTTTTTATCATGTTGCCGCTAATGTCGACAATCTCGATAGGGTAACCAGCAAGTCGAACGCTGATGTTACTTTCAGGTATTTCTTCCAAATACTCTAAGATCAAACCGTTGAGTGTTTTTGGCCCTTCTGTAGGAAAGAACCAATCCATCTCTTTATTTAATTCTCTCACGTTGGCACTGCCATCCACTAAATAGCTGCCGTCTTGTTGCTCTATGGCTTCTTTACTGTAGTCAGGAAGCATTGAGGTTGTGAAGTCTCCAATGATTTCTTCTAAGATATCTTCTAGGGTAACAAGCCCTTGAATGTCTCCATATTCATCAACCACAAGACCAATACGCTCTCTCACGGCCTGAAACTTATACATAAGAGTGTGTAGTGAAGTTGACTCAGGCGTGTAATAAATCTCTTTTACTGCTCTAAGAATAGTGGCCTTAGTGAATTGATCTTTTGATAATAAACGCAGAGCATCACGAACGTGAATAAAGCCAACAGCGTCATCAATACTGTCCCGGTACAATAGAACTCGAGTATGTTGTGAGTTAGTTAAGCGTTTCTGAATATCTTTCCAATCGTCATTGATGTCAATGGCATAAATGTCCGAGCGCGGCACCATAATGTCTTCGGCGGTCACATTTTCTAAATCAAGAATACTGACCAGCATATCTTGGTGCTTTTTGGGGATAAGATTTCCCGCCTCGTATACGACCGTTCTTAGTTCCTCTCGGCTTAAGGAGTCTCCGTTGTCACCGTTAGGATTTATGCGTAAGACAGCAAGAATAATGTTGGTGAAGCCATTAACGAGTTTCACAAAGGGTGTGAATAAAAACAACAAAGGAAGGAGTATCAAAGAACTCGGGAAGGCAATTTTCTCAGGGTACATTGCGGCAAGCGTTTTTGGTGTGACTTCTGCAAACACAAGCATTACCAACGTAAGACCGAAAGTGGTCACGATCATGCCGTAAAACTCACCAAAGTATCGCGTTGCAATCTCACCAGCAACCAATGATGCGGCAATATTGGCAAGGTTGTTACCAATTAAGATAAGACCAATTAATTTGTCTGGGCGGTCGATCAGCTTTTGAACACGCAGTGCTCTCGGGTCGCCTTCATTGGCTAAGTGTTTTAATTTATATCTATTAATTGTCATCATGCCTGTTTCTGAACTTGAGAAATAGGCTGAAACAACAATAAGAATAGCAAGAATTATAAAGAGCGTTTCATTGGCAACGTCCAACTATGAGTTTCCTCGTTTTAATTAGTATTTAAACAGATGATTTTTATCCTACTAGTATCCACTATTCAAAAGCGAGTATCTAGTATTAAAAAGCAAACGATGGTGTCTACTTAATCGGATCTTTCTTCAAAGAATAATTTCGCGCACAAATCGACTGCCAAAATATGCCAAAGTTAATAAGCTGATGCCGACCAAATTGAAGGTGACTAGTATGCGGGCTTTTAAACCCAAAAAATGGTGAAGTAATAAAGCGACTAAATATACGATAAAGGCGCTACTCGATAAAATAGTCTTATGCGCATAACCCTCGGCAAACATATTTGGAATAAATACAAAACCAGAGGCTAATGCTATGGCCAGCAGACTGGTTCCAATAACCATCAGTTTAGTCAGAATATTCTCTACAGAGAGTAGAGGAGGTAGTTGGTTGTTCGCGAGCGAAAATTGTTTGTGCTTCAGCAGATAATTAATGTACGCCAGCTGCAATGCATATAAAAAGCTAATGCTCAGCACGCCAAAAGCAAACAAACTCAAAATGATATGACTCATCATGCCAAAACTCATATTGATATGAATGCCCGTGCTTTGTGGAACAAACATTTGCAAAGTGATGAATAGTGCGGAGAAAAAACTAACAACGGGTAAGAATACTAAATTCTTTATGTATGTATTCGCTACCAGCATCGTTACAGTTACTAACCATGCGAGCAAAACTGCAACTTGGGTAATACTTAGTTGTTCGGATTGGTTGTCGGCGTTAGACGCAACGATTAACGCTAAATGGCCAATAGCCGCAGCATAAAGCAGGTAATGTGGTAATTTACTCGCTTGATTATGAGGTGAAAAAAAGGCCTTGGTTAACGCTATACCTGCCCATAAATATAGGCATAGCGTAAGCAAATACAAAGTGAAAGTAAGATCCATCATTTAACCTTTATCAAATTCCTGACGAGTTTATAGCAAAACAGTGTCGATATGCGCAACATAAGTATTGTATACTCTAGGGTAATTATAGCGAAATCAAATTATTAATATGTTTCAGAATTTATCAGACAGATTAGGCCAAACCCTTAAAAACATTAGCGGTAAAGGCAGAATAACCGAAGACAACATTAAAGAAACCTTGCGTGAAGTACGCATGGCCTTGCTTGAGGCTGATGTGGCATTGCCCGTCATTAAGGCCTTTGTTGAGCGTGTCAAAGAGCGTTCTGTAGGTATTGAAGTATCTAAAAGCTTAAACCCAGGTCAAATGTTGATCAAAATTGTTCAAGGTGAACTTGAAGCAATTATGGGTTCGGAGAATGAAGGTTTAAACCTCGCTGCGACTCCGCCTGCCGTAATTATGATGGCTGGCTTACAAGGTGCTGGTAAAACGACCAGTGTTGGTAAGCTTTCAAAATATCTAAAAGAACGCGAAAAGAAAAAAGTCATGGTTGTGAGCGCCGATGTTTATCGACCCGCTGCGATCAAGCAACTTCAGACATTGGCTGAAGAAGTCGATGTTGAGTTTTTCCCTTCTTCTGCTTTGCAAAAGCCTGTTGATATCGTCGAGGGTGCAATTGCACAAGCGAAACTCAATTTCATCGACGTATTGATAGTAGATACGGCAGGTCGTCTTGCTGTCGATACAGAAATGATGAAGGAAATTCAAGAGCTTCATAGCGCTGTAAAACCGGTTGAGACCTTATTCGTTGTTGATGCAATGACGGGGCAAGATGCTGCTAATACAGCAAAAGCGTTTAATGAAGCATTACCATTAACGGGTGTTATCTTAACGAAAGCTGACGGTGACGCACGAGGCGGTGCTGCATTATCCGTTAAGCACATTACTGGTAAACCAATCAAATTCTTAGGTATGGGTGAAAAACTCGATGCCTTAGAACCTTTCCATCCTCAGCGTATCGCAAGCCGTATTTTAGGAATGGGTGATGTTCTTAGCTTAATTGAAGAAGTTGAGCGTAAAGTTGATAAAGACAAAGCGCAGAAGCTCGCTCAAAAAGTCAAAAAGGGCAAAGGCTTTGATCTGCAAGACTTTAAAGAACAGTTGGAGCAAATGCGCAACATGGGTGGCATGATGTCCTTAATGGATAAAATGCCAGGCATGGGCAAAATGACTGAGAAAATAAAAGATCAGGCGAACGATAAGCAATTTACCCAAATGGAAGCGATCATTAATTCGATGACTCCAGGTGAGCGTGAACGTCCTGATGTTATTAAAGGCTCAAGAAAACGCCGTATTGCTGCTGGTTCAGGCACACAAATTCAAGACGTCAACAAACTGCTGAAGCAATTTACGCAAATGCAGAAGATGATGAAGAAAATGTCTGGTGGCGGCATGAAGAAAATGATGCGCGGAATGGGCGGAATGATGCCTCCTGGCGGACCCGGTGGAATGGGCGGCATGGGCGGTGGGTTTGGTCCGCGTTAGTCAATATTGATAATCTAAAGAAAAACGAGCTTGTATAGTTCGTTTTTTTTATGTGGAATAAAAAGAGAAATAGAGCTGAGGGGGAGTTTTCATCCCAGCAAACGCGCTTTTCGTCATCCTGACCGCTCACACGAGGCATCCATGCCTAGTGAAGGTTTGTTGGGATGAAAACTCCCCCTCAGCTCTATTTCTCTTTTTAATGACAATTACCTTGCAAAATAAGCTACTAAGCGTATAATTCGCGCACCTTTTTTCCGGCTAAGTCGGAGCAAGGTATGTTAACGGTAACACTACAAAGAGTTTGAGGCATATATGGTTACTATACGTTTACAACGTGGTGGCGCTAAAAAGCGTCCATTTTATCAAGTAGTTGTTGCAGACAGTCGTCGTGCACGCAACGGTAAGTTCATCGAAAACTTGGGTTTCTTCAATCCAACTGCACAAGGTCAAGCTGAGCGTTTACGTTTAGACCTAGAGCGTGTTGAGTATTGGGTAAGCGTAGGGGCAGGTGTTTCTGACCGCGTAGCTCGCTTGGTAAAAGATGCAAAAGTTGCTGCTTAGTAGCGCTTTCGTATCAGTGATTTGAGGTAAAGATGAGTTCAGCGTCTGACACAATTATTGTTGGCAAAATCGGTGCTCCTTACGGGGTTAAAGGTTGGGTCAAAATAAACAGCTTTACACAAATTGCAGCAGATATATTCGGTTATGCACCTTGGCAGTTAAATGGCAATGGTATGAATAACCAAGAGATACAAATTGATCAGTGGCGAACGCAAGGTAAAGGTTTGGTTGCTAAATTGGTTGGGGTTGATTCAAGAGACGATGCTGAGCATGTTAAAAATGCTGAGATATCGGTTCCTACATCAGTTCTTCCTGAATTAGAAGATGACTTTTACTGGAAGGATTTAATTGGTATGCAAGTTGTGACTGATAAAGGTTACGATTTGGGTGTAATTAAAGATATGTTCGAAACAGGTGCAAACGATGTGATGCTTGTTAAAGCAAAAACAAACGATGCATTTGGTCAAAAAGAACGTTTATTGCCATTCCTACACGACCAAGTTGTGTTGAGTGTCGATAAGCAGGCTAAGTCTATTACGGTGGACTGGGACCCAGGTTTTTAATGCAACCTACACAACGTTTCGGTGTAGTAACGCTATTTCCTGAAATGTTTGAACCTTTCTTGAATCAAGGAGTGTTCGGCAGAGCAGTTAAGAGCGGTATTATACAGGTGGATATGTTTAATCCTCGCGATTACACCACTGATAAACATCGAACTGTTGATGATCGCCCATACGGCGGTGGCCCTGGAATGCTGATGATGGTTCAGCCATTAACAGACGCAATATCCGATGCAAAGTCTGCATTAGGTGAAAATAGCGTGGTTGTGTATTTATCACCACAAGGTAAAACGCTAAACCAGACTGAGGTTCAGTCTTTAACCCAGCTTCCTAATATTATATTAGTGGCCGGGCGATACGAAGGCATCGATGAGCGCGTTATTAATGCTTTGGTTGATCAGGAATGGTCAATTGGGGATTACGTCTTAAGTGGCGGCGAGCTACCAGCAATGGTGTTGATGGATTCGGTATCGAGATTGTTGCCAGATGTATTGGGGCATAAACAATCGGCAGTAGAAGATTCTTTTACTAATGGTTTGTTGGATTGTCCGCATTACACGAGGCCCGAAGTGTTAGATGGTGAAGCTGTACCGAGTGTGTTGTTAAGTGGCAATCATGAAAAAATTAGGCGGTGGCGCCTTACCAAGTCTTTAGAAAGAACTTTGGAACGACGCCCTGATTTATTAAATGATCTAGCTCTGACTGAGGAGCAACAAAAAATTCTAACTCAGCTTAAAGGCGAGTAGAAGTTGCGGCGCAATGACAGTTAACTAGAATGAGAGGATCTGATGAGTAAAGTAAGTCAAGATATCATCAAAAAAATTGAGCAAGCACAGCTTAAAACTGATGTTCCGGCCTTTGGCCCGGGTGACACTGTAGTTGTTAAAGTAAGAGTAAAAGAAGGCGAGAAAGAGCGTCTTCAGGCATACGAAGGCGTTGTAATCGCTAAGCGTAACCGTGGTCTACACTCTGCTTTCACTGTACGTAAGATTTCTAGTGGTGAAGGTGTAGAGCGTGTGTTCCAAACTCACAGCCCAGCAATTTCTTCTATTGAAGTGAAACGTCGTGGTGCTGTTCGTCGCGCTAAATTGTACTACTTGCGCGAACGTTCAGGTAAATCTGCACGTATCAAAGAAAAACTTAACTAATTTTAATTTAGTGTCATCGTTAACATTCAAAAGCCCGCTTAATTGCGGGCTTTTTGTTTTTCGGCTTTTTTAGGAAAGCAGAGGCTAGGAGAAGAAGAGGAATCCCTTTCTTCGCAAACACACTTTTCGTCCTCCTGACCGCTCACACGAGGCATCCTTGCCTCATGAAGGTTTGCTAAGAAAGGGATTCCTCCTCTGCTCCTCGCCTCTGCTACCAAACGCGCTTTTCGTCATCCTGACCGCTCACACGAGGCATCCATGCCTAGTGAAGGTTTGCTAAGAAAGAGACTCACCATGGGCTTCTACTCTCTGCTACCAAGCGCGGGTTCGGTTATCCTGACTTTTCATATGAGGCATCCATGCCTAGTGGAGGTTTGCTAAGAAAGGGATTCCTTTTCTGCTCCTAGTCTCTGCTACCAAACGCGCTTTTCGTTATGCTGCTATAGATTCGTTTATTTGATTAGCTAGGGCTATTTGTTTTCTAATAATTTTGAAAGCTTGTAGGTACTTTACGTTCCGTTGGTAGCTGACACTTTCAATTATTTCACCTTCTTCATTTAGCAGGTAAGTCGCGAAGCGAACTCCATTTTTGTAAGGTAAGTAAAAGCGATGCACGATGAATTTTTCTTCGGCACTTGCTGCTGCAATGAGCATATACATGCACGGTGGTAAATTGAAGTAGTCTAGTCTTTGGTCTTGTCCGTAAAGCACAAGTGACTTTTGAAAAGCATTGTCGGCAAGTTGCCCCTCATCAATATTGAAATTGATACTGTATCGTTGAACCAGGTGATCAATACTTTTAATTCCTGTTTCTAATTTGTCTAAAGGTGCATTACCTATAAAAGCTGCGTTGGCTACGCAAGCTGCTCTCGTGTTGGAGCGCATTGAATACGAGTTGTTCAGAGAGACATTAGCACTCAAAAAGTTAGATGCATTCATTTGTATCACCTCAATATGATTATACATGTTTATTCATACAGTATATTGCTGGATATAAAATAGTCAATAATTTATTTAGAAATAGTTGCTTTTTTGTTTGCAAGGCATGTTTGAAGTCGTCTAAAGATTGGGTGAAGTCAAAGCTTAAATATAGGTGGAAAAAATATCGATTAGCATGTTTAATTACATCTGATATTTTTAGGCTCATGTATTGCTAAATTAAAAGAATAAAAAAGGATATACATATGCAACAAGCTCCCTCAACTTGGGTTACTCGCGCGCTTGATAAAGTGGAACGAGTAGGTAATAAATTACCCGACCCAGCCATTATTTTCTTTATTTGCTTAATAATCATTTGGGTATGCTCTGCCATATTTTCTCAAATGAGCTTTGATGCTGTGGATCCAAGAACAGGAAACGCAATTGAGGTTAATAACCTGCTTACTGGCGATGCGATGGCTGACTTTTTAAGCCGAATGGTTACGATTTTTACTGGATTTGCGCCCCTTGGCGTGGTCTTAGTAGCAATGTTAGGTGTCGGCGTAGCAGAGCACAGTGGCTTTATTAGTGCTGGCTTGAAACGCATGCTCGATTGGACTCCGAGATCCTTATTAACACCAATGGTTGTGTTAGTGGCTATCGTAAGTCATACCGCAACAGATGCAGGTTACGTGTTAGTAATACCGCTTGCTGGTGTGATCTTTTATGCTATGGGTCGACATCCTTTGGCAGGTATTGCGGCAGCATTCGCAGGTGTAAGCGGGGGGTTCTGTGCTAACTTCATTCCTTCAGCTATTGACCCTCTGTTGCAATCTTTTACGCAAGCGGCGGCGCAGATTATAGATCCTGAGATACAAGTAAACCCGCTTAACAACTGGTTTTTTAACTCAGCTTCTACCTTACTCATCGTAGGCCTCGCATGGTATATCACTGACAAGGTGATTGAACCGCGCTTAAAAGACGTTGAAGTTGATGGTGATCCAAACGATATTCCTAGGTTTGATGAATTATCGAAAAAGCAAGCGAGAGCGCTCAGGTTTTCTGGACTTGCAATGCTTGTTGGTATCATCGCCTTGGTCGTTATTTTAATACCAGAAACTTCTCCGATGCGAGACGCGAATGGTGAGCTTACGAGTTTTTCTGCTCCCGTTATGCAGTCAATTGTTCCACTTATTTTTCTATTGTTCCTATTGCCTGGTGTCGTTTATGGCTTCATGTCAGGCACTTATAGCACGACTAAAGACATGATAGACAGCATGACAAAAGCGATGCAGGGGATGAGTTACTACATCGTTATGGCTTTCTTTTGTGCTTTATTCATTGATGCTTTCGGGAAGTCAAATTTGGGTGCCTTGATGGCGATAAACGGTGCTGAATTCCTGAAAGGAATGGCGCTCCCGCCAATGATAACTATTGTTGGCATTATAATCCTAACAGCCTTTGTGAATCTATTTGTAGGTTCTTCGTCGGCTAAATGGGCTTTGCTAGGACCAATTTTTGTACCAATGTTAATGCAGTTAGGAATTTCTCCTGACTTGACTCAGGCAGCGTATCGCTTAGGAGATTCGTCTTCCAACATCATTACACCTTTGATGCCTTATTTCCCATTGGTTGTGGTGTATTGCCAACGCTATGTGAAATCAACTGGCATTGGTACTTTGTTGTCACTTATGTTGCCATTTAGTATTACCATCCTTGTTGCTTGGACAATTTTCTTGCTTATCTATTGGGCAATTGGAATTCCTCTGGGTCTACAAGCAAGTTATGTTTATCCTGTAGGTTAGGACAATCGGCTATAAATAATTGTAGTCAATAAAACATAAAGTAAAGAAAAGGCGCTAGTTTTCAACAAAACAGCGCCTTTTCTACTATTATTTCAAATAACTTCATATTCAACTTGAAGCCTTTCGAATAGTTTGTTAAAAAGTCAAACAGTAATATCTCTTAGGCTTTATTGCGTGTAAATAAAAGCTTACATCTTGGTTGGGTAGCGAAGTTCTTCTTAATTTTATGCCTTTTCTTGTTGTTTACGACATACGTTTAACATTTCATCCGTTTTCTTATAAAAGAGTAATAAAATGCAAAAAGACACAGTTAATAATATTCATGTTTCATCTGAAGAAGTACTTGTTACGCCAGATGAACTTAGCAGTGAACTTCCGGTAAGCGAGAGTGCCTTGCAAGGCGTAATTGATTCTCGAAAAGTAATTTCAGACATTATTCACGGCGATGACCACCGTTTACTGGTTGTTTGTGGACCATGTTCTATTCATGATATCGAAGCGGCAAAGGAGTATGCGCTTAAGCTGAAAGAGTTGCATGAGTCGTGCAAAGACACCTTATATATTGTGATGCGCGTTTACTTTGAAAAGCCCCGCACTACAACAGGTTGGAAAGGCTTAATAAACGATCCTCACTTAAATGATACTTTTGATATTGAAACCGGTTTGCGACGTGCGCGCGAATTGTTGATTTGGTTAGCTGAATTAGGTCTTCCCGTTGCAACTGAAGCCTTAGATCCGATTAGTCCTCAGTATCTTGCTGAACTGTTCAGTTGGGCGGCAATAGGTGCGAGAACATCTGAATCGCAGACTCACCGCGAAATGGCAAGTGGTCTATCGATGCCAGTAGGCTTTAAAAATGGCACTGACGGTTCAATGGGTATCGCGATTAATGCCCTACAATCGGCTGCCTCAGGCCATCGTTTCATGGGCATCAACAAGCAAGGTCAAGTAAGTGTGATCAAAACACAGGGCAATCCCGATGGTCACGTGATTTTACGTGGCGGCAAGCAGCCTAACTATGATTCTGTATGTGTCGCCGATTGTGAAGATGAGTTGAGGGGCGCAGGCATTGTCTCAAGTTTGGTGGTTGATTGTAGCCATGCAAATAGTGCTAAAGATTACCGCAGACAGCCATTAGTTGCTCAGAATGTGGTGAACCAAATCTTAGAGGGCAATCAGTCTATTATCGGTATTATGCTAGAAAGTCACTTGAACGCTGGGAATCAAAGTTCGACGGGTAAAACGCTAGCAGACTTAGAATATGGAGTGTCTATCACTGATGGTTGTATCGACTGGCAACAAACTCAAGATCTAATTTTGAAAACCCGTGATAGACTAATCACTGTTCTCCCAATGCGCCAAACAAAGCGCTTAAGTGCATAAATGTCAGAGACAGATGAAACACTCAGTAAACTGCGACATCGTATAGACGATGTCGACAGTCAATTAATCCAACTGTTAAAACTCAGAAATGAGCTGACAGGGAAGGTGGGTGAAGTAAAAACCTTAACGGGCATGCCTATCTATGTGCCTAGCCGCGAATCGGAAATGATTGCGGCACGACGTGAGCAGGCAGAGTCAATAGGCTTGTCACCAGATTTAGCTGAAGATGTTTTACGTCGAGTGATACGCGATTCCTATCGCACCCAGCACTCAAATTACCGCTGCATTAACCCTGATATTAACAAAGTCGTTATTATTGGTGGTGGCGGTGCGCTTGGTAAGTTATTTGTACGATTGTTTGAACAAAGTGAGTATGCAGTCACAAGTTTAGAAAAAGATGACTGGGCTGAAGCTGAAGAAATTTTCAAAGATGCTGATTTGGTGATTGTTGCCGTCCCTATAAAGCTAACTATTTCAGTTATTGAAAAGCTAAGCAATTTACCCAAACATTGCATCCTTACCGATATCACCAGTGTCAAAAATGAACCTTTAGAAGCGATGCTAAAAGTGCACAGTGGTCCTGTAGTGGGCTTGCACCCAATGTTTGGCCCTGACAGTCCTGGCATGATTAAACAAGTTGTTGTGGTCTGCCACGGTCGTGAGCCAGACAAGTATGAGTGGCTTCTGGAGCAAATGAGAACGTGGGGCGCGGTGCTTCATGAATCTTCTAGCAGCGAACACGATAGTGCGATGGCATTTATTCAAGTAATGCGCCATTTCAGTACCTTTGTGTATGGCCAGCACCTGAAAGAAGAAGATCCTAATCTAAGTTCTTTGTTGATGTTTAGCTCACCCATCTATCGTTTGGAATTGGCCATGGTTGGAAGGTTGTTTGCTCAGGAACCGTCTCTTTACGCAGATATCATCTTTAATAATGAAGAAAGTTTAGCATTGCTAAAACGTTTTCATGAAAGGTTCGGCGAGGCATTACAGTTAGTTGAAGATGTCGATAAAGCTTCTTTTGTAAAACAATTCAATGATACTAAAAAGTGGTTTGGTGACTACGCTCAACAATGTTTAGTGGATAGTAAGCAGTTGTTGCTAAAAGCTGATGATAGTCAATTGCTACGGAAAAACTAGCATCGGTTTTTTGGTCGACTATAAAGTTGTGAAAGTTTAATTAGTTTCGCAAACTGCAGTTAATAACAAAAAAGCGCTACTTCTCGTCATTACGTAAAGCATCCTAGGTCATTCCTGCGAATGCACTGAGGGATCCCCATTTTTTACGAGGCCATGCTATATATTCGTTTTTTATAGTCTTTGTTAAGATTTCGCACCCCTTGACTGAATAATGCAATCACTCTCCTAAAGGTGAAGTGAATGAGTATGTTTTTGGCGAGACT
>NZ_JBLBVM010000040.1:0-96721 GCF_047250385.1 Glaciecola sp. MF2-115
ACCGTTGTCTTTTCTAAAGTCTGCGATGGTTTTGAAGTCAGGTTGTAAACGCTCAAGTAACCACATTAGCTCTACATTGCGATGGGTTTCTTTTTCTAATCGGCGAGATGACTGAATACGATTCAAATAGCCATAAATATAAAGTTTGAGCATTGTGCCTGGATGATAGCAAGGTCGGCCAGTCGCTTTGGTTTCGACTTTTTCGAACCCTAGTGACGCTAAATCTAAACTATCAACGAAGACATCGATAACGCGTATTGGATTCTCATCCGTGACGAAGTCGTCTAATGCTTCTGGAAACAAGGTGGCTTGGGTTCTAGATTGGCCTTTTATATGATGGGACATTAGCGGTAATCTCCTGCTTTGGCTTACCGCTTTATTATACTAAATACCATGGTGAACTTGGATCGGCTGCTAAGACTGTTTGATCATAAGAACAGCCTACTTAGTTCAAAAGGTGATCAAAACGGAGTTTTCACACAGGCTGCGCTCTTAGCAGACTAAACCACAATAAATCGCTACGTCCGGTTTCTGGGGCACAGCAGCCGTTCGGCCAATGTAGTTTGAGCTTCCGTTTTTCACTCTAAGGAGACCACGGCCGACGCGGTGGTGACAGGCAAGGAACTAGGGCACAACGGTCAGTCGAGCCAACGTAAAAGTATGATACTTTTTTGTTAATCTACAATTCTAGAAAGCTGACAAAAACGTATCTCAATTCTGAAAAGGTTTTTGATTGCACCCATTAAGCACGTTAGAGCAACACATAGCTCTCCGCCACCGAGCAGGTGGGAGTCTTATTTGAGCCGCTCATATAAGCATTTAAGCCGCGCTTTCCCTTTTTTTAATTCATTTTCTCGAAAACTATGCCTTTAGCGCGGTTAGTATCTAGCGATAGTCCGGTTATATCATCGCTTTTGTCTCTAAGGACCTTAAGTAAGCCTAAGCCTTGGTCTGCAAGCAGTGTTTCTAGGTCGATATGAAATAAGACAGTTTGATTGTCTCTTTTGTCAAATGCGATAAGTTGCTTATCGATCAGTTTAATATCTAATTTCTTATCCAGTTCAACACTAAAATATTCACCAGTGAGCGCGTTTAGATCAGGTAATGGTACCGATAGAGCGTTAAGTTTTTTTACCAAAAATGTTAAGCCCCAAGCTACATTGTCGTAGCTGATGGTTCCATCAGGGTTAAACCACAAAACACGTCGGTTATTTTTGTCCACTAAAGCATTTTCTTGTGTCGGCCAAACCTGAACTCTTTTTGCATCAACTATATTAAGATAGAGCTTATTGTGCCCACTCTCTTCCTCAACCAACACTTCTAGCGAATATGAAGGATAATCAGTAAATTGATATCGTCCTGAGTAATGTTCAATTAAATCAGATGTTAACTCTATAAGCTCTAGGGTTAATTCCGATTCCTCTTCCTGAGAGGGTGTAGCATCGCTGCTGGGGGAATCTTCTTCAGGAGTTAAAAAGTCTGCTAGAAAAATATCAAACAATTTGTAAGTCAGGTTTGTTGGATTGCTGTGAGCATAATTGCATAAAGCAACAGCAGAAAAGTGGTGTTCATGATTTCGAACAAATTGAGAACGATATCCTCCCCAAGAGCCGCCGTGCAGAATTACCTCTAAACCTTTATAATTTTCATGCGCTAGACCCAGAGCGTAAGGAATTTCTTCACCATTATTCAGCGTTCCTTTTTTATAGAGTTGCTCTTTTAGCCATCTATAGTCTTCGCTGTAGAAAATTGAATCCCACTTTATAAGGTCTTCAGTAGTAGAGAACACTGCGCCATCACCATACTGTTCCCAATACGACACATCTTTAACAAACATGCCGTCTTCTAAAGCGTATGCTTCCACACGGTTTTTAATCACTTTTTTGTGGGAATTCACATAAGTTGTCACCTGCATTTCGAGCTCATCAAAAATATGTTGTTTGGCGAATTCTTTTAGGGGCACACCAGATACTCGTTCTACTATTTCAGCCGCCAATAAATAGCCAGAATTGCTGTAGGAATATTTTTCCCCGGGCTCAAAGTCCAATGCCTTTTGAATTTTCATAAAAAACATTGCATCTTTTTGAGTAGTAACATCGTCTATGTGGTGATTTGATAGCGTCATAAGATTAATATAATCGCGGATCCCACTAGTATGATTTAAAAGATGGCGAATTGTTATGACCTTACCGTAATTGGGTATTTCGGGCAGATATTTTCTTATATCGTCCTCTATTTTAAGTTTGCCTTGATGTTGCAGAATTAGAATACTGGCAGCAGTAAATTGTTTTGAGTTTGAAGCAAGGTCAAAAACAGAGTCTTTGGTGATGGGTGTCATCAAGCCCAAATGGCCATGGCCATACTGGCCTTGAAAAATGATATTGCCTTTGTGATAAGCGGCAATCGAACAACCCGGGCCCTCGTCTCCAATCGTTTCGGAAAAACTACGATTCGCGTTTGCAGACTTTTTAGCAAGGTTTGAGTTTATCTCATTTGAAACAACGGGTGCAGAAAACACAATTACCCAGAAAGTCACAATGAGAGTAATTAAATTAATTTGCTTAAAAGCGTCCATATCAGTATCCCTTACATAAAGTTTTAATGAAACCCGCTGAGCGTATCGTGTTGGAATATCCGATCCGAGTAGCTCAGATTTATATTATAGACTAATTTTAAGTATTGAAGGTTGGTGTGTATATGCACGTATTATTGTTATTTATTGCATTTGCACTTATACTGACAGGGTAATGCAGGAGAATAATATGGAAGCAATTTTAGAAAAATCTAATCTAAGTAAAACTCAGGTTGTTACCAAAGCTCTCTTTAATTCAAAACGGGAACTTGGTTTATCTAATGAAATTGTAGGTCAAATTATTGGTGCTGACCCCGCAACCGTTTCTCGCATGCAGAAAAAAATGGATATGAAACCAAACAAAGTCTATGAATCTGCAGTGCTAACAATCCGCGTTTATCGTTCTTTATATGCCATTTTAGGTGGCTCAACAGATGCAATGCGGCATTGGTTAAACACAAAGAATCTCGACTTTGACCAAAGAACACCTTTAGACAAGATGAAAACAATCGTTGGCTTAGTAAATGTTGTTGAATACCTTGATGCAATGCGAGGGCATGCTTGATATCGCTGTCCCCAATTACAAGTGACTGCAACGAGCGCTTTTATAGGGTGGTTGAATCACAAGAAAGCGCAGCAACAATGCAAATTGTTGATACGCTTGAAGAGCAGTCTTTATTAGAAGATATTATCGAATCGTCTAAACCACCTATACCTCATCTGGCGGATAAGCCAAAGCGCCACTATTTACTGAGTACACCCTTTCGATACCCACCCTTGAAATATGGATCTCGATATGGTCGCCAATATGAATCTTCTATTTTTTACGCCAGTCACAATGTCAAAAGTGCATTATATGAATCTGCCTTTTATAGCTTTTATTTTATGAGCAGAAGCGAAAAACCATTCGAAGGTGTTATTACCAATAAAAAAAGCTCATTTGCGGCTAATATATCCACCAAAAATTATGTTAATTTGTGCTTGATTGAAGATCCTGAACTACAGCGAGCCTTGAAGCATAAGTCTAACTATACCTATCCACAAAAGGTAGGAGCATATATGAGGGATGAGGGTGTAGATGCTTTTTCGTATTATTCGGCCAGAGAGGGTGGTGGCAAGCATATTGGGGTTTTTTACCTAGATACAATTATAGGATTGCCAGAAGAGGAACGCCAATGGCAAATAAAACAAAGCCCTGAGCACTTGGTTTACTATTGTCCTGCTGATACTTCATTAAACATGGAATTCTCGATAGACACATTTTATGTCGATGGCAAACTTCCCCATCCATCTCAGTAATTTAAAATGACTGCTTATCCTAATTGTTCAAGCCAACGGGGTGCTTTTCTCTTGCTTTGGGTATTAAGCAATGTGTAAAAATCTAAAATTGATTTATTAGCTCTTACGTCGACCAAGCTTAAAGGTTACTTTAGTTCAATCCCTTCAATCGACTTGCAGCGTGACAACGCGACATGATTTCGTCCTGACATATACGCTTCACTACCGAGTTTCATTTATACCGATCCAAGTGTTACCCCCTGAATTTTATGAATAGTGCAGGCTCAAGTTCCTTTGCACAATGGAGCAAAGTATTAGAGCCCTTGCTCCCTGAAAAATGACAACGTTGGTGAAGCTTTGTTTTGGCCTTTATTTAATTATATGCAAATTAACTGCATCCAATTCTTCGAGTTAATCGTTACTTCTTTATCGGGGGGCTGTTGTCCAATAATGGTGCCAATCGGTTTAACCAAAGAAAATGGAGATATATGATGTTTTTTAAAAAAGCAAAATACGGTTTATTGGTAGCTTCAAGCTTAGTGAGTTCACTGGCCTTCGCTGGTCATACAAACAACTTGCTTGAAGCTGAACTGGATGGCAGGCAAGAAGTAGGCAGTGAACAAAGCAATAAGCGTATTTCTGGTGATCCTAATGGTCGTGGTGAAGCCTATGTATTTGGCATTGACAATGACCCCTTTACCTTATGCTACGTGCTAACTGTTGATAAAATTCAGCTTGTTCCTGTCGGTAGTGGTATAGCTGCTCACATTCACAAGGGTAATCGAGGTGAAAATGGGCCCGTAGTCGCGGTATTGGCTGGGCCAGAAGACGGCAATGCCGCCGATTGTTTGACCGAAGGTGAAGCAGGTAAGTTTCCTACTGGGATAAGGGTAAGCGAGATTCTGGAAAATCCACAAGAATATTATATCAATGTGCATAATCCAGATTATCCTGCCGGTGCGATTAGAGGGCAGTTGTTTTACCAATCTGACGACTAATCCAAGTTTATACTCATGAGTAAAGGGCCTCTAGGCCCTTTTTTATTTATATCGAAACTTCCTGTGTTGTTAAGCTGTGACTATAACACTGAGTATATTTCACCATATTGCTAATTTATTGACGCTTTACATACACCTTAGTTAAATATCCTGCACTACGAACACGATAAAGATGAATTATTAAATTCGAAATATATTGATCTATCTCAATAAATGTTTATAATTTCAGAAATTACTGAAACTTCAGAAATAGAGGAAGCTATGAATATGACACCAATGATCGAAACCTTTGTTATGCATTTTGGCGAAATGGGTAGCCGTTGGGGGTTTAATCGTACTGTAGGGCAAATGTACGCGTTGTTGGTGATTTGTGAAAAGCCGCTTAGCGCAAACGATATTGCTGAAGCTTTGAATATTTCCAGAGGTAACGTCAGTATGGGGCTGAAAGAATTGCAATCATGGCGATTAGTGCAAATGCATCACGTTCCGGGCGATCGCAAAGATTACTTTAAAGCCTTAGGTAGCATATGGGACATGGCTAACAAGGTGTTTGAAGAGCGCCGCAAGCGCGAGATGGATCCAACCCTTTCCTTACTCAGAGACATACTCTTGGACAAACCTGCAAATGAGCAGGAAAAATACGCCCAAAGTAGATTGCAAGAAATCCATGATTTACTTGAAAATATCACTCAGTGGAGCGAAGAGTTGCAGCGTTTGAGCCCTGAAAAGATGGCAACGTTGATGAAGCTTGGTTCAGGCGTAGGTAAAGTGCTCGATATGAAAGACAAGTTATTAAAAAGTAGTTAATACAAAGCGCAAGTACTGGGTTTAAGCCCGCTTACGTTTCCTATTTTTACTCGTTTATACGCTAGGTTAAAAATGTGAAAGGTAAACAGACTTAACTATTAGAGGTGCATCATGGCAGACGTAATGCTGCTTTCCCGCATTCAATTTGCGGCTAACATTAGCTTCCACATCTTATTCCCAACTATCACAATCGCCCTTTGTTGGCTGCTGTTCTATTTCAAAGTGCGATTCCATATCTCCGACCATCCTGTGTGGATGCGTATATACCGCTTTTGGGTAAAGGTATTTGCCTTAACCTTTGCGTTGGGTGTTGTCAGCGGCATCACTATGTCGTTTCAGTTTGGCACTAATTGGCCTGGATTCATGGAAAAAGTGGGGAATATTGCCGGCCCCTTGTTGGCCTACGAAGTTCTGACGGCGTTTTTCTTGGAAGCTACCTTTTTAGGGATCATGCTATTCGGTATTAATCGTGTGCCGCCTTGGGTCCATACCTTAGCAACTCTGATTGTAGCGATTGGTACCTCCTTATCTGCCTTTTGGATTTTATCTTTGAATTCATGGATGCATACACCAACAGGGTTCGAAATGCGCGATGGCGTTGCTCACGCGCTTGACTGGTGGGCGATTGTATTTAACCCCTCATTTCCGTTTCGCTTTGGTCATATGATGTTAGCTTCAGGGCTAACGGCTTGTTTTTTAATCGTGGGTATTTCGGCCTATCGGATCTTACGCGGCGACAACAAAAAAGCGCCCAACATAGCGCTTAAAACAGGCTTATTCGTTGCTGCGATACTCGCGCCATTACAAATATTGATGGGCGATTTACATGGCTTAAACACTTTTGAACACCAACCGCAGAAAGTCGCGGCAATGGAAGGAATATGGGAAACCACTCAAGGGGCGCCGCTATTGTTGTTTGCGATCCCCGATGAGAACAATCGAACTAATGATTACGAACTGGCTATTCCTAAACTCGCTAGCGTCATCTTAACCCACGAACCCGAAGGTAAAATAAAGGGATTAAACGAGTTTGAAGGCGAGCATCCACCTGTTCGGCCTGTATTCTTTGCGTTTCGGATCATGGTCGGGCTGGGCATGTTAATGCTGCTTAGCGCTTGGTTAGCCAGCTTTGTCTTATGGCGTAAAAAAACTTTACCGAAGTTCGCGCTCAAATTCTTTGTTGCCATGACTTTTTCAGGATGGATAGCAACGCTTGCAGGCTGGTATGTCACGGAAATCGGTCGTCAGCCTTATTTGGTCAGTGGCGTATTAACTGTTGCTGATGCTGTAACTGATATTCCATCGGGCAACGTGGTTATGAGTTTAGTCATGTATCTAAGCGTTTATGTATTTTTATTAATAGCCTATATCAAAACTTTGTTTTATATGGCCCGCAAGTCGGTGCAAATTGAAGAGTACGAACTTGCCAAGTCATCCCTTGCACATCCGTTTAACAAGCAGGAGGCCTCAGCATGATCCTCGATAACCAACTTCCCATTATCTTTGCAGGGCTTATGGCCTTTTCTGTTTTGGTTTATGCCATTTTAGATGGATATGATCTAGGCGTCGGCTTGTTAATGCCAATGGATAACGAGTCGCAACGGGACAAAATGATCGCTTCAATTGGCCCCTTTTGGGACGCCAATGAAACTTGGTTGGTACTGGCGATTGGTTTGTTGTTAGTCGCCTTTCCAGCTGCACATAATGTGATCTTTAAAGCCCTATATTTGCCTGCGGCAATCCTGTTAATTAGCTTGATCCTGCGGGGCGTATCGTTTGATTTTCGGGCAAAAGTGATTGCTGAACATAAGAATCGATGGGATCGCGTATTTAAAATAGGTTCACTCGGTAGTGCTGCATCGCAAGGTTATATGCTGGGTATGTTTGTGATGGGATTTGAAACTACGTTTGTTGCCGTGGCATTTAGTCTTCTCAGTGCAGTGGGAGTTACCATGGCATATGCATTGATTGGAGCTTGCTGGTTAATCATGAAAACCGAAGAGCAACTGCAAGTTCGAGCCATAGCTTGGGCACGCAAGGCTGGGTTTATCAGTTTTATAGGCATTTTTGCGGTTTGTTTGATCAACCCACTGATCAATGATGCAGTCTTCGCCCGTTGGACTCAATTACCTTGGGCTTACTTCTTTGGTCTGATCCCCTTATTGTGTTTTGGCTTCTTTGTTATTGGCTATTACACCTTAAAGCGCTTACCGTTAAAGGACGATTCAGGTTGCTGGTTACCCTTTGTGTTGTGTACTTGCATTTTCACCTTTAGCTTTATTGGGCTCGCACTTAGTTTTTATCCTTATGTAGTACCAGGTGAAATTACCATTTGGCAAGCGGCGAGCGCCCCTGAGTCTTTGCGTTTCATTTTGTACGGGGCATTAGTGGTTATTCCTTGTATCTTCGCTTACACCTTGTTCTCGTATCGCGTGTTTTGGGGAAAAGTGAGAAATTTGGAATACTATTGATAGGGGTAATTCGGCAAAGTAGCAGGTGGACTACCTTTAATTTACTTTGCCGCACTCAAATAAGGCTAGGCAAAAACAAAACAATCGCCGGTGCATAGGTTATTGCAATCAAGGCGAATAGCAGGGCGATGATGAAAGGCCAAATTTCTTTCATGAAATCACCCAAGGGGACTTTTGTTACGGAGCATGTGGTAAACATCATCGAACCAAATGGTGGTGTTACGCCGCCTATCATAATATTGACTATCATGATCATGCCAAAATGCACAGGATCAACGCCTAGAGCAACCACCACAGGTACAAGCAATGGAGCAATAATAATTAATGCGGCTCCGCCCTCTATAAACATACCAATACAAAGTAAAAATATATTTATTAATCCTAACATTGTGTATTTGTTTGAGGTGAAATCTAACAAAAAAGCGGTGAGCGCTTGTGGTATCCGTTCCCAATTCAGGTAGTAACCAAACACTGAAGCGGAGACAATGATAAGCACGACAGTGCCAGTGCCGTATATCGTGTCCAATAGAATTGGCTTTATATGCTTGAACTTCAGTTCGCGGTACACAAATATGCCAATCAGCACAGACGCGAGCACAGCCATAGCGCCGGCTTCCGTTGGTGTAAATAAGCCAAATCGCAATCCAAGAATGATCCCAAAAGGCAAAGCAAGTGACCAAATAGAATCTTTAAATTGATGGCCTATTTCTTTGAGTGTAGCGCGCTTATCTCGGGACGGTTTGTATTTACGTTTTCGTGAAATAAGCCATACGGTAATCATGAGTGCGCCAGCCATCATCAAGCCCGGTGCGTAACCCGCTAAGAATAACTCTGCAATTGATACTTGCGCAATTAACGCGTAAATAATCATTACGATACCTGGCGGGATAACGGGAGAAATTGCTGAGGAAGCTGCCGTTATTGCCGCCGAGAATTCTTTGCTATAGCCGCGTTTTTCCATTTGCGGCACCATAATTTTACTTTGCATGGCGGCATCGGCATTCGCTGAACCCGAAACGCCGCCCATGAAAGTACTTAAAACCACATTAACTTGTGCCAAACCGCCAATAAGGTGGCCGGTTAACACTTCGGCCATTTGCATCAGTTTTTTACTGATACCGGAATAATTCATGACAGATCCAGCCATCACAAAGAAGGGTATTGCCAAAAGAGGAAAAGAAGCGGCAGAGGTAATAAACTTTTGTAAAACTAAGTCTGGCGGCATGCCAGCATCAAAGAAAGTAAAATAAAAGATTGAAGCACCGAGCAGCGCATAGGCAATCGGCACACCTAAAAAATACAGAAGGAATAGAAGGAGAACAGGCAAATAAATCATATAGCCTCACCCTTCGCCATATAATTCAGAATATCTCGATAAATAGATCGTATTGTGTAAAAAGTAATAAGCCCAAACCCTACAACCAGAGCCAAATTCATCACTGCCGAACTAATGCCCAAAACGGCTGTGGGTTTTTCCCAAGCGATATTGGTAAAAACGATGGCCATATAGAATATATAACCGTTGATTGCTAGCAAAACCCAGCCCATAAAAAATCGAAGCATATCCCCGATAGGTTTGGGCATTTTTGTAATGAGTACGTCAATTCCCAAGTCCATTTTGTGTTTATATGTGGCGCTTGCACCTATAAATACGGTCCAAACAAAACAAATGGTAGCCACTTCTTCGGCCCAAAAAATGGCATAGCCAAACAAATAACGCAAAAATACATTAATGATCACTAAGGAAATCATGGTCACAATAAATACGCTGCACAGAATTTCTTCTAAATTTTTGAATACGTAGTTAATGAGTGATCTCATTATTTAGCCTTTGCGCGAATTTTTGTTAATTCGGCTTGAATTTGTTCATACATTTCCATTGTTACACCGGGCAATTTTCCATCGTAAAGCTGAAGGGTTCGAGTTTCAAAGGCAGCGCGGTCAATATCATTGAACATAACGCCTTCAGCTTGTAAGTCTTTAATCACCTGCGCATGATTGTCTTTCAGTTTTTTAATCATGGCTTCTGCTTCATAAGCAAATTCATGCTCAATAATGCGTTGATATTCAATTGGAATTTTTGCCCACACTTCAGTTGAAATATATACGCCACAGGTGCCCAAGAAGTGATTGGTAAATGCCACGTTCTTTTTGCCCGTTTCATACACCTTCGCACCTAGATTAGTAAACTCCGATCCTTCGAGCCCGTCTACAACACCTTGTTGTAATGCGCTAAACGTTTCGCCCCAAGGTAACGGTGTTGCATTTGCTCCCATCGCGTTAAGCGTTTGGATAAACAGGTTGCTGCCCGGGGATCTCAGTTTTACGCCTTCTAAATCTACGGGGGTAGTAATGACTTTGTCGGTGATTAAGTTTCGAAACCCAAATATGTACTGAAGTGAAAGCACCTTGATGCCTTTGCCTTCGAGTTTCTGTAGCCAGCCTTTTACCATGGGTGTTTTAATAATTTCCATATATTCATCGTAGTTGTTGTAAAGCATTGGCCCCACTAATGCTGTGAATTCGGGAACATAATCTCCAATATACGATGGGTCTTCTACAGAAATAAAATGTGCACCTCGAACAACCATTTCAACACCGTCTTTATATGCGGCTATTTGCGCACCTGGGTAAGTTAATATTCTGACGGCACCATCTGTTTTGTTCTCAATCCGCTCGGCCACAAGTTCAATAGATTTTGCTAACTCCTCGTTAACGTTAAACACATGACTTAATCGCAGAGTAATTTTAAAGGGAGCGTCAGTTTTGTTCTGGCTACACGCACTCACAAATAGAAATGTGGAAAGGGCGACTGATAGCATTATGAGCTTTAATTTTGTGCGCATGGGTTTTTAAAACTCATAAATTGTGAAAAGTAAATTTAAGAATAAAGCACACAGGTGAGGGATGCAAAGCATGAAAATAAATTCGTAAAAAATACATTCTCTTGCGCTGATGGCACTTAGCCGCCATCGAGCCTAACTAAATGATGAACGTGCTATCTGTGAATAACAAATTTTCGTGGGTTTGGCACTACGAAAAAGCCGGCATTTAAGCCGGCTCAATATTACTTTCACACAAATTAATTATGCGGTTGCTTCTTGCAAGGCCTTCATCTCATCGTGCAATTGCTGTGCTCTTGCTCGCATTTCACGAAGCACTAAAGTACAACTTGCTGGCTGGTCTTCTGCCATCGCCTCATCTAACACTTCCAAGACCTTATCTTCGACTTCTTCGAGTTGCTTCACATACGTGTGCTCCTCGTCTGAAGTAAATGCACTTAACACCTTAGTGTAAGCTTGGCGTGTGCTCACCATCCAGTGCGATTCTTCTTCTCTGCTACCCGTTTTGTTGATGATGAATGGTTGCAGTTTTTCAATCGCCTCAGTCTTTTCTTTGATCATTTTCGAAAATGTAGAGCGGATATTCGGAGAGTCGACTTTTTGTACCGCCTCTTCGTAAAATTCCACCCCACCTTGTAATACTTTTACAATATCTGAGATATTTGATGCGTGTTTAATTACGTTGCTCATTTCATCTCCTTTTTTAAATTGACTAACCATTTACGGTTAGTTAGTGAGAAGATTGCAACGCTCATACCAATTTTTAAGTGATTGTTTTTATTAGTATGTTTTAGTGTGAGACTTAGTTCGTTTCTGCTAGTGGGAAAATCTTACATACTTACTTGAAAATAATTTACTGTTCTAGCTGACGCTTATAATGACATCTGCATTTTGGGATGCAAAAAAGCTCAGCCTTAGATTATGGAGTAGTCCAAAAAGTATGAAGCAACTCCGCCAATCTGCATCTTTTGTTCGAGTGTTCTAATATTTAAAACTCACACATAACTAAACTAAAACTTAGCCACAAAGTACTCTATACTTGTCACTTGTTTTCTACAATTTGAGTGGGTAACTATGGTCAATTCATCAAAAATCATTTCCTTGATTATAAGCTTAAACTTCATCGCAATAGCAAGTTCAGCAGCCGCTAGCGAACTTCCAGATGGAAAAGGAAAAGCATCGGTGCAAGCTATTTGTTCTGCTTGTCATAACGTCAACCGCATTTCGACAAGTCTCGGTTATAGTCGCGATCACTGGTTGGCATTAGTGGACTCGATGGTTGATCTCTCTAGTAACAAAACCCAGCAGAATATAATGGCCGATTACTTGGCTGAAAACTTTCCTCCCACTACGAATAGAGCTCCTACGCTTATACAAGGCAGCAATAAAGTTGAATTTAAAGAATGGGTGGTGCCAACACTTGGTCAACGTTCACGTGATCCAGTAGAAGCGCCTGATGGCTCAATATGGTGGGTTGGTCAGTGGGGTAACGTTGTGGGGCGCATTGATCCTGAAACTGGAAAGATGCAAGAATATCCCTTGCCGCCTGGTGCCAAACCACACTCTGTAACGCCCGATAAAGATGGTTTTATGTGGTATACGGGAAATAAGAACGCCACCATTGGTCGCCTTGATCCGGTTAATGGAAAAGTGAAAGTTTACGAAATGCCAGATCCTCAGGCACGCGATCCCCATACCGCTGTTTTTGATGAAAACGGAATTCTTTGGTTCACGCTGCAGCATTCAAATCGTATCGGGCGTTTAGATCCCAAAAGTGGTGAAATTAAATTAATAGTTGCACCAACGTCGGGTTCAAGACCGTACGGTATTAAGGTTGATGAGTCTGGTGATATTTGGGTGGCGTGCAATGGTAGCAACTGCTTAATAAAAGTTGATCACGATACCTTAGAAATGACAGAGATAAAATTACCACATGAAGATACGACAGTGCGTCGTTTGGACATTGCTGCTGACGGAATGATTTGGTACGTAAATTCAGGTCGTGGGCGTTTAGGGCAATACAACCCAAGCAGCGGTGAAATCCGTGAGTGGCCTTCACCCAGTGGCGCTAAATCTCATCCTTACGCCATTGAAGTGATTGATGGGGTGGTTTGGTATAACGAATCGGGCATGCGTCCAGATAGTCTAGTGCGTTTCGATCCAAAAAATGAAACGTTTCAAAGCTGGGCAATCCCCTCTGGTGAATTTTACGCAGGCATAATACGCCACATGCGCCCTACTAATGATGGTAACTTGCTAATCCATCAAAGCTCTACTAATCGTATTATTCACGTTAAAATTGGTAAATAGCTGTGTACTAAAAGCAGTGAGCTAAGAGCAGAGTCTGCTAGTCAAGCTTAAAGAAGTTCGCTAGCAGACTAAGAGCTCGCCCGAATACCACTATCTAAACGGTAGTGTCTAACTGTTTCTTAAGACTTCCCTTACAATTACGCAAAATAAAAATTTTGGTATAAACTTTTGCTTTAGAAGCGCTATATATTCGCAGCAAAAAATGCTGGTAGTCTTTTATTTACGTTTCCTAAATCGATAATTTGAAACGATAAGGAAGCAATATGAATACCTTCAAAAAAGCCAGTTTGCTGGCAACTCTAATATTATTAATAAGTACCAGTTTTACCCAAAATGCCCAATCCTTTGATTTTGATAACGGGAATGCACCCGCACAAATAGTTATTCCTACAATCATTCCCGTCATTATTCAAGATGTGTCCCCAGGTGCGGGAGATGCAACATTGGTTTTGCGCAATACTACATTAGTGACTAATGCCTGGTTCGATGCTATAGCACCCTATCATCCGACAGCTATGGGTATTTATAGTCAATTCGATCATCGCTTGACTGAACCTACCAACAGAGAAAAAAACATTGCGATTTTGTATGCAAGTTACCACGTAATGATAAGCTTACAACCGCAGAGATTGGAGACGTGGCGAGCTATGTTAGAAGAGCTAGGTCTGGATCCAGACTTAGACACTAACGATACCACGACACCAGAAGGTCTAGGCATAGTTGCAGGCAAAAACGTGGTACTTAACCGTCAAAATGACGGTATGAATCAGTTGGGCAACATCGCTGCAGATGGTGAAGAAGCTAAGTATAACCGTGTCCCTTACCTTGATTACACTGGTTATACGCCGAAAAACTCTCCTATATTATTACTGTTCCCAAGCAAATGGCAGCCCGCGTTGGTAAGTTCTGGTACAGGTCTTTTTAAAGCTCAGCATTTTGTCACTCCTCAACTAAAAAATGTTACCCCTTACTCGTATAAGAACCCGCGCAAATTTCGAGCACGCAAACCGGTAAACAGTAATGTCAGAAATTGGTCAGGTTACGTTGGACAAGCGCAGGAAGTACTTGAATACTCCGCTAATTTAACCGAAGAACAAAAGATGAAAGCTGAGTTTTTCGATAATAAATTTAGAAGCTTAGGTTTTTCTGCAGTTCAGGCGGCGCAACTGTATAACCTAAACCTGATGGATTTTGTTCATTTTGACTTCTTAGTTAACGTTGCAGCTTTTGATACTTCTATCGCTATCTGGCAGGAAAAGTATCGGCATGACGCCGTTAGACCATTTAGCGCTATTGCTTATATTTGGGGAGACAAGCGCGTAACCAGCTGGGGCGGACCTAGACAAGGAACGGTTAGTGACATGCCGGCAAATCAGTGGAAAAGCTATATGCCAGTTGCGGATCATCCTGAGTATCCATCAGCATCAGCAAGTTTCTGTGCAGCACATGCGTTAGCAGCCCGCAAATATCTTGGCAGTGATAATCTAAATTGGACAATTCCAATCCCTCAAGGAAGCTCAGTGGTCGAACCTGGCTTTTCACCTATATCAGATACTGAGTTGTATTTTGATACATGGACAGACTTTGCAAACGATTGTGGTGATTCCAGAGTGTGGGCAGGAGTTCATTTCCCTGATGCAGTCCCATCTGGTCAAAAGATTGGTCGTAAAATTGGCAGAATTGCCTATGATTTTGTGATGAGTCATATTGACGGCGACGTAAAATAACAATACAAAAGATTGGTCGGATTTATTTTATGCATAATATCTGACCTTCTTTTATTACTTAACTCCAAACAGCCTTTATTTCCAAGCCAGTTTCATTCGACATTGGCTTGTTTGATTGTGCGCGCTCCAAAAGTACATCGTTTTCTCTCGTTACGTCCGCTGGAAGAAATCCGTCACAGTGTCTCAATGAAATATATTCTTCCCAGTAACAATTAACACTCGTTGGAAAATAAAAAACTGCGCTTAGTTTAGCATTCAAAATACCGTAAATGTCATTGGTTGTGACATCTTGACTTATAGTGAGACATGATCTATGTTTAGAACAGCACTAAATTAGAATTAGTAAAGTTAATACCATGGCAAGTAGAGCTATTTTGCTAGTATGCAAAAAAAAGTTGAATGCTTGTAAGTGTTGAGTCCGCCAAGGAAATATCTCAGCATTAACTTCGGGGTACAATGCAAACAACCGAACTTGCTGATGTTCTTACATATCCTATTTAGTTGAATTGTTTAGATAGACTAACTCATTGAATTGCATTGCAATATTGATGAGGAGCTTTCAATGTACAAAGAAGGAATGGATGATGAACAACATAATGCAGCTGCAAATAAAGTCCTATTTGGGTGGCTTTAAAAAACAAAGTTTTGCCATTTTGGTAGCCATGATAGTGACAAACTCAGCGATGGCTGGACCCATTATCATTTCTGAGCATAACTCTCTGGTAACGGTTACTTTAGAAAATCTTGACTTAAATATTGATGATTTAAATCTAAAGATAGGTGATGTATCTAATAGAGGTGCGGTGCTGGGTTACTTAAGTGAAACAGCGAATGGCCGTCAAGTAGTGGCAGACCCTTTTATTCGATATGAAGATCAATTCGGCACAAATGCCGGTTCGTATTCAGCAACAATAGACCAAAGCGCTAATACTGATGGTTTTAGCTATGCTTCTAATATTCAATCCGTCAATGCTGCCGGCTTGCGGAGCCCAATGGTGGCATTGAATGCTAGAGTAGATTCCACATTTTTTGTTACCGAGGACACCAAGGCGAGGGTTAATGTTGCATTACAGGGTAATACATTTGCTGGTCGTGACTTTGTAGGCATACAGATTGATGGTAATGGCGAAAACGGAGAGTTTGAACGCTTGTATTATGCCCCATCGCGCTTTGGTTTGGCGGCAGGTGTATCGGGAACCGATAGTCTAGAAGTAACACTTAAACAAGGATTTGAATATAAGCTGTCTGGGGAATCCAGAGGGAGTACTTTGTATAGTGCTCCTCACGACGGTCAGGCTCCTCCGTCGAGTTTGGCATATAGCTTATTGGCAACACAATCATTGCTTGGTAACTCAGAGAATAATAGTTTGAAACCGGCAACGAGTAACTACAATGGTGTCATGGGGACGAGCTTTGGCCATCAGTTTTTGTTAGATAGTGACGAAGTTGTAGATTGGGGCAATGCGGCTGTTTGGATTGATCCCGAAGTGGCCATCGGTTACGATTATTTCTTTGATGGTGCCGGTGTGATTGGCATCGACCTACCAGCCTTTGATGTGTTCAATAACCTTACCTATCAGCTATTCGACTTGTCTGGCAACTTACTAGCAGATTTGTTTGCAGGCGATTCATTTGATTTCTCTAGTGTCATGAGTGGTTTTAGTCTACGCGGTATTGATCCAAGTCTTGGTCTCGATCCTTTTTCACCTGGATTTACCTTGGGTCTTCGTTTTGATACGCCCAACAAAAACACAATCCTGATCACTCAACAACCCATTACTTCAAATTTCAATGTTAACGCTGTTTCTACGCCAGGTGGGTTGTACTTATTTCTATCAGCCGCCGTGACATTGATTGTATTGAAACGCAGGTCATGGGGAAAATAATCAAAATAAGTTACCTTAGCAAAGACGGTTCCCTAGAGCTTATACGTAGTGTAATTCAGAGTAAGCGTATATTCGGTTTTCACTGAACAGATGTTGCGCTCACAACTTTATTCTTACCCTGCTCTTTAGCCTGATATAGTAGCGCGTCTGCCTGAGCTATGACTCCATCAATGGCTTTGTTGAGATCGGCGTTCTTAAATGAGTCTAATTCACAATGATAGGCGCCAATAGATACAGTAATTGGACTAGGTACTACCGTAATGTCACTGAGGTTTGTCATAATCCTTGCGCAGATACTTTCAACATTCCTTAGATTAGAATTCGGCATCCATAACAAAAACTCCTCGCCACCATAGCGAGCGATTACGTCATATTCCCTCAAGGCTATCGATATTTTTTTAGCTACTTCCGCTAAAATATCATCGCCTTTCTGGTGTCCGTATTCATCATTTATTGCTTTGAAATCATCAATATCAACCATAGCAACGATACCTTCGCCTTTTGTTCTGCGAAGCGCGTTAAAACTCTTACGTAATTCTGCATACATGCCGCGTCGATTTATGACGTTGGTTAAACTGTCATAATTCGCTAAACGAGTCAGTTCCTTGTTTAACTCAGCCAGTTGCGATTCTTGCTCGCGACGAATTAATTCTATTTCTATCCAACTAACCATCAGGTTTAAGGCATCGATATCGAACTCTTTAAATTTTCGGGGATAAGGGGTCGGGCTGGAGAAGTTTAGAGTTCCAAACACTTCACCTTCAAAGTAGATAGGAACGCCAATATAAGATTCTAAACCGAAGGCACTGTATGCAGGGTGTGACGCTAATTCGTCATCTTCGCCCATATGCTCGATACAAACAGGGCCTTTGGCCGCGCATGTTATTTGACAGTATGTTGAGTCAAACTCAAAGTGATCGCCTACATTTAACTCAACGTCGTCAGGCACGACACAATATAAGACCTCATAGTCTGTACCTGTAATATTCGACAAAATGCCAATGTCTAAATTGAAACGTTCTAGGCCCATTTTGATTAATTCGATAACTTGATACTCAAAGCCTTTTTCATAAGCATTGGTAATCTCATACAGTCGTCGAATGACTAATTCGCTGCTTTGTCTTTTGGGCAAATTTGACTCCTAATCATGACGACCTAAGTTGGCTTGGTGTCGATTTCAATAAAAATATCGGACATATAATCAGAATATGACAAGTCCTTGAACTGTGCAACACTGCAGGTTGGTATGCTGGCAGAAATGGTGATGTAACAGCGTTAAAGTATAGTTGCTGAGTCTATGTGTTGTGGACTAGTATCTCTAAAGCAACTTTTAGATTACAGTATTACTTCCAAGTTATGAAGAATACAAAGAGTTAATTGCCTTGCAAAAGACTCATGCCCAGACTTTGAAATAACTTGGTTTTAGCTTAGGAAGTTGAAATCCTCGTTATGCTGTTTTTTTACTATATGAGAATAATATTTTGGCGCGTTTATGACTGACAATATATTTGAAAAAAAATATTTGCGAGAAAAGCAAGCGCGGCGCAGTGCCGAAAGATATCTTGAAGAAAAGTCATTGGAGCTCTATCAGCGCAATCTAGAATTAGAATTTTTAAAAGAGAATTTAGAAGAACAAGTTGAAGCAAGAACCAAGGAGGCAAGAGCAGCAACTGAAACTGCTAATCTAGCCAATCAAGCTAAATCACAATTTCTAGCAAATATGAGCCACGAAATAAGAACGCCATTAACGGCAATTATTGGATTTGCTGAATTAGTGCTGCGTGAAAATTTAACTGAAGAAACAAAAAAACACCTCACAACGATCATTAATAATGGTAGGCACTTAACAGAGTTGCTAGGTGAAATATTAGATATAGGTAAGATTGAAGCCCAAAATTTAGTCCTAGAAGAGCGTCGTTTCGATTTATCGCTATTATTGGCTGAACAACGAAACTTGCATCTGGAAAGTGCCAATTCTAAATCATTAGAGTTAAATATTGATGTTAGCTCAGGCATGCCTCAATGGATTGTTGGCGATCCAACCCGCATAAGACAAATTTTGCAAAATTTATTATCTAACGCAATTAAATTTACCTCTGAGGGCAAAGTCGATTTTAGCATCAAGACTCATTGGCAAACTTCAGAAATAGAATTCAAAGTAACAGACACGGGAATGGGGATTTCTGATGAACAGCAAAAGAGGATATTTGATAACTTTAAGCAAGCCGATGACAGTATAAATCGTAAGTTTGGTGGTACTGGCTTAGGTTTAGGTATAGCCAAGAATCTATGCAAATTAATGGGTGGGCAGTTAAGTGTCGTTTCGCAACTCGATCAAGGGAGCACTTTTACTGTACGTATAACATGTTCTGAGATGAAGGGGATACTTCATCAATTACCTAACAAAACTGCCTTACAACAAGCTTATATTAAACCGATTCCAAAGCTACATGGCCGCATATTGCTTGCAGAAGATACGCAAGTAAACCAAGAGCTCATTACTTATCATGTAGAAATGACAGGCGCAGAGCTTGTGCTAGCCGAAAATGGTCAACAAGCAATACAAAAGGCAATAAGTGAGGAATTTGATTTAGTTTTATTAGATATCCAAATGCCGGTTTTAGATGGTAAGGAAGTTATCAAAGCACTAAAGCAAATAGGATACCGGAAACCAATTTATGCACTAACTGCTAATGTAATGCAGAGTGACGTTACAGAATATCGAGCTTTAGGGTTTGAAGAGACTTTAGCTAAACCACTCGACCTAGCAAAGTTTTTTGAGGTTTTACAAAAGCATTTACCAGAAGCGGGCAATCAAAATCTTGAATCTGAGGCTGAAAGAGCCTACGAAGAGCGCTTGAAAGAATTGAAGCCGATGTTTATCGCCTCTTTAGTTCAACATTTGAACGAAATTAATAATGCGATTTCAAATAACGATATGCTAAAAGTAGGTAACATACTGCATGTTGTAAAAGGTATTGGAGGCAGTTTTGGCAACGATCGACTTTCTGATTTAGCAAATGAAGTCATGGTGAAAATTAGGCTCAATCAATACGAGACAGCAAAACCGATGCTAGAAGAATTGTTAATTAATATTGAGAACATCATTAAACAAGAGGCAGGGGATGAGTAAAGTAACTAATATTTTGTTAGTTGACGATGTGGAATACAGTCGAGAGCTGTTACGAAGTGCTGTAATTGCTTCAATCAACGACGAAAAACTACCTTTAAGGCCTCAGTTTTTTCATGAGGCAACGACTAAAAAAGCACTTGAACTTTTAAACTTAAAAGATATTCACTTAGTTTATTTAGATATCAATTTAGTGAATGAAAATGGATTAGAGTTATTAAAAAGCATCAAGGAATTTTCTGCCGACATCTCGGTCGTTATGGTGTCAGGAGAAGGCTCTAGTGCTAATGTTATGTCAGCAATTGAGAATGGAGCAGATGGTTTTATTGTCAAACCATTCAACACTGGGCGCATCGTTGAAACTTTACATAAATATCTTAAAAAAGGACATTCAAAATGAAAGGTGTCGTTTTTACAGAGTTTATGGACATGGTTGAGGACGTATTTTCATCTGAGATGCTAGAGACCATAATTGAACAAAGCGAACTACCGAATGGGGGCGCCTATACTGCCGTAGGTACTTATGATCACGAAGAAATCGTGCGAATGACAGTCAGTCTTAGTCAGCAAGTCAATATCCCTGTAGCGCAATTGCTCGAGAGCTTTGGTCAACATTTATTTGGAAGATTCGTTATTAGTTACCCAGCTTTTTTTGAGAATGTGAGCCATCCATTTGATTTTCTGAAAAATATCGATTCATATATTCATGTTGAAGTGAGAAAGCTTTATCCCGAGGCTGAATTACCGCGCTTTTACCATGAGCAAGAAGATGCAAATACTCTCATTATGTATTATTTATCCTCACGGCATTTCGAAGATCTCGCCGTTGGACTCATTAAAGGATGCCTTCAGTTTTTCAAGGTTGATGGTTTGGTCAATAAAGAAAACGCGATATATAAAAGCCAAGATGCTGTGAAAATAACTATTCAACTGTTGAGTTAGCTTATGTCAATCAGGCTTAACAACCAGCAAATCACAAGGCATTGCTTTGGCTAACTCAACAGCGGTATCACCAAATATTTTGTCAAAATAATTCGTGTCTTCATTGTTTCCAATAACGGCAACTTCAGCATTTATTTCGGCTGCGGTGTTCGCTAATGCTTCGTCTGGTATCCCTTCAACGAAATGTAAAACATCATCTGATAATGCAAATTCGTTGATGTAGAGTTTGAGTTTTTCAGCGTGTTCATCTTTCACTGAGGCTTGGCGTTTAAACCCCTTACTACCGTTGAAATCGATACGCATGCTGCCAACTTCACCGTAAAAACAATCGACCACGTGTAATTCAGCTTCCAGCGCTCCAGCTAACTTATCGCTGACGGCTAGGATTTTTTGATTCAATAGGTGATTATTGAGATCGTCATCGCTCATATCGACGCAACAAAGGACTTCTAGCGCGTCGTCCCAAATCCGAGGTTTGACAAGCCACAGTGGTAATGGGCATTCACTGACAAAATATTGATCTAAGCCACTTCTAAAAAGTTGTTTAAATTCACTTTGCAGGTATGGCGCTTTTAAAACGAGATCGTAATCGCAATTTTCTAAGATTTTAGCGATAGCCTCAGATGGTTTGGATTGCCAAGACATGATGGTGTTGTTTAGATAATCACTTGCTTCCCATTTCGTTAAGGTCTCATGGACTGCATTATTTTTTTGCTCGACTATTGCATATAAATCGTCTTGCATTTTATCGCGATGCTTTCCGGTCATGACTCTATGATAAGAAATGAATAAGGTCATTCTTGCAGACAGGACGCGACAAAGTCGGCTGGCTCTGGCTAGGGGAATAGTATGATCTTCGTTTGATTCAACAACTACGAGAATATGTTTATACGCTTTTATATCCGTTTGCATCATGAATCCTTTTTGACTTACTTAACTAGGAAGGAAGTAAAAAGAATAAGACACATATGTCATCTACGCAAACTACAAAGGAATTAAGTGACTTTAAGACAAGAGCTTGAATGTATAGAAGACTTCTGCAAGCCTTCTATACTATTAGCTTTTAACGAATTTATACATTGCTGTTATTCGCTGAGGATAGCAATTCATTGCAATCACTCACTGGTGCAGGTTTGCCATGAAAATAGCCTTGTGTGCAATCCACGCCTATCTGCTTCAATACAAGATATTGCTCTTTAGTTTCCACACCCTCAGCGATTACTTTTATCCCAAGTCGACTTGCGAGCAATTGAATACTCTCAATTATTGCTCTATCTTTCGAACCTGCATCAATCCGATTCACGAAGCTACGATCTATTTTCAAGGTATCTATAGGGAAGCGAGTTAAATAATTCAACGAAGAATAACCTGTACCAAAATCATCAAGATGAATATTGACGCCTATTTTTATTAGTTCGGACAAAATCTCCAAGGTCTTCTCAGTATCATGTATTAAAACTCCTTCGGTCACTTCTATATTGAGACAACTAGGAGCTAGTGGGTATTTATCAAAAAGCGCCTCAACACGTTCAACTGTATTAAAATCAGAAATGAAATCACTTGAGGCATTACAATTAATCGTTAAATCTTTACGTTTATAGGTTTCTTGCCAAGTGACAAGCTGGGAAATAGCGCTTTCCAAAACCCAAAAATCGATATTAGCAATCAAGCCCATATTTTCCGCAGAATACAAAAAGTTATCAGGTGTGAGTATACCCCGTTCAGGATGTGCCCATCGCACTAATGATTCAAAGCCAGAAACAAGGCCCGTTTCGAGCTTAATGATAGGTTGGTAATAAACGGTAAACTCCTGATTTTCATATGCATGAGTTAATTCATTGCGCAGTCGTAATTCATCTTTTGCGTTTTGATGCATGGCGGCATTAAATATTGCGTAATTGCCGCTGCCCTGTTGTTTCGCTGAGTACATTGCACTGTCGGCATCTCGAAGATAATCTTCTGCGGTGTTCGCATCTTTGTTAGCTAAGACAATACCCACACTGGCGCTAATATTTATTTGTTCGTCACAAATAGAAAACGACTCTGATAGCGTTTTATTAATCCGCTGAGCGATGTCGATAACTTCCACCTCATGCTCAAATTCTTTAACAAGTACACAGAATTCATCTCCGCCAAAACGAGCTAACACATCGGTGTCTCGCACGTACTGTTTAAGTCGATTGGCGATCAGTTTCAATAAGTCGTCACCAGCGAGGTGACCCAAGCTATCGTTAACAAGCTTGAAGCCATCAAGATCAAGGAAAAGTACGGCAAACTCGTGTTCCGGATGTCGGTGTAGCAAATGAATTTCTTGTTCCAAGAATTCAATCAGTAACATTCTATTGGCTAAACCGGTTAGTGGGTCATGATAGGCTAATCGATTAAGCTCCACCTCTGCTTTTTTGCGCTCTTCAATATTTAGACTTTGAATAAAGGCATATTCTGGACTGCCATTAGAGTCGTTTTGAACAGATACATTAATTATGCACCAGCAATCACTGCCGTCCTTGCGTTTAAATAAGCGCTCACCTTCATAGGATGTCAATTTACCCTTGATAATATCAGCTTGTTTTTGTTCGCTAATAATTTGAGCTTCAGTATTTAATAACTCCGAATACTTCATATTTTGTAATTGAGATTCTGAATAACCTAACAGTTTTGCTAGGTTTTCGTTGGCTTCAATAATATTGCCGTCTAATGCGACAATGGCCATTCCGATAGGTGAGTGTTCAAATGCGTTCTTAAACTTATTTCGATTCCGAACAATTTCACGATCACGTTTGTCGATGCGCTTTCTCATTTTATTGAAGCTTCGTGCTAAACGGCCCAACTCATCGCGTCGCTGTTCATTTAATTCACTTACAACCTCGCCTTTTGAAATGGCCATTGTGGCCTGCGTGAGTTCTATCAATGGGATGGCGATTTTCTTCTTCATTATGCTGTATAAAACAAGTAGCTCAACAATAAGGCCTAGTAAGCCAATCAGAAAGACAATAACAGCAGTGCTAGTCGCGAGCTTTGTTAATATTGAGGAAGGCACGACATAAACGTAATACCAGTCTGGACCATCTAGTTTTGTCGCAAATACGTAGAGTCCTAATTCGTCGAGTTCAATGGCGCTACTTCTATCTCCACTGATAACTGCCTTATAAATAGTTTGTAGTTGTTCATCTCCCTCTTGATCTATTTTAAAGCTGCCGGAGTTTTCTTTTAGTTTCGTTAAATAGCGCGAAGAAGCGATAAGATCACCATTAGAACGGAATATAAGCTTATAACCGTTCTCATCACTTTCTAGTGTTCGAGATATTAGTTCATCTAAGGCGATATCGTTGCCGATTGTCGCAATGTGAGAGTCATTGTTATAAACCGGTGTTTCAACTGAGACCATCCAAAATTGAGCTTGCTGGTCCCAATATAATCCCGTCCAGGCACTTTCGCGGCTGGGGTTATTCTCAGGTGTAGAGATTGAGAAGTATTCTTCTTGGCGTATGTCGAAACTACCCTCTAATCGATTTACAAAATCTGGAATTTCAGGCCAATAGCTACTGGCAAAATTCTCAGGGCCAAGAATGTAGGTATTGATAAATCGATTGCGCCAGCTCTTACCGTACTCAGTATTTAATTGCGTAAACAAAATGGTTCGGTGCTTCACATCTTCAGTGAGTTCAACGCCTTGCCCGATCCAAGCGCCAGCTTCTCTCGTGCCATCAAATAATTCAGGGTTACTGCGATAAGCACCATCTTGTTGTTTCACCATTAATTGGGCAAAAAGTGCTGCACTTTCCTTCGCATCTTTGCTTTTGTATTGCTCTATTAGCTCTGATTTTAAAAGCTGGTGGTTATCTTCTGCTAGCTTGAATATTTGGCTTTCTCGCGCGCCGCGTTGCAGAGTATCTGTGCGCAATTCGGTTAACTTACTTTCTTCAAGAATACTAAAAAGGTGCCAATAACTGACTAAAGTGAGTAGAGTGATAATTATAGCAATTCGAATACCAACACTAATTAAAGTCTTGGAAACGATAGACTTACTATACGATTGCCATGATTTCTTCATTTCTGCCTTGAAGTTTTAAAATTGTGCGAGTTTATTGAAATCGCTTTGAGTCTCTAATTATCCTAACTTAAGGTTGAGCATTTTGCCAGTTGATGACGCATACAAACATCCACAATATACTTAAATTGCGCTAGTTCGATTTTAATGATAAGTTTTTGCCGCAAAACATATTTATTGCAAACATCGCCCGAACTTTATGTATGAATACGGAAGTTCAAAGCAGTTACTAAAAAAGGAAAATTCATGAAAAATCATTTGATGGCATTATGCGTATTGTCTGTAGCGTTTATTTCAGGTTGCTCTACATATGCTACTAATCGTTACTCTATCTCTGCAGATAATGTAGTGGCACTTAAAAATGTGGCAGGCAATAAAGTTGCAGTAGGAGCATTTGGTGCAACGACACCAGGGGTGTCGTCTATTATGTGCCGCGGTGTTGGTCCAATTAAGACTCCTGATGGCGAGTCTTTCGAAAACTTTGTTCGCAATGCACTTATTTCAGAAATGAAAATTGCTGACGTATACAGCGATGATGCAGGTGTAAAATTGACTGGCAATTTAGATAAAATTGATTTTAGTTCAGCTTCTGGCAAATGGACGCTAGGCGTAACGTTGAATTCATCGAACGGTAATTCATTGTCAGTGACTGAAGACTACGAATTTACGACCAGTTTTTATGGCGAAACAGCTTGTAATCAAACTGGGCAAGCTTTGATGCCTGCTGTGCAAAATGTTATCACGAAACTAGTAAGTAATCCTGAGTTCACTACTCTTGTGAACTAAGTTTTCATCTTTTTAGAAGGGATTAGTGCCTCGGTATTAGTCCCTTTTTTATGCCCGCTCGATCTTAATGTAGGATTACCAATTAGTATGAAATGGGGAAGTAAGAGCTTGCGAATCATCATGCCTTTAATCTTAGTAACTCTGCTAATTTTGTTCTTCACATTTAACACGTTTACTCCAAGTTCTTCTAAACAAGTAATGCAGGAACGCGATCCCAAGCTCCTCGATTCACAAGCTAAATCTTTAACAAGCCAAACAGAAAGGACGCCTCAATTAATCCCGACAGTCGACCTCGCTTCAAGTGAATTCATGCCAGAAAAAACCAGCGCTACAAATGGACAATTGATGGAAATGAAACGGCCAAATTGGAAGTTAGAGGAACCATTCATTACTCACGTCGAAGGTTTAGAAATAGAGGCTGCAAAGGGAGACAATATAGCAAGGTACGTTCTTGCGCTAAACTTAAGATATTGCTACTACAGTCCTTTAGATACTGAGTCATTGGAAGTGAAATTGGAAGAAGTTCAGGGTTACAGCGATGGCGATACTTCGGCTGATCGTATTAAAGAACAATACGAATATTGTGCAGGAGTAGAGCAGGAGCAACGTAGCCAATTTTATACTTACTTGGAGAGTGCCGCGCTTGATGGGTTCGTAGCTGCGCAAGAGGAAGTAGGGAGTATCACGTCAAAGTTCTTTATGCAGTCGCAAGGTTATGAAAAACTTGAAAGAGACGCGTACATTCATAAACGAGATAGTTTTATTCAACAACAAAATGAGCTACTTGAGCAAGCAGCAAAGAACGGCAGTGTTAAGGCATTAATATCGCTCTCAAATATACATCATTCTCAAGCAATGGGCGGCAACAGTCAGATAAAGTCCTTCGCGATCAATCAATTGATTCTGGAGTTAACTAAAAGTAATCAACTTTACAATCGTTACTCATGGTTTAAAGAAAAGCAATACAAACAACTTTCGCCTGAGCAAGTAGAAACGGCTATTAACATGTCGGAAGAATGGCTAGAGATAATTAACAACAATGGCACTTTGTATCTGAGTGAGTGATGTGAAGATTTATAGCATCCGCTTCAAGGTATCATCCTTCACAATAAAGTGGTGAAATAAGCCTGCTAAGGCATGAAACCCAATTAAGAAATAACCCACTTTGCCAAAGGTTTCATGGATCTCTTCAACTTGATGTGCGAGGTCTTCGTTTTGAATATCGAGTAATGGAAGGTTCATTCCAAGCACAGCTATATCTTTGCCTTCAGCACTGATTAATACATATCCTAATATCGGCATCGCGATCATGAGTACATATAGGGCAATAAACATTAACTTCGATACTACTTCCTGAAACTTACCGTACTTTTCTCGCTCAAAACTGGCTGTGCGTATTCTGGCAATCAAGCGCCACCAAACTAAAGCAAAAATAGAAAATCCAAACATATAATGGACAACCTTTATCAGTGCCCTCGCATCACTACCTCGTTCAAGTACAACTCTAAGTTCAATGCTGGCATACGCTCCAATCAGCAATGCGAGCATAATCCAGTGTAGGTATATGGAAATAGGAGAGTAGCCTTTTTGCATTGTGATAATCCTTTTTAATGTTTTCTAACTGGTCATTAACAGACACCGTTATCCGACATTTCTTAATTTATGTCGATTTCACTATTTTATTACTGTAACTCAAAATTCATAACGAAATTTTGATCTTGATCACTTGTTAATTTTCTAATGCGATTACAGTAATTGTCTTCAATCTTTTGTATCGCAAAATCAATGCAGTATGAATTGACAGCATACACAGTCGTATTAACGGCTATGCTTCACAACAATTTGCTGCAGTTGTTCAATAAGGGCTGACCTTTGCTTGAAGGCAAATACAATTTCACGCATTAAACGCAGTCCTTCAATTGGTCTATACACAAGCTCTGTCTTATTGAGTATCTCAGGATGTGCGGGCACGAGTGCGCAACCTAAACCCGCCTGCACCAATCCTAGTGCGTAGTCGATAGTTTGTATTTTTGCTCGAATATCCACTGTGTAACCTGCCAATGCCAGGGTGTCATTTAATGTATTCCATGCAACGCAAGGAGTTCGTTGTATAAAGGGGAGCTTATCAAGGTCGCTCAATGTGATGCTTTCATTCAGTGATAGAACGTGGTTGTAAGGCAGAGCTAGTAAATAGTCTTCTTTCCAGATCGATAGGTATTGTTCGCTTTCATCGATATCTTCTTTCATGATAATGCGCGCGTCACATGCTTGCGAATGAGAAACTAAAGTCAGTTCCATGAGTTCTTGGGAGGACGTAAAGTCTTTTAATAGTGCACTCATGCGCTCTACACCCAGCCCTTTCGTCACGCCCAGTAAAAACGATTGTTTGCGACTATCTTCCGTAAACAGTTTTTCAATTGCGTCGGCCTGACCCAATAACTGCTGCGCCAAAGGGAAAAGGCGTTCGCCAGTATTAGTGGGTGTGACACCACGAGCATGTCTGTTGAACAGAGTTGTTTTTAAGTTTTCTTCGAGTTGAGCAATCGCGAATGAAATGGAGGGCTGCGCAACAAAACATGCCTTAGCTGCAGCACTGAAACTACGTTCTTGATAAACAGATACAAAATACTTAAGGCTTCGTAAATCCATAGATACTCATGTGATGTTGGAGTATAGTCAAAAGCTATAGTAAATAACTATGACTGATAAAGAAAATATATATTTTAACTTTGGCATAGTTTTATTTAGTATCGATTAATAAGCAATAGCTCATAAAATACAGTTCGCGATAATACAGTCAGCGATAATACAGTCAGCGATAGAACAGTTCGCGATAGTACAGTTCGATAATTACGAGCTTGATTAAATATAAAGGTGCATTGGAATGTCTACAGAAACAAATAATAAGCCCGTTTTTAATTGGGAAGATCCGTTAAATCTTGACTCTTTATTATCGGAAGAAGAGCGCATGATTAGAGATAGTGCTCGTCAGTATTGCCAAGAAAAGCTAATGCCAAGAGTGCTGATGGCAAACAGAACTGAAACATTTCACCCTGAAATTATGACAGAGTTAGGTGAACTTGGGCTATTGGGTGCAACCATTCCTGAAAAGTACGGTTGTGCTGGTGTTAACTACGTCGTTTATGGCTTAGTTGCAAGAGAAGTCGAGCGAGTAGATAGTGGCTACCGAAGTGCCATGAGCGTGCAGTCCTCCTTAGTAATGCACCCAATTCATGCCTACGGCAGTGAAGAGCAGCGCATGAAATATTTACCAAAACTTGCAACGGGTGAATACATTGGTTGTTTCGGTTTAACTGAACCTGACTCAGGCTCTGATCCCGCAAGCATGATAACTCGTGCTGTTGCAGTTGATGGCGGCTATAAGCTTACGGGTGCCAAAATGTGGATCACTAACTCACCCATCGCTGATATTTTCATTGTTTGGGCTAAGCTTGATGGTGTGATTCGTGGTTTCATACTTGAGAAAGGTATGGAAGGCCTTAGTGCACCTAAAATTGAAGGTAAGTTTTCCTTACGCGCTTCAATTACAGGTGAAATTGTTATGGACAATGTGTTCGTGCCAAGCGAGAACATGCTACCAAACGCAAAAGGCTTATCAGGACCATTCGGCTGCTTGAATAAAGCACGCTACGGTATCGGTTGGGGCTCATTAGGAGCAGCTGAATTTTGCTGGCATGCCGCTCGCCAATACACGCTTGAGAGAAACCAATTTGGTAAGCCATTAGCATCCACTCAGCTAATTCAGAAAAAATTAGCGGACATGCAAACAGAAATTACCACTGGTTTGTTTGCATGCTTGCAGGCGGGTCGCCTTATGGATGCCGGCCAATTACCTCCTGAAGCGATTTCCCTAATCAAACGTAACTCTTGTGGTAAAGCACTCGATATCGCTCGCGTTGCCCGTGATATGCACGGCGGTAATGGTATCAGTGATGAGTATCATGTTATTCGTCATGTAATGAACTTAGAGGCTGTGAATACCTATGAAGGAACGCACGATGTGCATGCGCTGATCTTGGGTAGAGCTCAAACCGGTATTCAAGCATTTTTCTAAAAAAGTGACTTGAGCACAGTTCAATTTTTATCTGGGTGAGTTGATTAACCGCGAGCCCAGGTATGCCATCTACCCTGGAGTTAGCATGTCTAATCGTAATCAATTGGTAAGAGATAATTTTATCAATTTTGTTCGAAGTGGAAACCTGCCTGAATCGTCAATTACTTTAACACCGAGTGAGGTTGGCCTGAGCAATAGCGACTTGGTCGATCTGTTTGAGACTCAGGTGATGAGCCGGCATTTGGATCTGCAATCCCGCATTATGCAAAAAAACGGGCAGAGTTTTTATACCATTGGTAGCTCCGGACACGAAGGCAACGCAGCTTACGCTAAAGTATTTCGTCCTAGCGATATGGCATTTTTACACTATCGAAGTGGTGCTTTCTATATTCAGCGCAGTAAGCAAGTGAATGGGCAAACGCCTCTTTACGATATGCTTTTGTCTTTTGCCGCTTCAAAAGATGATCCGACATCAGGCGGTCGTCACAAAGTCTTGGGTAGCAAAGCGCTTTCAATTCCGCCACAAACAAGCACCATCGCTTCGCATTTGCCTAAAGCAATTGGCGCAGCATACAGCATTCCCTTGGCAAAACGCCTCGAGTTTGAAGGGAAGATTCCAGAAGATGGGCTAATTGTGTGCAACTTTGGTGATGCCTCATCCAATCATTCAACCACTCAAGGCGCGCTCAATAGCACCGCATGGGTGGCATACCAATCCATTCGCGTTCCCATCGTGTTTGTTTGTGAAGATAACGGTATTGGTATTTCTACCGCGACTCCCGACGGCTGGATTGCGGCAAACTATAAAAATAGAGCAGGTCTGCATTACATCTACTGCGATGGCTTAAATTTGCTAGATACCTATCACAAAGCAAAACAGGCAGAGCACCTCGCTCGCAAGCATGGCAAACCCGTATTCTTGCATATGCGCACGGTAAGAATATTGGGTCATGCAGGCTCCGATGCTGAATTTGTATATCGCAAAGTCGCTGATATCGAAGCGACTGAGTTCCAAGATCCGCTTCTGCATAGTGCTAGAATTTTACTCGAAAATAATATTCTCAGTGCAGAGGAAATCATTCATATTTATGAAAGTACAGAACGTCGTATTGCACACATAGCTGAGCGCGCTGCAAGTAAAGCAAAGCTAGAAAGTGCAGAAGAAGTGAAACAAAGCATCATCCCGCCAGCTTCTTCAGTTAACGCAGTGACAAAGTTTCACAAGCCAAGAAGCGAGTCTGACAGGATGGCTTTGTTTGCGCATGAGAAGCACAACCTCAATAAAAAGCAGCACTTGGCGAAATTGCTCAATTGGGCTTTACTCGACCTGATGGCTGAAAACGAAAACATGGTGATGTGCGGTGAAGATATTGCTGCCAAAGGCGGGGTTTATAATGTCACCAGTAAATTGTCTGAGCGCTTCGGTAAAAAACGGGTTATTAATACTGTACTAGATGAGCAGTCGATTCTAGGTTTGGCTATAGGTATGGCACACAACGGCTTTTTACCCGTGCCTGAAATACAATTTCTTGCTTACGTACATAATGCCGAAGATCAAATTAGAGGTGAGGCGGCAACATTACCGTTTTTCTCTAACGGTCAGTTTAGTAATCCAATGGTCATTCGGATTGCAGGTTTAGCTTATCAAAAAGGCTTCGGCGGGCATTTCCATAATGATAATTCGTTCGCCGTTTTTCGTGATATTCCAGGTTTGATATTGGCTTGTCCATCGAATGGTGCTGACGCTGTAGAAATGATGAGAACAAGTATCGCGCTGGCGAGAGAGCAACAGCGTTTGGTTGTATATTTAGAACCAATCGCTTTATATATGACTAAAGACTTGCATGAAGAGGGTGATGGCTTATGGCTGTCTGAATATGTCGCACCTTCAGCGGATGGATCAGAGAATGCATTAGAGAGTAATCTGTCGGTCAGTGTCTACGGAAAGGGTAAAAGTGTTTGTATTCTCTCATATGGAAATGGTTATTACTTATCGAGACAAGCGGAAAAGATACTAAGCGAACAAGGTGTAGATTGTCGCGTCGTCGATTTATGTTGGCTGGCCCCTTTAGATGAAAAAGGCATTATTGAACAAGCTAAGCAATGCGAGAACGTATTGATTGTTGATGAATGCCGCCAAACCGGTTCAATCAGCGAAGCATTGTTTACTTTGCTTGCCGAATCTGACGCTCAACATGAGAAAGGTCGGGTCAGTCGCATCACTGCTCACGATAGCTTCATTCCTTTAGGCACCGCCGCTTATCATGTTCTCCCTTCTACCAATCAAATTGTTGAAGAAGCCTTGAGAATGTTTGGTGACAGTAAGAAGAGCAATAGTGCTAAATCTAAAAAAAAGGCCGCATCAGCTAAAGTAGGGAGCGCATAATGTCGCAAACAAAACTCAAAAAGAGAGCTGTCGTCATTTGCCCAGGGCGTGGAACATACAACAAAGAAGAACTAGGTTACCTACAACGCTTACATGCTGACAAAGTGGATATCGTCAACGACATTGATGCTTACCGAAAAGGGCAAAAGCAAACGAGTATTCAAGAACTAGATTCCGCAAAGCAATACAATATGCGTGCGCATACTGCGGGTGAGAACGCTTCAGCGCTTATCTATGCGTGTGCCATATCAGACTTTCAGTCAATCAACCAAGATGAGTATGAGGTGGTTGCAGTCACTGGCAACTCCATGGGGTGGTACATCGCACTCGCGGCTGCCGGCGCTTTGAACCCGCTTGCGGCTATTGAACTGATCAATACAATGGGTTCAATGATGACTTCTGGGCTTATTGGCGGTCAAATGATATATCCAATTATTGATGATAACTGGGTGCTCGATCAACAGGCTATTGATATATGTAGTCAAGCTCTAGAGGATGTGAATAACAGCGAAGACTGTGAAGTTTATGTGTCGATTAAATTAGGCGGATACATTGTTTTTGGCGGCAATAAAAGTGGTTTAAAAGCATTAGAAGCAAGCTTGCCCAAAGTGCAAGACCGTTACCCTATGAATTTGTTTAATCATGCGGCTTTTCACACACCGCTACTTGAAGAAATATCCCAAAAAGCAAAATCGACTCTACCTCAAACTCTTTTCAATGCACCCAATGTGCCTTTAGTTGATGGCCTAGGAAAAATATGGCAACCCTATAGTTGTGATCCAAAGGCACTATATGAATATACGCTAGGCGCGCAAGTGGTCGATACCTATGACTTTACCAAAGCAATCGAGGTTGCGATTAAAGAGTTTGCCCCAGATAAACTTATCATACTTGGACCTGGGGCTACCTTAGGGGGCGCTGTCGCACAAAGTTTAATTCAACAAAATTGGCTTGGGATGGAGAGTAAAAAAGATTTTGTTTCTCTACAAAAAACAGATCCCTTTATTCTGGCAATGGGACTAGAGGAACAACGTAAAGAGGTGATTTAGGGATTTGGCTTTCTTATTAATTTTTAATGCATAAAGTATAGCCCAGCGGCGTTATTTGACTGGGCTTTTTAATACCCATCAATAGCGCTACTTTCCTCATCACGCACATCATTTTAATAATTTTTAGCGCTGTAACATAACTGTCATATACCTTTCATATACTAGCCCCGATTTAAAACTAATCCACGGAACTTATTATGAAAAAGCAATTACTGATTACAGCCCTAGCTCTTACTTCAAGTTTAACCATTAACGTTGCACATGCAGCGCGTGACTATATTAATGTTGTTGGTTCATCTACAGTTTATCCATTTTCTACCGTTGTGGCGGAACGTTTTGGAAAGTCTACACAGTTTAAAACGCCAAAAGTTGAATCAACTGGTTCTGGCGGTGGATTGAAACTATTCTGTCAGGGTGTTGGTATTCAATTCCCCGATATCACGAACGCATCACGTAGAATTAAAGCCAGTGAAGTTCAGCTATGTGCTGACAATGGCGTAACCGAGGTAGTGGAAGTTCTCATTGGTTATGACGGTGTGGTTTTAGGTAATTCTAGCAACGCGGATCAAATGGTACTTTCTACCAAGGACTTATTCCTTGCACTAGCGAAAGAAGTGCCAAATCCAGATGGTTCGAAAACTCTGGTTGAAAACCCTTATCAAAACTGGAGCGATGTAAATTCAGCGTTGCCTAACAGAAAAATTGAAGTTTTAGGTCCACCACCAACTTCTGGTACTCGCGATGCTTTCGCTGAATTAGCCCTAGAAAGTGGTTGTAAAAAAATCGATTGGATAGCAGCAATGAGTAGTGACTCGAAAGCCGCAGCGAAAGCAGGTGATCAGAAGTTATCAAAAGACCTCAAAAATCAATATAAAGCAACTTGCCACACAATTCGTGAAGACGGTGCTTATGTTGAAGCTGGTGAAAATGACAATCTAATTGTTCAAAAACTAAATGCTAATGAAAACGCCCTAGGCATCTTTGGCTTTAGCTTTCTTGACCAAAATTCAGATAAAATTCAAGGCACGAAAATAAACGGCTTTGAACCTACGTTTGAAACGATTGCAGATGGTTCTTACCCAATCTCTAGACCTTTGTATTTTTACGTGAAAAAAGCACATGTTGGCGTTATTCCTGGTATTCCAGAGTTCTTGGCTGAATTTACAAGTAATAAAGCATTCGGTGAAGAAGGTTACTTAACTGAAAAAGGCATGATCCCACTGGGTGAAGAAATGCGTGCAAAAGTTAAGACTGATGTGAAAACACTTAAGAATTTGTCCCTTTAAAATAAGCTGTTCTGAGGCACTATGAATACGACCACTCTATTAATTGCCATCCTGTTGTTCATGGCATTTGCCTTCTTCCTAGGAAGAGGGCGCTCCATTGCCGTGAGTGCAACGAATGGAGGTATGCGCAATCTCAACTCTTTACCATCGTACTATGGCACATTGACCGCGCTATGGTGTGGTATTCCCAGTATTTTGATTGTGCTTATTTGGTTGCTGTTTGATGATTATTTTATTCGTCAAAGTGTTATTCAGATGCTGCCTCAAAATGTACAAAACCTATCTGATCTAGATCTTGGTCTAGTAATGAATACGATAGGTAACGTAGCCGAAAGTGGAAACTTAGGTCTATCCAGCGAGCCGCATATACTTGCGGCTGCTGAAAAAATGAATGAGCTGAAAGGCATTAGCCAAATGGCGATAAGCGTTATTTTTGGCTGTGTCGCGGCTATATTAATTGTGTTTTCATGGTTTCGCATCAACCCAAATTTACGCGCTCGTAGCAAAGTTGAAACAGCGTTCAAAATTGGCTTATTGCTGTGCGCAAGTATCGCTATTTTTACTACTGCCGGTATTGTGTTATCAGTACTATTTGAATCAATTAAGTTCTTCCAGTCTGTACCTATTAGTGAATTTCTATTTGGTTTAGAGTGGAGCCCACAGATGGCTATAAGGGCTGACCAAGTAGGTGGTTCAGGTGCCTTTGGTTCACTGCCTCTATTTGCGGGTACTATGCTCATTTCAGCGATTGCCATGATCTTGGCCGTTCCAGCGGGCTTGATGGCTGCCATCTATTTATCGGAATATGCAGCACCTAAAGTACGAATGACGGTAAAGCCCTTGCTTGAAATATTAGCTGGAGTACCTACCGTTGTTTATGGTTTCTTTGCTGCTCTTACTGTAGCGCCTTTCATTCGTGAATCTGGCGGTATGTTTGGACTTGATGTCTCGTCTGAAAGCGCATTGGCTGCTGGCTTGGTAATGGGAGTAATGATCATTCCATTCGTATCTTCTTTGTCAGATGACGTGATAAACGCTGTACCTCAGTCTTTGCGTGACGGTTCATTTGGCCTAGGCGCAACTAAGTCTGAAACAATTAAACAAGTCATTATACCTGCAGCCTTGCCTGGTATCGTCGGCGGTATTCTATTAGCCGTATCGCGCGCCATTGGTGAAACTATGATTGTAGTAATGGCTGCTGGTCTTGCCGCTAATTTAACTGCTAATCCTCTTGAGTCAGTAACAACGGTAACTGTGCAAATCGTTACTCTGCTGGTGGGTGATCAAGAGTTTAACAGCCCTAAAACACTCTCTGCATTTGCATTGGGATTACTATTGTTCTTGATAACACTCGCACTTAATTACGTTGCCTTGCATGTAGTTAAAAAATACCGCGAACAGTACGAGTAACTAATGATGAGTAATAATATTGTGGAAAAAACGACAAACAAACCAAGCACGCTGGACCTCGTTAACAAAAATTTGAAAAAGCGCTATCGGGCTGAAAAACGTTTTCGCGCCTATGGCATTGCGGCGATTATATTCGGCTTAAGTTGCTTACTCTTATTGTTCACCGACATTATTAGTAAAGGCCACACCGCTTTTTTACAAACCTATGTTTATTTAGAAGTTGACTATGATGCGGAACGATTGGAAATATCCGACGTACAGGATGGCAATCAATTAGCTGCGGCTAATTACACCGGTATCATTAGAGCGTCACTATTAAAGCAATTCAGCGATGTTAAAAGTCGTAGCGATAAACGCAGCTTGTATTCATTAATTAGTAACGGTGCAGGCTTTACATTGCGTCAAAAGTTAGAAGATGATCCCAGCTTGTTGAATCAGACTGTCGGTGTATGGTTGTTGGCGGATGATGACTTTGATACTTACTATAAAAGTCGCAGTGACGAAGACGCATTTACAGGGCGTATGAAAGACAAGCAAATTGCTTGGGTTGATACGTTAATCGCCAATGAGCAAATAGAAAAGCGTTTCAACACTACTTTTTTTACCTCAGGGGATTCACGAGAACCTGAACAAGCAGGGATATTTGGGGCAATGATGGGCTCGCTATTTACATTGCTCGTGTGTATTGCGCTCTCTTTTCCTGTTGGTATTGCGGCAGCGGTATATCTTGAAGAGTATGCGCCTAAAAACCGATTCACCGATTTTATCGAAGTGAATATCAATAACCTAGCTGCTGTTCCTTCCATCATATTTGGTTTGCTGGGCTTGGCAATATTCATTGGTTATTTTGAAATGCATCGCTCCTTACCTTTGGTTGGTGGCTTAGTGCTCACACTCATGACCTTGCCGACAATTATAATATCGAGTCGTGCTGCAATTAAGTCTGTGCCACCATCCATTCGTGATGCGGCTTTAGGTTTGGGAGCGTCGAAAATGCAGGTGGTATTGCATCATGTATTGCCTTTGGCAATGCCTGGCATGCTTACGGGTGCCATCATTGGCTTTGCTCAGGCACTTGGCGAGACAGCTCCTTTGTTAATGATTGGTATGGTTGCCTTTATTGTTGATATTCCAGGCGGCGTGACTGATCCCGCTACAGCATTACCCGTGCAGATCTTCCTTTGGTCTGACAGTCCAGAACGTGCTTTTGTCGAGCGCACTTCTGCAGCAATCATGGTGCTGCTAGCATTTCTTATTTCTATGAATACATTGGCCATTTGGCTTCGTAAACGCCTTGAGCGTCGTTGGTAAAGTTGGAGAACTATTGTGCAAACAGCTATTAAAGATAAAGTAAAAACCGATAAGCCTGCTGACGTTAATCAAGCAGCGGATATCAATCAAAACGTTAAAAACATGAAAACGGTTGGTACGGCGTTTTCAGATAATGCCAAAATGACCATGCGCAATGTTGATGTTTTCTATGGCGATAAGCAAGCGATCCATGACGTCAGCTTAGACATTGGTAAAAACGAAGTTGTGGCGATGATTGGTCCTTCAGGTTGTGGAAAATCAACATTCTTGCGTTGCATCAACCGCATGAACGACACAATTGAATCTTGCAGAATCTCGGGTGAATTTAGGTTGGAAGGGCAAGATATCTATGATCCTAACCAAGATGTTGTTCCCTTGCGTGCAAGAGTGGGTATCGTGTTTCAAAAGCCGAATCCATTTCCTAAATCCATTTATGACAATGTTGCTTATGGGCCAAGAGTTCACGGATTAGCTTCACGTCGTTCTGACCTTGATGAAATTGTTGAAGGTAGCTTGCGTAAAGCCGGATTGTGGGAAGAAGTTAAAGATCGCTTAATGTCATCGGGTACTGGCTTATCTGGTGGTCAACAACAACGTCTTTGTATCGCACGAACAATTGCGGTAAGCCCAGAAGTTATTTTAATGGATGAGCCTTGCTCCGCTTTGGATCCTATCGCGACGGCTAAAATTGAAGAGCTTATCGCAGAGCTTAGCCAAAATTACACTATCGCCATTGTGACTCACTCAATGCAGCAAGCTGCTAGGGTCTCAAATAGAACAGCGTATTTTCATATGGGTAAGTTAATCGAAGTTAATGACACCAAGCGTGTGTTTACCAACCCTGAGCATGAGCTTACTGAAGCTTACATCACTGGTCGCTTCGGTTAAGAATTGAGGAATTAGCAATGGAAAAAGTAAAGTTAGATAAACATATATCACAGCAGTTCGATTCAGATCTCGAAGCGCTTAAAAGTCAGGTCCTGAAAATGGGTGGCGTGGTAGAGCAGCAAGTCATTGATTCGGTAAAAGCAATTGAAACCGCAGATAGCGAATTGGCTGAAAAAGTGATTCGTATCGAAGATGACGTGAATTCACGAGAGCTAGCCTTGGACGAAAGCTGCATGCAAGTGCTTGCATGTCGTCAACCTGCCGCTTCAGATTTGCGTTTGGTGTTAACTGTGACCAAGATGACTCGAGATTTAGAAAGAATGGGTGATGAGTCACAAAAGATTGCAAAAATGGCGATTTCACTCAATGAGTCGGGCTCTGCTCCACGAGGCTATGAGGAAGTTCGCCACATGGGTAAGCAAGTTCAAGAAATGGTTAATTCAGTCTTAGATGCTTTCGCTCGTTTAGATGCCAATAAAGCCTTAGAAGTTGCTCAAGCTGACAAGCAGGTGGATCGTGAATATAAATCGGCTATGCGCGAAATAGTGACTTATATGATGGAAGATCCGCGTTCAATTACTCGTTCGATGAATATCATTTGGGCATTGCGCTCCTTGGAGCGAATTGGTGATCATGTCGGTAATATCGCAGAGCACATTATATTCCTTGTGCGTGGCTTAGATGTTCGTCATAGCAGTTTAAGTGAAATGGAACGTAAGTTGGAACGCAAGTAAGAGCAAGCTTCTTTTTAAACATTCGTCTTGCCCTTAAAACTAGGGCAAGTCGCTTTTCGTTTGCTGCTAAACGCCACTATCTTGTCCTGTTTACCGTCACTACACTCTGTGCGCTTATAGTCAAACTCTAATAGACTGCAACGAAAAGCGCATGACAGTTTGCTTTCATTTTTAATGAAACGCTCTGCACGAAAACTGCTAAAAATGCTTTAATAGCCGAAGGTTAAGCTCGTAAAGTAAGTTTCAAATTTAGCTTGTTGGTTACCAGGATTAGGAACCGCCCAAATAACATTTAGCTTCCACGTGCCTTGGCGAACCAAGTCGAATGTTGCCTGACCATTGCCGTCAGTTCTGCTCGCTTGTTCTAATCCTTTAGTACCATTTATTGGCATCATGTCGATCAGCGCATTTTCTAGCGGCTTTCCTCTGAATAGCACTTGAACAGGTATCGTATCTTTCGTCGTATTCGCATAAGGGTGCTGTAAAGGGACTATTTCAAGGGTGTGTCCGATCGGTTTTAGCACGTTGTTACTATGCACATCACCTACTTGGATAATCGCTTTGGCCTTTCTCGAATATAATTCTCGCCCATCGTCTTGTTCTTGATTCAAACGTTTACGTTGTTCTAATACTAAGGCTAAGCCCTCTTTTTCAGCATAGCTATTAAACTTTTCCCCAGCTAAGCTACTAAAGCTATGGTAGCTTTCAAAACCCAAAACATGAGTTCCTTTTGTATTTAGTTTAACGTTAGCAAAACCTGCGTTTAGTACGTTACTTGCCACAATACCCGGCATTTGGTCGTTGTATTCATTGTTACCGTATGTGCGCAAAGCAACGATACGATCCCAGTTCAAATTCCAAGAGTCGACTTCTTCAGCATGGCCAACTAAAAACTTGGTGGGAATAGTGACGGGGGCTTCTGGGCTTTGAAATTGGGTTGGACTTAACCAAAAGTCGTGTGCAAATACATTTGCAGCCGATAAACAAGCTAGTAAGCCAATCGATAGTTTGATAGTTGGGCGCATGCGCTCTCCTTGTCTTTATGATTATTAGTGCCGGTGCCTATAAATTTAGGCTATAGAATTAGGAAATAATTCTAAGGTTTATAGCCAAACGTGCGCGCTTAGAGATTGGATGCACTTTTTGAGAAATAAAGTGTAGGTAATGAAAAATAAGGCCTTTGTCACATTGCTATAATAATTCTCGAATATCGTGCCCAAGAACGAATATACTATGTTTGAAAACACTCACGTATTGTGAACACTAGGCAGTCCGTAAATACAAGTACGTCGCCGAAAAATAAGAATAAATTACTGGAGAGATTTTTATGAAGTCGAAATTATTGTTGAGTCAGCAACTAAAAGATTTTGCTTTTAATGATTTTGTCTCTTTAATTTTAAAATGAAATAAAACTGTAACATTATTAATGTTTAATATGCTAAATAAAGCAATAGCTTAAACTTAACAATCAACTTCCTAAATGGGTATCGATATGAAAATGTATAAATCACTGGTTGCTGCGTCCATTATTTCTGCAGTAGCAGCACCGGTTGCCGCTGATCCTACGCTTTACGGTAAAGTGAACGTTACTGTTCAAAACTCAGATGACGGCACAGAGTCTAAAACAGAACTTAAAAGCAATGCTTCTCGTTTAGGTGTAAAAGGGGAATACGAGCTAGATGGCGGCTTGAGCGTTATATACAAATACGAATTTCAAGTTGATGTGACTGACGAGTCAGGTGAACAAAACATTAAGTCTCGCAACCAATATATTGGTTTACGTGGCGCTTTTGGTGAAGTCATACTTGGCCGCAACGATACGGTCTTAAAGCAATCTCAAGGTAAATTTGATATCTATTCAGACCAAGAAGCCGATATTAAGAAATTATGGAGTGGTGAAAACCGCATGAGTGACAGTATCACTTATAAAACGCCAGAGATTAACAATTTCCAATTTGGTGTGAGCTACATAATTGATGAAGATAATGACGACTCAGCTACTTCAATGTCATTAACTTACGGCGACTCAGGCTTGAAGAAGACAGAATATTACGCTGCTATTGCAATGGACAATGAAGTTAAAGGCTACGACGTAACTCGTTTGACCGTCGGCACAAAAATAAGTGGCGTGGTTATTGGTGCGATGTACCAATCACAAGAAGAAGTTGAAACTGGTGAAGATAAGTCTGGTTTCATGTTAAGCGCTAAATATAAAGTGGGCGACTATAGCTTGAATGGCCAATTCCAAACAATTGAAGACGACAGCGGCTTTACCTTAGGTGCAGATCGTAAGTTAGGTAAAAACACTACAGCCTTTGCTTACTACACAACGTTTAACTTTGATATGGATGAAGACGAGTCTTATTTAGCAATAGGCTTAGAACAAAAATTCTAATTATTTCAAAAGACATACCTATATAGGCCATGCGTTGCATGGCCTTTTTTTTAAGTGTTAACGACAATAATTGTTGTTTAACTCATTCAGTAGTTTGAGTATCGTCCACAATAGGGCTTAGCTGTCATATCTTATTTATCTATGCACAAAAACACTTATATAAAGTCTTAACCACTGCCTTGACCCTGTCATCCTCGACCGAATAATAAATGCATTGAGCTTCACGCCGAGTGGAAACAAGTTGATGCTTGCGCAAACTTGCTAAATGTTGCGACAAAGCTGATTGGCCCAACGGAACAAGCAAGTTCAACTCCGATACGCTGCTCTCTTTATCTATTAAGCTGCAAAGGATCATCAAACGGTTTTTATTCGCTAGCGCCTTCAAAAATGTCTCTGCTTCGGTCGCATTCGCAACTAATTGATGTAGATCCACGTTTGTTTCTCCAAAGCTGTATAATAGTGACTATTGTTGACACATTGTAACTTATATATTAGATTTGTCTAATATTAGTAATTTCTAATGTATGTTTGAAATGGCTAGAGTCATAGACTATGTTTCTAGCATAGAACTTATCTTCAAGTGCTGTTTTTACACCACTTAACTTACATCTACAGTTTTAGAGGTATATCAAATGTTAAAAACGATCCCAGAGTTACTGCAAGAAGCTGGCAAGAATGTACGCCGCATTAGTGCTGAATCAGCACAACGTGAACTAGATGAAAACAAAGGTTTAATGATTGATGTGCGAGAGCCTGCCGAACACCAAGCTAAAGGCGCACCAGGAGCAATTAATATTCCCCGTGGCCTGTTAGAAATGAAGCTAATGGAAATTGAGAAAGATCCGGCACGACCTATTTATTTACACTGCGCAACCTCAGCCCGCGCAACTCTATCGGCAGAACAACTTGTAAGATTGGGCTACACCAATGTGAGTGTAATCACTTGCGATGTAGATACAATTAAGAAAGTAACAAGTTAGTTTTACGAAGCCATAATCTTTTATTTCCCCTTAGGAGAAAAACCGAATGCAATCACTACCTCATCAATACAATGTTAGTGCAGTTGGTAAGTCAGACAACAGCCTTGTAGTGAGTATCAATAATCTCGATGACCTAACTGTAGCTCCTCCAGCACAATTTGGCGGGCCTGGTGACCAGTGGTCGCCAGAAGATTTGTTCATGTCTTCAATTTCAAGTTGTTTTATTTTGTCTTTTAGAGCAATTGCTAGAGCCTCGAAATTAGAATGGACTTCAATTGAATGTCATTCAGAAGGGACACTAGATCGGGTTGAAGGTAAAACCAAATTTACTAAAGTTGTCACAACAGCAAAACTAGTGATAGCAGAGCATGAAGATGCTGAAAACGCTGAAAGCCTTTTACACAAAGCCGACAAAAGCTGTTTAGTAGCGAATTCATTGTCAACTGAGATGATTTTAGAATGCGTAGTCTCTAAGTAATAAAGCTTACTTTTTTATGGAATTATGTTCTACTTATAGGATTGCGTTAAAACGCTAAAATTCTATAAAAATAAAGGACTTAGAATGCCAGTAAAATTATTACTTATAGTGACAATGGCACTCATACTAGTAAGTTGTGGATCTGACAGCAGTAAAAAAGCGGTTCCAATTGAGATAGAAAAAGGAACACCGCTTCAGATCCCTGACAATAGTGACGCTGATAATTATCAAATTATTATTTACGGTAATAGCCATAGTTCACAACTGGGTAGTTTGCTTGAAATTCTCATTACAAGTCAATTGCCGAATGTCAGCGTGGAAACAAAAACAGTAAGCGGTACGTTTTTGGATGTCATCGTTGAGCGCGCGGGTAATGTAGAAAAGCTGCAAGAGAAAAGCTGGAGTCACGCCATTTTTCAAGGGCAAAAGTATTCGCAATCAGGCAAAGTGGATTATCCAACCGATGCGGCGCAGAGGATAATAAAGGCGGCGAAGACCTTAGATATCACGCCTATTTTATTTCCAGAGCACCCTCAACGTGGAGATGCTTATGAAGGTAGACGTGTGTATGAGCTTCATTTAGCGATTAGTGCAAAGGAGCCAAGCTGTGTTGCTCCTATTGGATTAATTTGGGACAGGTTGTTGGCTATTATGCCGGATGCGCCCTTGTATCAAATTGATGGCAACCATGCGTCTTATGCGGGTAATGTGCTTACGGCTATGGCCTTTTATGAAATTATTACAGAAGAATTGGCAGATATGATGCCTTACAACGCACAATTAAATTTGAGTGAGAGTGATCAAGCACTCTATGCACAAATTGTAACGGAAGTGATGCAGCAGTATAAAGCGTGCCCTGAGAGTTAGAACGCAGAGTTTCAGAAAGCCCTTTTTTCGCAACGCGAAACTGCAAAGGGGCTCGATAATTAGCTAAATAGACGTCTCAAAATAGGGTTGAAGTATAGTTGCGTTAAGTCTTCTTTCGAAGCATTCAGAGAGCATCACATGATACAAGATAAAGATAATAAACACCAAGCAGCAAATGATCTAAACGTAGAGGACGAGAAGCTACCTTTGCTTGATAATGGCGTGAATAATACGCGCCTTAAACAAAGCAAATTTAAACTAAATCGCAAGTTTCTGCTAATACCCGTAGTGATTGGTATTTTCGCTACTGGTGGCTTTGTCGGGCTTTATTTTCAACCACCCGGTTTACAATTCTTTATGAAAGTTACAGGCTTAACACCTGGCGGCGGCACCAGCCATCCCATCGCAGTCTCTCAGCAACAGGAAGCGATACCGGAATCAGATTCTAGCATTAACACTGTTAAGGCTTTGGGTACCTTGTTACCACTTAAGGATGTTTCCATTCTTGCGCCACCTTACGGCGCAAATGATGCTCGAATAGCACAATTGAACGTGCAAGAAGGTGATCATGTTAAACGTAGCGAAGTTATTGCGGTAATGGATAATGATAGTAAATTGCAAGCGGAGCTAGAAAACTCACAAGCGGATGTTCAAGTCGCACAAGCTCAATTAGAGCAAATCAAAGCATCGATCACCAATGCTCGACTCAAAGCAATGGCAGAGGTTGAAAGTGTTGAAGCAAATTATCATCAAGCTAAAAATGACCTTGTTCGAGGAAAAGAGCTAAAGAAAAGTGGTGTTATCACGCAATCTGAACTGGACAGGTTAATTGCTATTGAAGAATCTACTTCACGCAGTTTAGACAGCGCAAAGGCAAATTTAGCAAATTATCAATACAGCGATATTAACTCTCAAGCAGACGTTAAACTCGCCAGTAGTAACTTATTAGCAGCAAAGGCAAAACTAAATGCCAAGCAGCAAGATTTAGCGAGCGCGACGCTGAGAGCGCCAAGTGATGGCGTTATTATTGCGGTTCACGCAAGAGTGGGTGAGCGCCCAAGTGGCAATGGTATTGTGACCTTTGGTGATACCAGCCAAATGCAAGCCAAACTAGAGGTATATCAATCGGATGTGCAATATTTGCAATTGGGTGCGCCGGTTTCTATGCGATCAAATGCTTTGGGTGATGTTGTGCTTAGCGGAAAAATAATCCGCATTGGTTTAGAGGTAAGAAAACAACAGTTAATTGCTACTTCTCCTGCAGCAAATACAGATGCTCGCATAGTGATTGTTAATGTGGCACTCGATCAAGAATCTACAAAACAAGCTGCAAGTCTTAATGGTCTTGAAGTAACCGCTACAATTCAAGGTTTGCGAACTAGTGGCTAAGTTACTAAGCAAAATCTTAGGGCGAATTCCAATTGGCTGGTTGCAGTTGAGTCACAATAGAACCCGAATGTTAGCTGCCATTTTTGGTGTGGCATTCGCAAATGTTCTCGTCTTCGTACAGTTAGGCATTATTGGCGCATTCGATACGAGTATCAGAATGACCTATCAACCATTCAAGGCAGATATCATAATTTCTGCGAGTGACGCAAATACGCTTTCCGACGGCTCGTCCATTTCTCGTCGTTATATGTATCAAAGTTTATCGAATGAGAATATCGAATCGGCGACTGCGGTGTATGTCGGGTTGCTTAGTTGGAATTTACCCAATGGCAATGCGGCCAGTATGCAAGTTTATGGCATCCCACCGGAATCCATGCCTTTTATAGAGCCAAGTTTACGCGATACTATGGGGCAGATTACATTGCAAAATACGATGTTGCTCGATAGTAAAACGAGAGGATTGGACAAGAAAACCCTGAATGAGATAGTAAGCAGTACGCAGCGCATCGAACTTAATAATATTGGATTGAGCTTAGCTAGCACGGTAGTTATCGGGAGCGGTTTTGGTGCTGACGGTAATATCTTTGTATCAGACCAAACATTTCTAAGATTATTTCCAAAGCAGCAAGGTGGAACGCCTTCACATATTTTACTGAATGTGAAAACGAAGCTTAAGACGGCAGACGCAATTGATAGTGTTGTTAGCCAGTTACGAGCAAACTTAGAAGCCGATGATATTCAGATTCACTCCTTAGAAGATCGCATTAAGGATGATGTAAACTACCAAATGACCAAGCGCCCTGTAGGCGTCATTTTCGGCTTTGGTGTGTTTATCGGTGTGTTAGTTGGTGTAGTTATTGTGTATCAAGTTTTATCTACTGACGTTGCTGACCATTTGAAAGAATACGCGACATTCAAATCAATGGGCTACAAGAACAGATTCTTCTACAGCGTAATTACAGAACAAGCTGTTTTATTAGGAAGTATCGGTTTTATTCCAGGCTTTTTGTTTGCGATGCTTATTTATAAACTGATGACCATCGCGACTGGCTTACCTGTGGGCATGGATTGGTCACGCATGGGAATCGTGTTATTTGGCACAATTATCGCCTGCATGATTTCCGGTTTTATTGCAACTCGTCGGCTGAAGGCAGCAGACCCCGCGGAGTTGTTCTAATATGAATTCGATTTCTCCTTCTATCTCAGTTAAAAAACTAGACTATTGGTTTGGTGAAGGCGAAGCCAAAAAACAGGCTTTGTTCGATATCAACCTCGATATTCAGCCGGGTGACCTGACTATTTTGATGGGCCCTTCAGGCTCTGGAAAAACAACCTTGCTAACCCTCATGGCTTGTTTACGTACCTTACAAACAGGGAGTGTAAATCTATTAGGCCAAGAATTGTTTGGGATAGATGAAGAGCATCAGATCAGTATTCGTAGAAAGTTAGGCTTTATCTTTCAAGCTCACAATCTGCACGAAAGCTTAACAGCCCTCGAGAACGTGCTAATGGGTTTACAAGTTCATGGAGCCGGCAATAGAGAGAAACAACGCAAAGCTGCAATTCATGCCCTTAGCTCACTAGGTCTAGAGGAGCGTGTGGATTACCTAATTAATAATCTTTCAGGTGGTCAAAAGCAGCGAGTCGCAATTGCTAGGGCAATGGTTGCTAATCCACAGGTGATCTTCGCAGATGAACCAACTGCAGCCCTTGATAAAGAATCTGGAAGACAAGTGGTTGAAATTCTCAAAACCTTAGGCGAACACCGAAATACCACAACGCTGATGGTGACCCATGATAATCGCATTTTAGATTTTGCGGATAGAATTATTACGATGGAAGACGGTAGGATAGTTAGTGATGAATATGCATAACTGCAGGGTTGCTAAGGAAATTGATTGGGCAGCCTAAAGCAACTTTAGACCACCCATTTTGCTCAATTATTCAAGTATATACGCAGTCAAGCGTGCAGAATCTACTAAAGTCTTAGCTTTTTCGTGGCTTTTGAGCACAGCAACTGTCGTTTTTCCGATAATTACAATGTAACCTAAGTTCGGTCCCACGCGCATTTTAAAATTGTGGCAACCCTAATTCACAGGCTATCAAATTAGCTATGAGGAGAACTTATGTTCAAAGGTATTCTGATCAACAAAACTGACGATAAGTATTCAGTCGCTTTGCAAGACATTAATGAAGACGTATTGCCTGAAGGTGATGTGGATATTGATGTCATGTTTAGTACTCTAAATTATAAAGATGGGCTTGCCATTACAGGGAAAAGTCCTGTTGTGCGTCGTTTCCCAATGGTTCCCGGTATCGATTTGGTCGGTACGGTTAGTCAGTCGAGTGCAGCGAAATTTTCAGTCGGTGATGTCGTTTTGCTCAATGGTTTTGGTGTTGGGGAAACACACTGTGGTGGCTTAGCTCAAAAAGCTCGCTTGAAAAGTGAATGGCTGATCAATCTTCCTAAAGGTATGAGCCCACAAAATGCGATGGCAATTGGCACTGCTGGATATACTGCGATGCTTTGCGTTATTGCTCTTGAGAAAGCGGGTGTTAAACCTGAATCGGGTGAAGTACTTGTCACGGGTGCCAATGGTGGTGTAGGAAGTTTTGCCATTAGCATCTTATCGAAACTGGGTTATACAGTTGTCGCTTCGACGGGTCGTTTAAATGAGAGTGATTATTTAAGTAAACTGGGTGCGAGTGAGGTAATTGATCGCAAGACCTTGTCAGAACCAGGTAAACCGATGGTGCGAGAGCGCTGGGCTGGAGCCGTTGATTCTGTTGGCAGTCATACCTTGGCAAATATCTGCGCAAGTACGAAGTACGGCGGTACCGTTGCGGCTTGTGGTCTTGCACAGGGCATGGACTTTCCGGGTAGTGTTGCGCCTTTTATACTGCGCGGAGTGACTCTGAAGGGCATAGACAGCGTTATGCGCCCACTTGAGGACAGAGTTGAGGCATGGGAGCGCTTAGCCGCTATTCTTACACCAGAAGACTTTGCCGACATTTCCACGTATATTGGCCTTGAAGATGTAATTGAGACTGCAGGCAAGTTGCTTAACGGCAGTGTAAGAGGCCGAGTCGTTGTTGATGTAAATAAAAGTTAAGTTAGGGTTTAGATGAGCAATCGTCAAAGCAACTACGATGGTATTCAGGCTTTGTTGCAGGAAGTTCTGAGTTCATTTCAATCTCGATTCGTTGAAGGGATCAGCGAATTCGAGATTATTACACTACTCAAGCAGCCTCCTTACTCACTGTTTGATGAAGATGCACTGCGTGACTCTCTCATGCTCTTCCAAACTCATTTCGTTTTGTTCCACAGTTTATATCGTTTACGCAATGAGTGGCGGGAGCAGAAAGTAGGTGAGTTAGATATTGCTGCGACTCAAATCAAGTTACTCCCGAGTGTCAGTTTTGATGCAGCATTACAAACCTCCGATACATTGGCAGACTACTACCTTGATTGGAACAATATGACGAGCACCGACCAAGCTGGTGTTGATCAATTGTTAGGTAGCTTTTGGCAAAAAATGGCGGGAATAGATGTTAATCATCAGCTCTCAGGCGAAGCTTTGAATGAAGCGTTGTCGAATATGCAACTTGAGACGCTTGAGGGCTTAACTTTGCCACAGCTCAAACAACATTATCGGAAGCTTCAGCATGCCAACCACCCTGACAAAGGAGGTAGCGTAGAAAGCTCACAACTTGTTCTGCAAGCCTACACAGCATTATATAAACACTTGTCGAGTCAAATAATTTAGTTAGAAAAGCCTTTGCTTACTCTGGCGCTTTTTTATCTTCAGGTTTCACTTCATCTTTTTTAGCCGCTTGCGAATCGCCTTTTGCTTTGGCTGCTGTTGTGGCTTTTTTAGTCGTGCTTGCCTTTTTTGTAGCAGGGGTTTTGGCTGTACTCGCTTTTTTCGTCACTGCAGGCTTTTTCGTTGTTGATTTAGCTTTAGTGCTTTTCGATGCAGCCGGTTTCTTTTCGGTCGCAGACGCTTTGGCAACCGTGTTCGACTTACTCCCTGTTTTTACGTTACCAGCCGTCGCAGGTTTATTCAGTGCCTTTTCAGGTTTCGGTGATGGATTCAATTGAGCTGTAGCATCATTTTCATCCATTTTCTTACGATTACGCTTAAACGCAATGATCATCAATTTTTTACTGTAAACAGAAATTGAATGGTCTGAAAGTAAAGATGTCCATGGGAGTGACTTATAAAGTAGGGCTTTCATTCGATACAAAAAACTAACGGTATACAGCACTTTTACGTCATCAAAATCACCCGGTTGGCAATTAGTAAGGTAGCGCATGTTTCCTGCATGAATATAGCCACCAAACTTATTTTTTAGCCAAGTGGCAATGCGATAACCTGGCCCGGGAATGAATTTAAACAAAAAGGTGGATAAAGATACCATGACATCACCTGGAGGCAGCATTGTGACGCAGTCGGCAGCGTTTACTAAACGGTGGATAGGCGTTTTAATATTATTAATCCAGTCATCGTTGCCGACGCGTGGAGAGCCGAAAGTATAACAAGCGGCTAAACCACCTTTGTGATAAGTAAACTTAGTAGCAACGGTGGCTAGTGCTCCACCTAAACTGTGGCCAGTAATATACAAAGGCTTCTCGTTTAACTCTGGTTTATCGATAGCCATTTCTATGTCTTTGCGAATTAAATTGTACGCTTTATAAAAGCCTTGGTGGATCATGCCTTGGGTTTCGCATTTTATAATATTTGCGCGTGCATCGGCTTTTATGTCAGTTAGGCTGTCAGTCTCTGTGCCCCTGAAAGCTAATACTAAGTAGTCTTTATGCTCGACCAACATCGCTTGAGAGCCTTCACAATCGAAAGTATCGATAACTTTAAACTCCAATTCGCTAAGCTGAGCATCCAATATCTCTCTTGCTTTTTCGGGATTGTGTGAAAGTTTGTCTCTGAGCATATCAAGCAAACCGAAACCGTCATTTTTTTCCATTTTTGAAAATGCTTCGATTAGATATTTCTTGATATACTCTGACTTGAATTTTTTTTCTGCGTCGTTATTTGGAACTACCTCGAACAGTGGGTTGAATTTCACATATACAACTTCAGACATCACCGCCATCACCCAAGCGGTCCTATCGCTATATGCTTGTCGATATGTTGGTAGGCTTAGCCCTAATATCTTGAGAGCGTCCTCCTGCTCACCGACTGATTTGAAGTAACTTGTAGACATAAGCCTTTCCTTTTTCTCGCGCTAAACATAATGCATATAATCGCTAAAGTACTATCTAACCTAGACTGCACACCTATTGCTTTCTTACCGCATTGAAGATTCAACAAAATCAGCTTCTTGATTTCTTCTAGTTGCGTAGCGATCGCCAAAATTTCTAAGTTCATGTAAAGCTTCAGACCAAGATTGACCAGTAACTAGCCGCCAAAAAGTGGGACATTTTGTTTTTACGCTTCCGTACTGAAATTCGACGGAAGCGATGACGGTTTGCCAGCAACCCGGAATACTGCAGAATTCAACTGGGCTCATTTGATCGTATTTGCGAATGAGGCCGTCGATCACCCGCTGTTTTACTTTTACATCGATAAAAGCAGCTTGTTCTTGGGAAATTTCTAAAGGATGTTGACGTAAATAATTTGCGGCGTCGTGACGTTGGAGACCAAGGTATGGATATAATTTTGCAATCAGATTGCTATCCAAGCCTAGTTTTTCGAGGTCGCTAGCATTGCGAGCACCCAGATCAAATCCTGCGCCGATGGTGACTCCGCTTTTACTATTTCTAACGTCAGGCACATAGCCTCGCGTTAAACTGCCACCTTCTAAGCGATGGATGAAAGAAAAATCTATATCGGCTTTACTGTTTGTAAACTCGTTCCTTGACATTTTGTGTCGATTCCATAAAGAAATAGATTCTTATAAGAATTGCACAAAAAATAGACAATGCCAACAAAATAAGTTTCTTGTTTTGTTGATTTACATGTCAAGAGTAAATTGTTGTAGTTTTTTCAGCGTTTTACGCAAAGTACTAGCGATAAAAAATTCATTTCATTGATCGAAGGATCTAAGCTAGCTTTCTAGCTGTTTCACTTTTTCGTTTTATTTAATAAACATCCAGATACCAGCGGCGATCATAAATAGATTTTCTGTCAGCGATATAAAACCTAAAGGAACGTTGCTGTCGCCACCAACACATGCGCATTTTAACTCTCGATTGTCGATGTAAACCGCTTTGATCACAGATATCGCACCAACTGAACCGATAAACAATGAAATAGGGGCAACGCTGTAAGCAGGTAAGTTAGCGATCATTGCAATACCGACATAGGCTTCTAAAAACGGGTAGACGTAGGCGTACCTGACATTTTTCATTGCAACGAGATCGTAGGTAATAAATGAGTTCGAAAAAGTGAACAAGTCTTGTAGCTTTTGAATCGCAAGCACTGCCATAGTTAAGGCGACAAATAATTCTACAGTATGCATTGAAAGCAGTTGCTGGGAACTCGTTAAGGCGAACGCGATGCTGAGTAAAAAAGTGACACTAAAAATTGCAATTATTGGTGTGTAAGTAGTGCCTTCTTGAGCGGCTTGAGGCTTATTAAAATAATCACGTAAATCGTCATAACCACCAATTCGCTTATCATCAATAAACGTTTGTGGGGTGGTTTCAATGCTATGTTTTTCCTTGAATTTATCTGTTTCTGCACGTGAGGTGAGGAGTTGATCATCTACAGTAAAGCCCTCTCGTTCCAATAGATCTTTCGACTTCAACCCAAATGGACAAATATGATCATCAGTTGCCATTCTGTATAATTGAGCTGATTTCTTCATCCTTCTCTCCCATATAGCTTTTAGCTAGTAAACTTGAACTTATTACATTCCAGAAAAAACTTTTCTTTGTTCGAAGGTTAAGATTTGCTTAGAAATACTACTCATTAAATGATAGTTACATTAACTTTATTTTCAACATTCTTGATGAGTGACTCTGTTCCTAGATTCTAAGCCTTTACACTTACTAATAAAGATAGTTATTCTAAGTGCCTTAAAATTAGAAGGTGGAATGTTCTCTATGTGGTATAAGCACTCCTTACGCGCCCGACTGTTATTGGGTGTAATCAGCAGTTTGGCTATCTTATTTAGCTTGTATGGTTTGTGGCAGATTAATGAAGTTAAACAAGAAACCCAGGCTCGAGTAGATAGAGATATAACGGCGCTAGTTCAGCTAGAAGCGGCTCAAGTCAGAGGTTTTTTTGAAGCCAAAGGGCAAGTAATTCATAGCGTATTTGCTAATCCACTCGTACTTGATTGGTTTACAGACTACAAAGAACGTGGCAGTAAAATCAGTCAAAACCCGCAGTATCAAGACCTTACTTCGTACTTTAAATATTTTTCTGAGCAAGACGCGGCTATTAAAAGTGTGTTTTTTGGCTCGTCTAATACCTTTGAATATTTTGATTTAGATGGTCGCTATGACGGCGATCCAAACTATTACACCAATAAGCGTCCTTGGTGGGAAGAAGCCAAAGGTAAAAATCGTTTGTATGTTACGAACCCAGCCGTAGACGCAAATGATGGCTCTATTTCAACGACAGTAAAAACAACTGTGTACCATAACGAGCGCTTTATTGGTATTGGTGGGATGGATATCCTTATCACTACTCTTGGTGAATTACTCGGCAAAATTAACTATCAAAACGTTGGGCATGCTTTTTTAGTCACAGATGAAGGTGTGTTGGTATATTTTCCTGGTTTTAATGAGGCATTTCCGCCAGGTAGTGAAATTCAAGAGATAGAGCGTCATTTTAAAAATAGTGAGGGCTTCGTTCAGTTGAAGAACGAATTAAGCAATAAAGCACAGGGTAATGCTTTAGTGACTTGGAAAGGCGAACCCTATCAGTTGATTTACCAAGAAGTGGCCAGTGAATACCCTAGCATGAATTGGAAACTTGGTTTTATGGTCCCTCAAACCATTGTAAATACTCCTGTTACAGAAGCTATGTGGACGACAGGCCTGACACTGTTATTAATGCTTTTCGCCATTGCCGTTGTGGTGGTATTGATTGTTGCTCCGGTAATGAAACCGATACACTTTATGCTTAATGCTATGAAAGATATTTCCCACGGCGAAGGTGACCTTACCAAACGCATTGAGGTGGATCGTCAAGATGAAATTGGCCAATTAGCAGAAGAATTTAACGGCATAATGCAAAAAATCCAAACCTTAGTGCGTAACACGGTAGAGATAAATCAAGAAGTATCGCAGGCAGCCAAGGATGTGTTTATCGCAACCGAAGACACTCGTAGTGTAGTAAACAAAGAAAGGCAGCAGATAGAATCTGTGGCTATCGCGAGTCAAGAGATGGCACACACCAGCCAAGAAGTGGCCAAAAGCACTTCCGAAGCTATGAATATGGCTGATACAGCTAAAGCCAATATGGATTTAGGCAGCCAAGTTCTGCATTCTGCAGTCACAAGCATTGGCGAGTTATCAAAACAAATAGATGATGCCGCTTCAGTCGTTGTGCAGTTAGAGGGAGAAACAGACAAAATTGGCCAAGTGCTAGACGTTATTAGCAATATTGCTGAGCAAACAAACTTGTTGGCGTTAAACGCCGCCATTGAAGCCGCGAGGGCAGGTGAACAGGGGCGTGGTTTTGCGGTGGTCGCAGACGAAGTTCGCACTCTGGCTAATCGTACGTCTAAATCAACTCAGGATATTCTGGACATTATTACTACCTTGCAAAGCGCTGCTCGTCAGGCAAGCGGTTCTATGCAGGCCAGTAACCAGAAAGCAGAAGATGGTGAGGCACAAGTTCAAAAACTAGAAGTAGTTTTAACCGATGCTACTGAGCATATTGACGATATACAAAAACGAATGCAGGGCATTGCTACCGCCAATAGCCAGCAAGCTGCGATAGCTACAGAGGTAGCAAAAAATGTTATGACGGTCAATGAACTAGCTGATGAGTCAGTAGCAGATATTAAACAAGTTGAGATGAGTATTGGTAAATTACAATCCCTGTCCGAATCTTTAGCCGAAGTGTTAAGACACTTTAAAATATAGCGAACAAGCTGAAAAATAGAATAGGGTCCAGATTTATGAAAGTCACAATAATTGTAATGGTACTAACGTTTTTGCTTTTTTCTGAGCATTCCTTCGCTCAATCGGCAAACCCCAATTACGATCCCAAACTAGCCGAGAAGTATGGTGCAGATGATTACGGCATGAAAAGCTATATATTCGTAATCCTCAAATCTGGAAGCAATAAATCGGAAGACAAAGAGGCGATGAATAAGGCTTTTTCCGGACATATGAAGAATATCCATCGTTTGGTTGAACAGGGAAAGTTGATTGTTGCGGGTCCTTTTGGGAAAAACGATAAGGACTTTCGAGGACTCTTTATATTGGATGTAAAAACCTTGGAAGAAGCGAGTAATCTTTTAGCAAGTGATCCTGCAATTAGTGAAGACTATTTAGAGGCAGAACTTGTTGAATGGTATGGTTCAGCGGCTATTTCAAGCTATCTTGAAGCTTCTGATAAAGTGTGGAAAATCAAACCATAAACTGTTGTTTAACTTTAGGATTTGAGCTTTTGACAAATTAGGCATTGTTGCAGAGTAGCAGCAATGCTGATGTCGCTCAATCTTGCATGATAGGTTTATGCAATAAAGTCAGATAAAGCAGGATATGGCTAATTTCTTTGATGTCTCTGCCGCTGAAATCGGGCGACCAAAATGATAGCCTTGAAGAGTCTTGCAACCCAGTTTGTTTAGCTGGTCAGCATGTTCTTGACTTTCAACCCCCTCGGCAACCAAGTCAATTTGTAAACTCTGGGCAAGTGTTATGATGGTGCGAATTATCGTAATGTCTACTTTGTCATTGAGCATGTTTCGAACAAACGATTGATCAATCTTTAATACATCAAGCATATATTTTTTAATGTAAGACAGGCTAGAGTAACCCGTGCCGAAATCGTCAATCGATATTTTGACGCCCAGTTTCTTCAGTTCGTTGAACGTTTCCAATGAATTAACGTCATTCAATAAGACTGACTCAGTAATTTCTAGTTCAAGTGAGGAAGGTTCAATACCCGTTTCGGACAAAACTTGCTTTACTGTGCTGACAAAATCAATTGTAAACTGCACAGCTGATACATTGACTGCAACTTTGAGTTTTGGATGTAGTTTTTGCCACTCAAGCAATTGCATGCTCGCTTGCTTGAGCAGATATTCGCCTAATGGCACTATTAAACCTGTTTCTTCTGCAAGAGGAATAAAATGATCAGGGAAGATAATACTGCCATCCTCTTGTGGCCAGCGGGCAAGCGCCTCAAAACCCAATATCTCTAGAGTGTCACTCTGTACTTTAGGTTGATAAAACAAGGTTATTTCTTCATTCTCAATGGCGTTTTTAAGTTTTATAATCTCATGTTGTTGCCATTTTATTTTGGCCTCAATTTCCTTAGAGAAGAAGCGAACGGCATCTCTTCCAGACCTTTTAGCTTCATGCATTGCTGCATGAGCCCTGCGAAACAGCTGATGTACATCGTCACAATCATTAGGGAATGAGGATACACCAATGCTCATGGTTAAATTGAAGTCATAGCCAGTGTCTTGCCATTTGCGCGCAAATTCCGATTTCATTCGAGAGCAAAATTCACCGATGTCTTTTACCTCGGAAATCATCGGTAAAATAATCACAAACTCATCACCACCTTGACGGCTTATCGTATCGTAGTCTCTTAGAAGTGTTTGCAAAATACCTGCAATTTTAGCTAGCACTTGGTCGCCAACAGCATAGCCATACTTGTTGTTCACCAGTTGAAAGTGGTCAATGTTGAGCATCAACATGGCAACCTTGTGATCGTCCCTTTTGGCTTCTTTAATTGCTTGTTCCGTGCGATCTAACAACAATGCTCTGTTGGGCAAATTAGTTAAGGTATCATGATGTGAAAGATGAAGGATTTTGCGCTGATCTTGATTCTTCTTTGTCACGTCTCGAAAGACAAGAACACAGCCTATTAGTTGGTTTGTATCATCAAATATGGGTGACGCTAATTCTTCAATTTCATATTTCTGACCATCGGTACTCAGTAGAAGAGAATCGGGAGATAAGGCAACTTTACTGCGCTCGGATAAGGCATAATTAACTGGGTTCACAATTTCTTCATTCGTATTGCGATCAATTAAGCTCATCACACTGTTTATTGGTTGTGACAGCAAAGCTTCAGGATTTTGCCCAATTAGCTGACCTGCCGCGACATTAGCGTAGGTTATATTTCCTAATGTGTCTGTAGTGATTACTCCATCGGCAACAGCCGTTAATGATGTAGTGAGTTTGTGCTTTTCTAGTTCCCAAGAATCTACCTCAGCGATTGGAGCATGAACTTCTGACATGATGATTAAGAAGCCAGATTGGTCTTCAAATGCTTGCTCATCAACGAGAGTCACTTGGATGTTCTTTGTCTGTTTTTGATAAGAGGTAAAGGAAAACTCAAAATTCGACTTTTTTTCCTTTCGACATTGCTCAATTGATTCTTGGAATGCTTTGCCTTCACTTTCTGAAAAGAGCGACAGTAGCGATTGCCCAAAAATTTGCTCTGAAGATTTATTAAACCACTTTCCGTCAACATCATTATTGTGGATATTGATTAAGTCGTGACTCCAGTAAGAGATGAATATATTTAGTTTTGCTACAAAGTTCGCGAGCTCATCATGGGCTTTGCGTAGCTGTCTGGTTTTGTTTATTAGTGATAAATGGGTTCTGACTCGCGCTTGGATTAACTGTCTGTTAATGGGTTTAGAGACAAAATCGACACCGCCTTCCAAAAAAGCCTTTAGCTCATTATCAAATTCACTGTGAGCGGTAATAAAAATAATACTAGAAGCACTTGTGGCAGGATTTGATTTGAGTCGTTTCGCCACTTCCAATCCATTAATATCTGGAAGCTCAATATCTAACAGGATTATGTCTGGTCGGAATTCTCTAGCTTTGACTAACGCAGATTCACCATCTTCAGCTCGAATAAATTTACCTAGGTGAGAAACGGCATCCTCAATAATATCAAGAAATATGCTTGCATCATCAACTGCCAATATGGTGAATTCTTGATATTCAAGATTGGATATCATACTGCTAGACTACTCCATTAAGAGCAACAACATTGATTGCCGCCTGTTTGTCTATGCTAGTGAAATAAACTCTAGCAACCCATAGACTAAAGTCTACAATTTAAGGCATGTTAGATTAAGAAATTGGCTAAATCAAGGCATAAAATCGTTTACTTTTGTTGTCTCAGTTAATGTTAACAAAACTGACTAGTTCCCTTGCCCAAATCTCATACTGTTCCGCATTGGGATGCAGCAAGTCGGGCATCACAGATTCGTAAAGCACACCATCCTCATCTAGAAAGCGCTCATTAATGTCAAACCAAAGGACGGAATTGTTATTCGCAAAGCTTTGAATAATGCCGTTACTGGCTTCCACGGCTTTGCGCATTCGCTTATTTCTGTTTCTGCTCCGCGGGAAAATAGCAGTTAAGATGATGGTGCTATTTGGGAGTTTCTTTTGAATGCTCTTGATTATGCTCTGAACGCCAGCGGCTATCTCTGCAGGCTTATCATGACGGTGTCCGGCATTGTTTGTGCCAATGAGAAGAATGACATACTTAGCCTGAATATTATCAATTTCACCCTGTTCAATGCGCCAAAGAACATGCTCAGTACGATCACCAGCAAAGCCCAAATTGAGCGTGTTAAGATCGCTTAAGTAACTGTTATGCGCGGCTTCTCCTTCAAGCTCCCAAGCGTGAACAATGGAATCGCCAATAAAAACTAAATCGAAGGTTCTTTTTGTGATTTTTTTTTCTGTATTGTTTAGTTCTGTATTGGCTTTTTCAGCCAACTTGTCTGTATGGCGTTGCAGCCACCACTCTTCCAAGCGTTGAGTTGGTATGCACGACAAAGGTTTTTGCGTTGAGTTATCAGTCACGTGTTCGAATAGTCGTAATTAAGTTGAATCGACACTCAGGATAAAGCAAGTCGAAACGCAAGCAAAGGGCAATTGCTAAGCCTTTTGCATGGCATGAGTATCTAATCCACACTAAAGTTTGTGTCACATTTGAGATATCGAATACGACACTGTCGTATACTCGCCAATACCCAACATTCACCAATAAAACTGCATTCTACGCCATAATTTTGAACATAGTAATTAACGTCATTTTAGGAGAATAGCTTTGCCTACAAAGCCCTCATCAGCAGAAAACAAATATAGATTAGTCACACGCAGTGACTTCGACGGTTTAGTGTGTGCTGTTTTGTTAAAAGAACTTAAATTAATCGATGACATTAAATTTGTGCATCCAAAAGATATGCAAGATGGCATTATCGATATTACGCAGAATGACATTACGACTAACTTGCCTTACGTTCCGGGTTGTTTCTTAGCATTTGACCATCACTTAAGTGAGATGAGTCGAAGTGGAAATAATACGCAGGAAAATCATATCATTGACCCTAAAGCACCATCGGCAGCTCGGGTTGTTTACGACTACTATGGCGGTCGTGACGTATTTCCAGCAGAATGGGACGATATGATGGAAGCGGTTGATAAGGCCGATGCTGCTCAGTTCAATAAAGATGAGATCTTGAATCCTGAAGGTTGGGTCCTGCTCAATTACCTCATGGATAGCCGCACAGGTTTGGGGCGCTTCAGAGAATTCCGTATTTCAAACTATCAGTTGATGATGGAACTTATCGATTATTGCCGTAATCATACAATTGAAGAAATCATTGCTTTGCCAGATGTGCAAGAACGTGTCGACTTGTACTTTGAGCAAGCGGAAAAATTCAAACAACAAGTTACTGAATGCGCAACTGTTTATGACAATCTAGTCTTGTTAGATTTGCGTGAGCAGGAGATTATTTATGCGGGAAATCGTTTCATGATTTATGCCTTATTCCCTCAATGTAATATTTCTATTCATCAAATGTGGGGCTTCCAAAAGCAAAATACTGTATTTGCCATTGGTAAGTCTATCCTAGACAGAAGCTCTAAAACTAATGTTGGAGAATTGTGCTTGCAGTTTGGTGGTGGTGGTCATATGGCGGCAGGTACTTGTCAGGTGGATAATGATACTTGTCATGAAACACGTGAAGCTCTTATCAGTAAAATTACTGCTGATGGTTAAGTAACTTTAGAGGTTGGTGCTTCTGTTAATTAAATTTCAGCGCCAACCTTCTATTCAGATTCGCTATTTGCGTCACTTATTCGTTCAAGCCTTTCTTGTTCTTCTTCAAAAGCAGCTTTAATTTCTTCAAGAACAGTATCAACGTCTGCTTCACTTTCATCAAATTCAAAGTAACCGCTCAACTCTGTTTCTGGCGTCAACTTACCCGCTTCAAATAGTGCCCACATTTCTTCTGCGTAATGGCTATCTTGCAACTCTGGTGCGAATTCCGAGTAGTAGTCAGTCATGTTGCGTACATCACGTTGAAGCATGCTGAAAGCGTTATTGTTGGCAGCGGCGTTGACTGCTTGTGGCAGATCGATAATGACAGGGCCGTAATCGTCAACTAAAACGTTAAATTCAGATAAGTCACCGTGCACAATGCCGGCACAAAGCATAAGCTTTACGTAGTGCATAACTTGTGTGTGATCTTCTATGGCTTGTTCTGATGACATCGACACGTCATTGAGGCGCGGCGCAACGTTTCCTTCGTCATCAGTGACGAGTTCCATTAATAGAACACCATCGTAACAACCAAAGGGTTGCGGTACCCTTACACCGGCTTTAGATAATGTAAATAGGGCATCTACTTCTGCGTTTTGCCAAGCATCTTCAAGTTGCTTTCTGCCAAAGCTAGAACCTTTCTCCATGGCTCTTGCTCTACGGCTGTTTTTTACCTTTCTACCTTCTTGATATTGCGCCGCTTTTTTAAAGCTACGCTTCATGGCTTCTTTATAGACTTTGGCGCAACAAATTTCACCTTGGCTAGTGACGGCGAACACTGTTGCCTCTTTGCCACTCATCAGTTGATAAAGGACATCATCAATAAGGCCATCTTCAACAAGAGGCTGTAAACGTTTTGGAATCTTCATGGGGCGTTTATACAGCACTCGCGGCTGTTTTTAAATATATTATCAATATATTCTTTTGTAGAGGGCTTATTAAAGACGGTCTTTCTTAGAGAAATTCTTCGAAAGACCGTTTTATTCTTTAGATTACTTCAGATCAAAGCGATCTGCGTTCATTACCTTCACCCAAGCATCAACGAAGTCGTTTACAAACTTCTCATTAGCATCGCTGCTTGCATATACCTCAGCTATAGCCCGAAGTTGAGAGTTTGAACCAAATACTAAGTCGGCACGCGATGCTTTCCATTTACTTGAGTTTGCTTTGCCGCTGGTGCCAACAAATTGAGTAGCACTCTTATTTGTCGGTGTCCATTGTGTGTTCATATCAAGTAAGTTAATAAAAAACGCATTGTTTAGCACGCCTGGGGATTCAGTGAGCACGCCCACATTTGAGTTATTGTAGTTTGAGCCTATTACCCTTAAACCACCGACGAGTACTGTCATCTCTGGCGCAGTTAGAGTGAGTAATTGAGCTTTGTCTAACAATAGCTCTTCTTCGGATACCGTAAATTGTTGCTTGCTGTAATTTCTGAAACCATCAACGACAGGTTCTAGTACTGCAAATGCATCAACGTCTGTATTTTCTTGAGAAGCGTCAACGCGTCCAGAGCTAAATGGGACAGTAATTTCGAAGCCTGCTTCACTCGCTGCTTTTTCAATACCCACTGAACCACCAAGCACAATTAGGTCAGCGATAGATACTGCAGTCTTGCCGTCGCTAGCCCTATTAAAAGTGTTTTGAATTTCTTCGTACACAGATAACACTTTCCCTAATTGTTTAGGTTGGTTTACTTCCCACTCATTCTGCGGCGCAAGACGAATGCGTGCACCATTTGCACCACCTCTCGCATCAGAACCTCTAAAAGTAGAGGCACTCGACCATGCTGTGTAAACCAGCTCAGAAACTGTAAGTTGAGAATCCGAAATTGCCTGCTTTAACTTTTTAACATTACTGTCGCTCAATAGTTCGCCCGTGCGAGCAGGAAGTGGGTCTTGCCAAATTAGATCTTCTTTTGGCACTTCTTTACCCAAGTAACGTGATTTTGGCCCCATATCTCTGTGAGTTAATTTAAACCATGCACGTGAAAAAGCGTCAGCAAATTCTTCAGGGTTCTCTTTGAAGTGCATTGAAATTTTACGATATTCGGGGTCTATCTTCATTGCCATGTCCGCAGTTGTCATCATTATGCCAACTGGAATAGATGCATCTTCCGCGTCAGGTGCATGATCTTTGTCTGCTAAACCGACAGCTTGCCATTGTTGAGCGCCTGCAGGGCTTTTCGTTAGTTCCCACTCATATCCAAAGAGTACATCGAAGTAACTCATGTCCCATTTAGTTGGTGTAGGAGTCCATGCGCCCTCAATACCGCTCGTAATTGTGTCGCGACCCTTACCTGACTTATAATCGCTCATCCAACCCAGTCCCATTTGTTCGATTGGAGCAGCTTCTGGTTCAGGACCTTTATGTGATTCAGGTGCAGCACCATGCGACTTCCCGAATGTGTGACCGCCAGCGGTTAATGCAACCGTTTCATAATCATTCATTGCCATGCGCGCGAAAGTTTCACGTATGTCACGCGCCGAAGCTAGAGGATCAGGGTTGCCATCTGGACCTTCTGGGTTTACGTATATTAAACCCATTTGTACAGCTGCTAAGGGGGCTTCAAGTTCGCGGTCACCGCTATATCGATTATTCGCTAACCATGTGTCTTCGGTTCCCCAGTATATATCTTCCTCTGGCTCCCAGATGTCAACACGTCCACCGCCGAAACCAAAAGTAGGCAAACCCATTGATTCAATTGCAACGTTTCCAGTGAGCACGAATAAATCTGCCCACGATAACTTGTTACCGTATTTTTGTTTTACTGGCCACAAAAGACGACGAGCCTTGTCCAAGTTACCGTTGTCAGGCCAGCTGTTCAAGGGAGCGAAGCGTTGGTTACCGGTTGCTGCGCCACCTCTGCCGTCACCCTCTCTATATGTGCCAGCAGCGTGCCACGCCATTCTGATCATGAACGGACCGTAGTGGCCGTAATCTGCTGGCCACCAATCTTGGGAATCAGTTAACATATGCTCGATGTCTGCTTTGACCGCATCTAAATCCAAAGAATTAAACGCTTCTTTGTAATTAAAATCAGCACCCATTGGGTCTGATTTCTTATCGTTTTGGTGCAGAATTTTTACGTTAAGTTGGTTTGGCCACCAATCAATATTCTTAGTGCTGTTGCCACCGACGCGAGTATTCGCACCGTGCATGAAAGGACATTTACCGCCTGAATCTGGATTATTGCTTTGCATAGTTACCTCTATTGGGTCAAAAGCTGAATTTGTATTTACTCACACTAGTCTAAAAATCAGTCAAGCGACAATTAATTTTTTAGGTCTACCTAATCGAATAATCCGTTCGCAAAAGAATTCCGGCCAGATTTTTAATCTGCGTTTGTATAAGAATATCGTGCGTGGCACACTTGAGCTTACTTTAGTCCTGAGCTTGAAATGAGCGGTACTTATTATGCCAATACATAGCGATGGCTCTGCTTTGCAATTTGTTCAAACGAGTTTTGGCGATAAGCAGGCAAGCAAACTGGATAGCATCCAAACACTATGGAGTGGCTATGGCGAGATTGCACGCTACTTTGTTCCCAGTCTAGAGCAATCGCTTATCGTCAAATTAGTACAACCACCAAGCCAAATGAATCACCCAAGAGCTTGGAATGGTGAGCGTTCGCATCAACGCAAACTTGATTCCTATTTGAATGAATCTATTTTCTATCAACATTATTCTCAGCAAACAGATCACTACTGTCGAACACCGTCATGTTATTTCTCATCTACAAATGCAAGTACAAAACTAATTGCCAACGAATGCACAACGAGTGCTTTAATCATGGAAGACCTGGATCAAGCTGGTTTTGGAAAAAGGTGCGAATACGCAGATTTGAAAACGGTGAAACTAGGTCTTCGTTGGTTAGCTTATTTTCACGCTAAGTTCTTGAACCAAGCTTTAGATGATGTCTGGCCTATTGGCACATACTGGCATTTGGCAACTCGCCCAGATGAGTTTGCTTCAATGCCAGATAGTCCACTAAAACAGAATGCGCATGCAATTGATGAAGCGCTTAATTCAGCGCAATTTCGAACCTTATTACACGGTGATGCAAAGCTTGCTAACTTTTGTTTCTCAGAAGATATGGATGATTTAGCCGCGGTAGATTTTCAGTATGTCGGGCGCGGAGTAGGGATCAAGGATGTTATGTACTTTATAGGGAGCTGCCTGGGTGATGAAGCACTTACTTTGCATGCTGATGCTTTGCTTGATGACTATTTTTGCTTGTTGAAGAAAGCCATTGAGCATTATTACATCGAAGACAATACGCAAATGCAAGGCCGACCGACAGTCGACTTCAGCGCGCTAGAACGAGAATGGAGGGGACTAATACCCTTCGCTTGGGCTGACTTCGAGAGATTCTTAGTCGGGTGGGCGACTGAGCACTATAAGCTAAATTCTTATATGAAGACGCAAACGTTACTCGCCATCAGCAAGTGTTAATTAGCAAGTCGTTCGGCTTATGGGAGGTCTCTTCTCAATCCAAGCGCGATAGCTAATATATAATCTAAACTTAGTCTAAAAAAACCTGAAATTTTAGCGCTAATTTTTATGCAAAGCACTCTGCGATAACTTCAACATCCTCTCTGGTATTCATAATGTGCAAGGAGATGCGGAATATCTTATCACGGCGATCAAATCGCACTCCCGCTGCGGTTAATTTTGCTGCCGCAGAATCCATATCGTCGCAGCCAAGACAAAGACTGCCGCCTTGCTGATGAAGCTCATCAATAGTGGGTTTTATAGTCAGTGTGTTTGGTAAGATTTGCAATAGGTGACGCTTCAGCTCGAAGTTATGTTGAGCGACATTTTCAACTCCAATCTCCAAGATCATATTAATTGAAGCACATGCCGTTACATAGGATGCAACACTCGGTGTTCCGCCCCAGAATCTTCTTGCGGTGTCTGCTGGAGCAAAATTACTGATATCAAATTCAAAAGGGTTTTGATGAGAAAACCAACCGACTGGGTCTGGATTTAATTCCTTTATCTGTTTTGCTTGTACAAACATATAGCCCGCACCTGGGCCACCACAAAGCCATTTTACGCACGAGCCAAATATCGCATCCGCATTCCAAGCTTTGGCATCAACTGGGACAACACCAACAGATTGGGCAATATCAACTAATGCATATGCATCATGCGCTTTTGCTAATTCAACCAATGGTTTCACTTCAGATTTCGCTGAGGTATTTGAATGCACATGAGTGAATAAACAGGCTAATACGTTTTCTTTCGCTAATTCTGTTTCCCACGCAGCGAGGTTATTAGGATTGCCATTCACTAGTACCAAATCTAAACCGTATGAATCAGCTAATGCGCTCACGACAAAGCCCATCGAAGCGAAGGCATCTTGATGCATGAGTACTTTTCGTTTGTGTTTGTTGCGAGGCAATTTAGCGATAGCCCCTAAGTAGGCCGAAAAACCGGAGGCAAGGTTTGCTTGTGGACATATTTCATCACTTGACGCGTTGATGAGTTTGGCTATTGCAGCGCAGAAATTATCAATCGCCTCTATCCACTTAGGCCAAGCGTCACCGCCAAGTTCTTCCCAAGGCGAAAGGTAATGCTCTTGTAGAGCAATTTTTGACACTTTAGGCAATGGACCTACTGAGTGGGCTAGGGCATATATACCATCAGGTAGATGAAAATATGATTTATATTGCTTAGTGTTCAAAACTGATACCTTTATATTCATTGCTAGATTTGAATTTGAACTGCCTTTGTTATCATTACCTTAGGACAATTACGGATTGAAATATATCACAACAAGGCGGCTATGAAACGACAATCAGGGTTTACCTTAATAGAATTGATAATAGTGATCGTTATACTAGGTCTACTAGCGGCAATTGCTTTACCACGATTTTCTAACTTTGCGGAAGATGCTCAGAAAGCTAGTTTTAAAGCTATTGCGAGTGCGTATAGAGCGGGTGTCGACCAAGTTCATATTGCATGGTTGGTTAGAGGTAATGGTGAGGCAATACAAAACTTTATTCCTATTGCAGACCCCGCAGCTATGGGAGATTTAAGTGTGAATCGTTTTGGTTACCCCGCGGATACTAGAGGCACTAGTCGTACAATGAACAGTCGTTTTGATTGTGAAGATGTTTGGCGAGCTGTTTTAGCGACTCAAGACGCCGGAGTAGCGGGTGATAGTTCGGCTATGTTTACAGCGGTCTATCTTGGTGGCAACGCGTGTCGTTATACTTACAACCCTCAACCGGCTTTAACGGTAGAGTATTTCTCAAACACAGGAGAAGTTGTTGTAAACGACTAAGCCATTAGGTACTCGCATTCATTAATTGCTAAAACTCTTCGTAACAATAACGGTCAGCTTGGCGAGTGAGATAAACTTCGCCAGCGATGGTTACAATCACACAGTCACCCACCGAAGCGTCTTTGTCATCTAAAATGACGCTTAAGTATTCACCGTTCAAATCTTGTAAATGAAATTCATAACCGTTGGTATCTCCTTCGGCAATGGAAGTGACTAAGGCACCAAAAAATGCGCCGACTATAGCCCCGAAGAGTCGGTCGTCGGCGTCACCATAAATGTTATGTACAAAGCCGTCTACAGCACCAATGGCTGCACCCTCACCTACATGAGACTTAAACTTGATTGGATCCACACTCTCAACGACCGCGTAAAATCCGGTGGATACTTGGTTTTTCGCACTATGGTGATAGTCACCAGAGCTGACACAAGCAGAAAGTAAAAGCGCAGAAATCATGGCTGACAAGGTCATTGTAAAACGACGCATGCTTATTCCTTGAATTATTTTGGCAATGATTGCCTTAGTGAATAATTAAAGTATAAGCCTGCGTAAATGAATGTTAGCTGAATTAGATCCTCGTTTTCTCTACACTTTTAGGTGCTTATTGATAGGCAAGTCTCTGATTCTTTTACCGGTCGCGTGAAATATTGCATTAGTTAAACTCGGTGCAACTGGTGGAGTGCCTGGCTCACCAACACCTCCTGGAATAGCGTCAGACTCGACAATGTAGGTTTTGATCATGGGGCTTTGAGACATACGAAGCACTTGATAATCATTGTAATTGGATTGTTGAACCGCACCATCTTTAATCGTCACTTCACCCATCATAGCAATGGATAAGCCGAAGATCATTGAGCCTTCTTGTTGAGAAAGCACGCGATCAGGATTTACCACGGTACCCGCGTCAATACATGAATGCATTTCGAGCACAGTGACTTTATCGTCCTTCACTCGTACTTTTGTTGCAACTGCAACATAACTCACAAAACTACGATGTGCGCTGATGCCCCAAGCTTCACCATTCGCTGTGGATTTATCTGCACCAGACTTAGCAACAACAGTATCGAGAACATGTTTTAAACGCTTTGTATCGATTGGAAAACGTTCTAAAGACTCACCGTAGTTACCATATTCGAAGCCTTGCTCTTTCGGGTTCACAAGACGGTCTTCACCTAACAATTGATGCCACATTTGGTGTGTAGGTATTTTGCTTGCGTGAGCGAGTTCGTCAACGAAACTACCCTGTGCGAACGCATGTTGAATGTTACTTACAGAGCGGATCCAACCGATTCGGATATGAGCGGGTGCTTTGTGAGTTTCGCAGGACAAATTAGCAACATTAAATGGTACATCACCAAAGCCCAGGCTTAATTCACCATCAGATGGTTCGTCAGTTACACCACTGAATGTCCAACTAATGCTTGGGAACGCAGTACGCTGTATCCATGCATTTACCTTATTGTCTTCATCTAAACCGGCGACAAAATGTTGTGAGCTTATAGCGTGATAGTAACCTTGTTGAATGTCATCTTCTCGGCTCCATACAACTTTTACGGGTTTGCCTGTGTGTTTCGCAATTAGAGCAGCTTCAACAGAGAAATCGGGCTTCGATTTGCGTCCAAACGCGCCACCTAACAAGGTGACGTTGACTTTAACCTTCTCTTTCGCAATCCCTAACGCACCTGCAACATTTTGCTGGGTACTTTGTGGTGTCTGTGTACATGCCCATACTTCACAAGCACCATCTTTAAATACTGCTGTAGCTGCAGGTGGCTCCATTGGGGCATGCACCAAATAAGGGATGGTATAAGTGGCTGAAATTTTGCGTGCAGCATTCTCCATTGCTGCATATGCGTCACCACCTTCTCGAATGGTCTTACCTTTACCTGTAATGCGCTTATTTAGCTCAGCTAAATATTCATCAGAGTTGTGACTTTGATGTGGGCTCTCTCCCCAAGTAATATTTAGCGCGTTGCGGCCCTGGGTAGCGGCCCATGTGTTGGTCGCAATTACGGCTACGCCATTCGAAGGATGAAAGACAACTGGTGTTGGTTGGTCTGGCATTTTGAATACATCAACAACACCATTGGTCTTCATTACAGCGTCTTTATCGAATGATACTACTTTAGAACCAACTACTGGGTTACGTTGAATACTTGCATATAACATACCTTCAAGTTTCACATCTTGGCCAAAGACTGTATTTCCTGTCACCATGTCTTTCAAGTCGACAATGGGCATTGGCTTACCAATATACTTAAAATCCTTCTTAGACTTATAAGTTAGGGTATCAGGCGCTGGTGCTTTAATTTTAGATGCTGCCTCCGCAAGCGCGCCGAAAGAGACTTTCTGCTTGCTATTCTTATTGATAACAAAGCTGTCTTTTGCATAAACATCGGCAATTGGAACGCCCCATTTTTCTGCCGCTGCCTGCTCTAACATCGTTCTGGCGGTGGCGCCCATTTCTCGCATTTTAGCGTAGAAGTTACGAATCGATCGCGAACCATCAGTATTCTGACTTCCATAAGCTTCGTTTGCTAAACCTTGTACAACATGCACATCTTCCCATGCTACACAAAGTTCATCTGCCACAACCTGCGGAATACCAGTACGTATACCTTGTCCCATTTCACTACGGTGACACACGATATTCACGCGGCCACTATTCTCGATTGCGACAAATAAATTAAGGGTGTTGTCATGCGGAGTGTTGCCATGGGCCCAGGCAGGTAAACTGATTGGGAGCATAGAGCCTAGTACAAAGCCACCTGTTGTCATGCCAGTTAATTTTAGGAAATCACGACGGCTAACAGGTTTAACTTGCTTGTCAGTACCGGCCTTTGCGGACTTTTCAAATGATTCAATCATGCTTCTTCTCCCACATTTTTAGCTAGGCTAAAGTCAAGGTTAGCAGCTTGTTTCTTAGCAGCGTCTTTTATTGCAGCCTTGATACGAGGGTAAGTACCACAACGACAAATATTGCCCTGCATTGCAGTATCAATAGCGGCATCATCAGGGTTTGGATTATCAGACAAAAGGGCGACGGCGCTCATAATTTGGCCGGACTGACAGTAACCACATTGTGGAACATTATGATCTATCCAAGCTTGCTGAATAGGATGACTTGCGTCGCTAGGTAAACCTTCAATTGTTGTCACGTTTTTACCAGCAATAGCTGAAAGTGGCATGACACAAGACCGAATGGGCGAGCCGTCCAAGTGAACCGTGCACGCGCCACATTGGGCGATACCACAACCAAACTTAGTTCCCGTCATATCGAGTAAATCGCGCAAAGCCCAAAGTAGCGGCATGCTTGGATCGGCATCAACTTTGATGGTCTTGTCATTAAGGGTAAAACTTATCATATCTTCGTCCTTTGTCTTTATTATCGCGTCTATAAACGGCTTACTTAGACTTACAGTTCAGATTGTTGCTTGTTTGATATATAACTCATTAACTCAGCTTTTGTATCAATATCTTTTGCAGCATTAGGCACGGCAACACTTATTACTTGGTCAGCGTTATTACGCAGAATGTCTCGTGCGCCTTTATCATTCGTTAACTTTTCCAGCTCAGCAAAATATGTTCTTGGAAAAATAGCCGGAGCACCCAACTTACCACTATACAATGCAGCAATAATTTTTTTTGGGTTTTCCTGCGACTTCATTATCATAAGATTACACTGCTTTTGGCGAATTGCCACTTGATCCGCCAAACCAATAAAAACATGCGTTATATTTTTATCTAGTTTCTTTATACCTGCAGCAATTGATGCGCCCATACCTTGTTGCCAATTACCGGCAACGATGGTCGACATTTTTGACCTTGTTTCTTGTGTTAGTTCTGCGTTACTTAGCATCGATTGAATAGCGACTGCATTCGAACCTAAAACAATGGTCATAGAATCAATGTCTGTACTGGCCAACATTTCAGCGCTGCATGCAAGCATAGGCTTGTTGTTAATCATTGCTAGTTGTTTACTGCCATTGAAGCGTTTACCTTCGCCAGCCGCAAGCAAAAGCCCTTCAATGCGATAATGTCCTAATCCAATACTTTGTGCCGTTTTAATCGTATTTATCACTCTTGTTGAAGTATATGCTTAATTAGTTTAGGTCCTATTTTGGTTTTAGTCAGCATCGTTAAATACCGAAAATCCAAATTTAGTTTAGGATGTTGCTAATCGATTTTCCATCGCATTGTTCCATGAACGCATGTATCTCCGCCAACATCGAAAGGGCGATAGATTCAGGAAGTTCGCCACCAAGTCTTAATCCGATAGGGTTTGCGAGCGGCTTAGTTAGTACTTTTGTGACTGATGAGCTATGTGCTTGTGTCTGCAGATTTAATTCAGTCCGAGTCAAACCGGCTTCTTTTAGCACTCTGTCAGTACGATGAGTTGGGCCCAGCATTCCAACATAGGTAGCCGTACTATTTTGTGCTAGATTTAAGGCTTGCGCGTCTAGTTTAAGATTGTGAGTCATGATCACGATAGCGTCTATATTAAGTAGCCAAGTGTGCTCATTTGTATCTGATAAAGGCGTTTTCACGATCTGCTTGGCTTCCACAAATTGTGATTGTCTAGCATATCCTGTGCGAGGATCGGCAATGGTGACATGCCAACCTAGCTTAGCCGCAATGGTTGCAACAGGTATGGCGTCAATACCACCTCCAAAAATAGCGAGTTTAAGGGAAGGTTTGATGATGTGCTCGAAATACTCTTTGTTATCGTTTTGTTCTTGAGGTGATAAATGGTGATTGGCGGGTAGTGTGCCCTCTTCTCCTTTAAGCATTAGCTCAAGCTTGTTATTGGGAAAGCCTTCGTTTAAATATTGAATGTATTTACAAGCCTGGTTTTGATTGATGTATTCACGTAGTTGAACCAGCTGGAGGTAGTCATTGTTTGCATTAACAGCTTGCAATAAAATTCGAACTAAACCACCACATCCAATACCAAGCTGCCAAGCAATGTCTTCCTCTTCACGCATATCATATTGAATGATTCGGTTCTTATTGTCAGCCCAACATTGACGCGACTGTCGCATGATGTCTGATTCTAAACAACCACCGCTTAGCAGTCCGTGATACTGTCCTAAACTGTTGATCATCATCATCGCACCCGGCTTACGATATGACGATCCTTCTGTGCCAATAATGGTCGCCAATACCCATTCCACGTCATTGCGCTGCTCATACCATGTATTTAACAACTGTTGAGTATGGTTGGCCATGTTTAGTTAAGACACATATTCATATAGGTTCTTTCTCTTTCTGTTCCATTTCTTTTTTGACTAAAACAAAAGTTAAAAACATCTTGGTCGGCAAAGATAACGCCATTCCAATGGCAACACATCCTGCACTAATAATGATACCGTTAACTCCCATTCGTTCGATAGTTTCGCTGAACAAATGGAAGTAAACGCCAAGCGAGATTAGGCTAATGCCAAAAACTATCACAATTTTTAGTATAAAAATCAATTTTTTATCACTCATAGCAGACTCCTTTATAGTCGTAGAGCTTATGTCGATTCTGCACCAAGGCTGCTATTCAGTTCGGTGGTACTTCATCTCTTGATTTTACTAGTTTATGCTTCGATAGAATTAACGCCTTGATCTGTATCAGTGCTAAATTGGATAGTTTGTTTTTCATGATGAGGCCCTTTATCAGGGCCTAATTTGTTGAATTAAGAACTTGCTTCGTCTTTTAACACTTCCATTTTCACTTCTATAATTTGAGCTCGGTCAAGGTCTTCATTGTTAAGCATAATCAGCTTGTTTACTTGTAACAATGAAATCAGCATGGCGTGAATCGGCATTAAATAGCCTTGTTTGCGCAAACCATCGAGTTCTTCAATACTCAAGTTTTGAAAGCGATCTTCATCTATGGTGTGCAAGCCTCTAATCTTTCTTGAATCGCCATCGAGTAATTGCACATTCATTACTAAGGGCTTAAACAAACCAAGATCTTCTAATGTTTTGCTAAATTGAACGGTTTGTAAGTCTTTTTGTACGTCGGCATCAAGCAATTGAGCGCGTCGCTTTGTACCTTCAGTTGGCTTTCCTTCCTCGTCAAACAGAGCTTCACCGGTAGTTTTAGAAAAATCGCCTTGGTCTTCTAAAATCCCGATGGTGTAAGCATTGTCTTCAACAGGTGCTTTCATCAGGTAAAATGGATATGCCTGAATGCTTGTTGGACGATAGATAACGTCAAACTTATCATCTTTAACATACAAGTTTTCGTTTGGTACAAAGCTGGTCATTGCTGAAAATGTCCAAAAGTCATTGTGTGAATTTTTGGTCGCAAAAATTGGAAAGCAGTTAGCTGCCTGACCAAGTTCAGTCGCACGTAAATTCATTAAATGTTGCTTCGCAATATGGTTCATAACCGCACTATTTTTGATTTTTAAATCTTTGTGCGCTTTGTTACTTAATTCTACTAATGTGAGTTTTTTCATAAATCCGTTGTTTCGTTTTTGACGGCAATCGGTTTTTCATGGAAATTGGTTTTTCATGGAAATTCACAATGAGAAACAAATAAGCAGTCTTCGTGTTAGTGGACTAATTCTGTTATGCAGCAATTTCGCGAGTTTCTTATATTTTTTTGTTTAGTGAAACTAGCTCAATAGCCAAAACTTAAATTAGTTGTAGAGCGTTTTCGGCTTACATTGATTCTAACTTACTTTTAATCAAAGAGTCATGTTTGCCGACCCAAAATATTATCAGGAACACGAAAAACTACTCAATGCTTAGATCGTTTTCCTAAATATTAAGCCTATTGCGACTAGCGCCATCATAAGTATGTGATTCGGTGCATCTACTCGCGCTACTTCTGTCGTGCCCGTTCCGACTTGATCGTCCTGTCGTTGTGTTCTAGCGGAGGCTATTTGAATATTGTCAATCGCGAAGCTTTCTTTTGAAGCATTCGTATATGCTTCAAAGCTTAACTGAAAGAAGTTGAAGTTGAAATCGGGTAAAATGTAGTCAAAAGTTTGGAAGGCAGTAGATAAATCATATTCAGTCATGATACTCGTGCCGGCTTCGAAAGTATCGATTAAAGTCTTATGGTGTCTTGCGATATCTATGGAGTATATCGAAATAAAATCGGATGATTCCAAGCCTGTTGATGATGCTAAATCGACGGATAATTTCAATGAACTTATTCCTTTTGTGGAAATTGGATCGAACAAAAGAACGCTAGGTGCTGATGACGTTGACCCATTCTCATCTAAATTAATACCACTCCAGAAGTCACGCCCTTCATAGTTTGTATAAAAATTAGTATTGCCATTTTGGTTCATTGATTGTAGCTGCCAGTGCCAATCTCTGGCTGTGCGAGGACCATCAAATGTGCCTTGCTGAGCCGAAGTATAACGTTGGTTCAATCCATCGCTTTCAAAGTTTTCGCTAAAAATAAGCTCTGCGTGACTAGGCAATGAAAGGAATAGAGCGCATGCGAGCCCAAGTGTTTTGCTGATTCTGATTATGTTCAACATAGTATCTACCATCCATGGTTGTGAATTTAATTTTAAAGTTAAAGTAAGGTATTTCTTAGAGCATCTAGTGTGTCAGAAACGAGAACGAATTCGACTGTACTAAAGGATGGTTTTTCAGAATGCTCGACAGCTTGGCTTGCTTTCCTCATTCGCTAGTAGCAAACTAAATTAACTAAGCAGATCTGAAAAGAAGTTTTAGGTGCCTAACTATTAGTTTGAAAAAGTGAAGGCTCAATTTGAATTGCAAGTACGGAAAAGGAATACATCATGAAATTAGGCGCTTTTTCTATTAGTTTGGCGGTCAAAGATATCCATGTTTCGAATGCATTCTATGAAAAGCTAGGCTTTTCTAAAATGGGTGGGGATATTGAGCAAAAATGGCTTATCTTAAAAAATACTGATGGCACAATTATTGGTTTGTTTGAGGGTATGTTCGAGAAAAACTTGATGACCTTTAACCCCGGTTGGGATAAAGACGCAACTGAACTTGAGGATTTTGACGATATCCGCAAAATACAACAGAAATTAATGAGTAGCGGAATTGAAGTGAAGGAGCCCATTGACGAATCTTCAACTGGTGTTGCGCATTTTATGATTGAAGATCCAGATGGTAATCCGATATTGCTAGATCAACATCGAGAATAGTTTTGCTATTAATAGCGGAGGATTAACGCCTTTGCTGTGATGACGATAGAGCGAGCACACAACTTGTTCCGCGCTGTTCTCGCTCCTAATTCAGCTCATCCTCACGTAAGCGAGGATCTTGCAACAACCAACGCTTAATAAACCATCTGCTAGGATCATAGATTTCGGTTTGCTTCTCTAAATTGAATTGACGGTGGCCTCGAGGGTCAGAACCTACACCAGCTAAGTACTGCCAGTTTCCATAGTTACTCGCCACGTCGAAGTCGATTAATTGATACTCAAAATATGCCGCGCCATAACGCCAATCTTGTGCGAGTTCGTGAACAAAGCAGCTAGCGACTAGTTGACGCCCACGGTTGGACATAAAGCCCGTACGTTTAAGTTGCTTCATACACGCATCCACAATGTGGAAGCCTGTATTACCATTTACCCAAGAGAGGTAAGTGGAAGGATCATGAGTTGTATCTAGCGCCTTGTCTTGAATGCCATTGAAATAGAAAAATCGCGCTTGATGTTTGAATAGTTGCCAGTGAAAAAATTCGCGCCACAACAACTCAAAGAACAGCCAATAGGTAGAATCGTTTTTAGTGCGCTGGCTTTCGTAATTTCTTAATTCTGCCGCAATCTGCCGAGGACTTATGCATCCGTGTGCTAACCATAATGAGAGTTTGCTTGAGAAGTCGCGACCATCTAATCCATTTCTAGTTTCTTTGTAACTGGCAATATTATCTGATTCCCAGAAGTAATATATGAGGGCCGATAAAGCAGATGTTTCACCACCTTGCAACCAACTATACTCCGACTCCAAACTCGATTCGATGAGGGATATTTCTTGTAAACCTGTTAGCTTTTGTTGTTCAGTTTCAGCTACTATTGGTGGTGGTAATTTGTTAAGACGTATACTCTCAGCAACACGGGAGTGCTTCTCTACTTTGCGTCGAAACGGTGAAAATGTGTCTGGCATGTCAGAGACAGAAAAAGGTAAATCATCTTCTTCATAAAGGGTAGCGCTATTAGCTTGAATGTATGTTAGCTCAGGTCTTAGCTGTTGAAGCAAAGCCCATTGATGGCGCTCATTGACGCCAGCATGCCACTCGCATGACACGTGAGTTATGTCATGTTTGTCAATGTATTCAATAAGAATATTGATAATGCCATCGTTGCTTGTCTCTTCCTTTGAGGCGATTGCAAGTACACACAAACCCTGACCGAAGTGCTTTAAGGAACTATCCAAATCCACTAGTGATTGCTTCACAAAGCGCTGTTTGTGTTCACCAATAAGTTCCGTTTGCTGAAGTGGAACCTTTGATTTTTCTATCTGCGTTAGGCTCGATATCACGTAGACGCAGGATAAACTGTCCACTGTATTTGATATGCTTTTTAAAGACCTATTATCCTGCACTCTCAGGTCTTTCCTAAACCAGTGAAGACCTTTTTTCATAATCGTTAGCCAGTTACTTTGGAGTTGTATTTTTTACTGTTAGGGGGACTTTTTCGATCTTTTTGTTTGTAAAATTATGTAGGCAACTGGATTTGACCAATCGCTTGGAAGTTCCTGCAGGCACAGGAACGAGATGGGGATGCTTTGTCTAATTAGCTGCTTGTCGCGATGACTCTTCGCTTAGTGTTTTCAATTCTTGTAAGCCTTCTTCATAGCTAGGGCCAACAAACATATCCATGTTTGAGAGGCACCGACACCTTCATGCACAGCCCCAATGATCGTTTGCGTGCTTGGGTCCATTTCTTGCCACGGTGCCCATAAAGGCCATTTTCTAAGGTCTGATACGAACGGGTGAATTTCTTGCGGAGCGGCATTCTAGTATTGAGAAGTGAGCTTTTTAAGCTTTGTTAAGCCCCCGAAAGTTCTGTTTAAACTTTGGGGGCTGCGTGACCTTAATTAATCGATCTTTGTGCTTTGTACGCTACGATTTTAATTTTTCCGCAATATATTGATCGACCAGTCGCTCCATAATGTCTAACGGAACAGCACCATTCTTCAAAATTACATCGTGGAATTCACCCAGTGAAAACTTATCACCTAAGGCGTTTTTAGCTTTAGAACGAACTTCCAATATTTTCATCATACCGACTTTATAAGCTGTTGCTTGCCCCGGTAAAACTATATAGCGTTCAATTTCAGATATTACATCTGACTCTGCCATACCCGTGTTGTTTAGCATGTAATCAATTGCTTCTTCACGCGTCCAACGTTTCGAATGGATGCCTGTATCGACGACTAATCTAACAGCTCTGAATAACTCAGCTTGCAGTCGACCAATATTATCGAATGGGTCATCTTGAAAGCCCAATTCCCACGCTAGATACTCAGAATATAATGCCCAACCTTCTACATAAGCAGTGAATGGAGAGATGGTTCTGAATAAAGGAATACCTTCTAACTCCATACCAATAGCGATTTGGAAGTGGTGACCGGGAATGCCTTCGTGGTATGCCAGAGTGCGCATGCCGTATTTCGGCGTTGCTTTTATGTCGTATAAGTTAGCAAAGAAAACACCAGGGCGAGCGCCATCAATAGACGGTTGCTGATAGTAGGCTCCAGGTGCCGTTTTTTCTTTGAACAATGGAATGCGCTTCACTTCCATACCGGCTTCAGGTCTTAATGAAAATGAGTCTCCTAAGCCTGCGTTTATTTCGTCTAGTATAGTCTGATAGTCCGTTAATATTTGTTCACGGCCTTCATCAGTATCTGGGTAGTAAAATCTTTCATCGGCGGCTAATGCATTGATGGCTGGGGTAAAGCCCTCAATGATATCGTAACCTTCAGCACCTAAAATATTCAGCATTTCACTTTGTATGCGATCAACTTCTGCCAATCCAATGTTATGAATTTGGTCGGCGCTATAATCGGTAGTCGTAAAGAATCGAAGCGCCAACTTGTATACTTCATCACCTTGGGGAACATGCCAAATACCGTCATCAGTGCCTGCTTTATTCTCTAGTTCTGAGAAGTAGCCTATTAGCATCTGATAGCTTGGATACACCGTTTGTTCAATTTGTGTTTTGGTTTGACTTAGCAAGTCGTCGTATTGCGCTTCTGGAATTTCATCCGCTTTCTTCATTTTTTCGTGTAAAGAAGTATAGAGAATGTTTTCAGTGGAAGGCTTATCGACAAAACCCTGCATTTCATCAATTACGCGACGAATGACAAATTTGGGTGGAAGGATGCCTTTGTCTTCACGAATTTTAAGGCCTTCCATCATTTGTTCATAATAACGCTTCGATTCACTCAAGCGTGAGATATAGTGTTCAACGCTTTCAATGTCAGTGATGGCATGTTGCGAATCCATGAAACTAGGGAAGCTACTTTGTGCGCCCGACATCTGATTAAAGGGATAGTTGTGATACTTATATTCCTCAAAACCTTCAAGTGTATCGAATAAGTACAGCGCAATTTCTTTAGAAAGCTCCTGATCTGCATCTAAGTCGTCATATTTCAACAGTACCTGTTTGGCCTGTCTCAAGTCCTTAAACATTTTTGCAGTAGCAGCTTCACTCGCGTCATCTAAATGTGCATTGTGACCTGTGATGCCCATACTCTCGAACACGCCGATAGAGGTCATCGTTTCGGGGCTTTGGAGGGCAACTTTAATTAATGTGCGGTCCAAAAAGACTCTGAAAGAGAAAGGCTTTTCTGCCTTCCATTCATGAGTTGCGATTGCGCCAGTAATCACAACTATTACCAATACAGCCATTCCTAACCACTTAAAGAATGTTTTCATTTGTGCTTATCCCTGTTCTTATATTTTCTACCATGTATGTTAGTTTGACTGCCTAACTTTAAATAAACTGCGAGTTTATAATTCGATAGTGAGTCTTAAGCCAATGATGCTTGCAGAATCGATGTTGGTTGCACTCGGGTTTTTTATCCACTGTAGGCTAGGTTGCAAAGTAAGCCAATCATTTACTTTCGCTGAGTAGCTTAACTCGATATTTAATTCACCTGATGCTTTATCTAAATTATGATGAGGATCGTCTACTCTGCGCTTGGACGATAATTCTGCAAAAGCAAAAGCAATCCCTATTTGATCTTCACTTCTACTTTCGAAGAAGCCTGTTTTCACTAAGCCTGCACTATAAAATTGATTAAACACATTGGTCTTAGATGAGGCAGTGTCCAGCCTAGCAAAACCGGTTAAACCGCTAACGCTTTCAAAAGTACGTTCACCGTGCATATAAAAGCCTACATTATCTGATGGAGATGTGCCATTAGCTCCGCTCTGATCGTAGTGCCATAATCCTACTAACCATTTTGTTTGCGCTTGGCGATACTCAAATTCAGCTATATTTAAGTAACCATCGTTCGAAGATAAATCTAAAGTTAGTTTGTTCGCATTATTTAGATCGCCGGGCACACCGTCTGAGATCACAGTTCTAAATGTGTATTGTTCGGCCACGTATTGGTAACGCAAAGATAAGCCAAGGAAAGGGTAAGTAGAAGGTCCGTTTCTACCACTCGAACCCAAAGTATTACCCATACCATAAGCCGAGTTGACGAAAAGACCAGCGCTTTCAATAACATCAAATTCTGTATTGGTATCGAAAAAACCGATTAACACACTGTGATTGCCTTTTGTGATATCCACGTAAGCTTCAAAAATGCGCTTTATGTGAACGCCTGTCTCAGAGCCTGATGCGCCTTGAACATCGCCTACAATTGTTTCACTAAACTTTTCGCCATTTGCGTATAGTACGCTACCTAAAACGCGCAGGTTTACTCCATTCTCAAATTCAAACTGATTAGATAACGACAGCGTTGCATAGTCGATATACGCTGAGCCGGTTTTTAGCCCGCCTGATTGGTTTCGTAAAAAGTCACTGCTGTAAGTAAAATTAATGCTGGGGGCAAAGTTATTTTCATCTGCCATTGTGACAAATGGAACAAGTAAAAAAGCGCCTATAACCGAGGCAAAATAAAAGGGGCAAATCGATAATGGGAACTTCATCGTATTCCGAATTTATGCATTACATTAGTTACTAACTCAGTTTTTGTAACCGTCTAATATAGTAACTGCAGCATGGCAAAGTGATTGTTGATAGTAAAAATTGTAATTGGCGATGTTAAAGCAATAGATGATGTTAATGCAATGAATAAATATAGGCAGCAGCGAATGGTAGGGTTTTATTCGTAGGTTTGGATTAGTGAGTCAGGGGATAGAAAAAACAGAGTATTAGAGGAAGGAAGCGCCCCGAGAGTTAGATAAAACTTTCGGGGCAGTTAGGTACAATTTATTTTGTTTTCCTAGTTTATTATTCTAGGTCGACGGTAAAGCTTAGAGAAGAAACAACTCCACTAGGAGAGCTTATTAACACCGTAACGGTTGTGTCTGTAGGCTCAGTTTCTTCATTCTTTAGTGTGAATACAAAAGTGCTAGCGGCATCCCTATTTGTGATAGGCATTATTGCGTTTGTAACTCCTGCAAGCGTACCTGCAATCGAGCTCACCTGTATACTAGAACCACTCGCGATTGGTTGTATTTCTGTATCAGAGAATGTGTATTCGAATACGGCAGTTTCATTACGAGGAATAGATAAGACCGATCCTCCTGGTGCAGGTGAAGTATTGTTAGCTAACTCAACTCCATTATTACTAACCGATATTAATGCTTGGCTGCTCGACATGACTAACACGGTCGCTCTACGCACATGAATGCTGGGTTCTCCACAATTTGTCGCTGCACATTGTGGGCCATCAAATAGTCCGTTTTGAATGTTGGGTTCAGGATCACCCGATGCATCAAAATCTAAGTAAATTTCGTTAGAATCTCTCATTCCATTTTCGTTATCGTCGCGCCAAGCTTCACTTAGATCGATAAAGCCAGATCTAGTTGGCAAAGTCACCTCAAAACCACTGCCATCGTTGTCAGTAATTGCAGGACCATCGGCATCGTCGTATTGATTGTTTCCATTACTATCTACCAATGTTTCATGACCAATGGCTGTCGCTAAAATAGTTACGCGATGGTCATCTGGTTTAGGGTTTGAGCTTCTCCAAATGACACTGCAACTACCATTTGTTGTGTTGCATGTTGGATCAATTCGACCACCTTCTGCGGTGAATGAAACAGTTGTGCCATCAGGAACGGGATTGTTAAACGTATCAGCTAAGCTAGCAAATATAGTAACTTCGGCATCATTTATGTTGAATGCTTCGGGATTTAGGTTTGAAGGTGACAAAGTAATGCTATTCTGATCCGGCAAGCCTGTATTTACAGAGAGTAAGTCAGACTGTGTTTGCAGCGTCTGTGTATCACTCACTTCAACTTCAGCCGATACTCTTACTGAAGTCGGCACATTACCAGCATTCACTTTCACACTCACTTGACCTTCTGAGTTAGTAATTGCCGTTGCAGGCGCCAAAGTCAGGCCACCGGTATCGGTGTTCAAACTAAAGTTAACGGTTTGTTGAGCTAGTGGATTGCCTTGCGCACCTTTTACTCTAAAGGTCACGGTAGAAACTGTTTCACGGCCTTGGCCGCCAGTACCTTGCAGTACGATGTTTTCGGGAGAAGCAGACACAAACTCAATCGTTCCGACCGACTCCGGAGACAAAATAATATCTCTTGTAATAGTCACATTCGTTGAGTTGATGTTTATCGTTGCAGTAATGGTGTCGATATTACCTGTTCCGCCCGCGCAGCTAAGGTCTCTATATGTTGCATTTGCAGTACCATTGATAGTGTTCACTTGTGTGTCAATGGTTCCGCTACCTTCCTGTACACATCGAGATGTGAAAGTCACTGGCGTGCTGTTGGTAATAACTTGGTCGTTTTCATCAACTAATGCTACGACAACGCCTAAAGTTGCGCCTGAGCTAATTGTGACTTCATCAGAAGAGACTGCATTGCCTAAACCAATAGTATTTTCTACAAAGACACCGTCTTCAAAATGACCAAAACGGACAATGCTATCGTTCACGGTATCTACCGACTGAACTTCGTAGTTAATCGAATTGCTAGCTGTTTCTGAATCAACACTGTAAGTTGCGGAAATAGTCGCTGCACCTAATTCTTGCTGACTTGGGGTAAGTGTGGCTTGTGCAATACCTTCATCGTTAGTTAATGCTTGAGTGACTGATAAATTGCCTGATGTGCTTTGAAAATTAATGATTTGGTCGACAATAGGAGCGTCATCACTACTTAGTAAAGTAGCTTGAACTAATACTTCTTCATCTGCTTTAAAGCGGGTTACAGGGTTGCCATCTGCATTTAAAATATTCACTGTAATGGAAGATAACTCAGGGCTGGTAGCGTTTGCAGACAAGAATTCGTAGTTTGCGGAGCCAACTGTTTCACCGTAAGTCGCGGTGAGCACTGCTGCACCAACGTTAGCGTTGCTTGACTCCATGGAAACCTGAGCTACTCCATTGCTATCAGTTAACTTTGTGGCAACTGATAGTGTGCCTATGCCAGCGTTAAAAGTAATAATTTCACCATTAAGTGGCGCACCGTCTTGAGTCAGCGTAGCGCGCACGCAAACTGTGTCACCTAATGTAAATGCATTTCCTGACACCGCAGCACAATTTGCATCTAGAACATCAACAGTAATAGCAGTAATAACTTGATCAGGTTTGCCCTCATCTACTTCTTCATTGTCGCCAGAGGCACCATTACATGCGGCTAGGATGAGTGCGAAAAATAACACTCCAAATACTTTTAATAATCGTTCTGTCATGAAAACTACTCTTCAATGTGTTGTTTTAAATACTGAAAAATCTCTCTTGCGGCCTTCGGCGGCTTTTCGGCCTCTTTCTGCTTAACGGCCTGACGTTGCATTTGCCTTAATTTTTGTCGATCTAAATCTGGATATTCATCCAAAAGACTTTGGATAGCAGAATCACCTTGGCTGACAATATCGTCTCGAAGCTGCTCTAGCTGATGGAAGTGATCGTTTGAGCGCAGGTGATGAGCTCTTAATCGTTGGATGCCGTCTTCAATGGGGGCTAGTTCAACTTGGCGTAAAATCTTGCCAATTAGCTGAAGTTGGCGTCGAAAACCATCCTTCTTCCTATTAATACGATTCGCTAACTGCACAGCTTCTCGCAATTCATCGCTAAGTGGAATTTCATCGAGTTGAGCATTTGAAAACTCAACTAAAGCGACACCCAACTGTTTTATGTCTTCAGCTTCTTGCTTAAGTTGAGTTTTACTTTTTATTATTTCGCCATTCTCATCGAGAAGTGGTTCGTTGCTGTGATCGGCATTCATATAAAGTTTTTTGATTTTTTTAGTGCTAGAATTACAACAGATTGTAACCGTCACACTATTGTTTGGACAGTAAAAAGAAACTATGGAATCTGAAAAGCAGTTAGCAGAAATTCAAAATGTCGTTGATGACGCATTGCGTTTAGCCATTCAAAAAGGAGCGACTTCAGCTGAAGCCAGCATGTCAAAAGTTCAAGGCATCGCAGTTTCTTCAAGACTTAAAGAAGTTGAAACAGTAGAGTTCACAAATGACGGTGGGCTAGGCATAGCGGTGTTTGTAGGGCAAAAGAAGGGGAGTGCGTCCACTGCTGATTTAAGCCCAGCAGCTCTCAGATTGACTGTAGAAAAAGCAGTTGAAATTGCAAAATATACGAGCGAAGACGACTGTGCCGGCGTCGCTGATAAGGAATTTATTGCCACTGAAATCCCCGATTTAGACTTATACCATCCTATAGAATTAGATACCCAAGCAGGAATTAAAATGGCCATTGAGGCCGAAACTGCGGGAATGGACTTCGATTCTAAGATAGTGAATTCAGATGGCGCTTCATATAACGCCAATCTAGGTGTGCGAGTCTATGGAAATACTCATGGTATCAATGCTGGATATGCGAGCAGTCGTTACAACCTAAGTTGTGTGTTAATAGGGCAAGATGGTGACGATATGCAGCGAAATTACGCGTATACCATCGATCGTGAAGCACATTTACTCGACTCTCCACACAAAGTGGGTGTCGATGCCGCAAAAGAGACGCTTAGTCGTTTAGGCGCAAGAAAAATCAATACGGCCAAAGTTCCGGTCCTATTCCACCGCGACATCGCCTCGGGAATATTCGGTCACTTTGTTAGTGCAATTAGTGGAGGTAGTTTGTTTAGGCAGTCTTCATTCCTTTTAGATAGCTTAGGCACTAAAGTCTTCCCTGATTGGTTAACTATTACTGAAAAACCTCACATATTGAAAGGCTTAGCAAGCTCTCCGTTCGATAATGAAGGTGTGCGTACGCAGGATATGACAATTGTCGACTCGGGTATATTACAACATTATTTATTAACCAGTTACTCAGCTCGTAAACTGAAAATGCAAACAAACGGACATGCCGGTGGTATTCACAATTGGTTGCTTAGTTCTACCGGGGAATCTGATAAAGAACTTTTAGAGAAAATGGGTACTGGCTTGATCGTCACTGAGCTAATGGGTCAAGGCGTGAATATCGTGAACGGTGATTATTCTCGCGGTGCCGCCGGCTTTTGGGTAGAAAACGGAATTATTCAGTATCCGGTACATGAGATTACTATTGCTGGCAACCTACAGGACATGTTCCACAATATAGTGGCTATTGGTGCTGAAACTGAGCACAGAGGCAGCATTCAAACCGGCTCTATATTAATAGAGTCGATGCAAGTTGCGGGTGCTTAACTAAGTTTGAGTGTTAGCTGTGATCGATCTGAAATAAAAAAGGCCTGTTCAAGTGAACAGGCTTTGTTATTTTGGGTGCTTAGCTAATCTAATAATCTAAGCAATATTCAGTATGCGATAAGCAGAATGAAGAAATCTGATTAATCTACTTCGCCACAAAAACGATAACCTTCGCCATGAATAGTAACAATCAGCTCTTCACCGCTTGCCTCTGATTCAAAATGTTTACGAATTCGACGTATAGTGACATCTACCGTTCTATCGTTCGGGCGTAACTCACGACCAGTCATTTCCATAATGAGTTGTTCACGAGTTAATATTTTACCTGGATTGCTTAAGAACAAATGCAAAGCTCTGAACTCACTACGAGGTAGTCTGAATTCTTTTGCAACTGGAGAGATCAAGCTGCGGCTGTCACCATCCAGCGTCCAACCATTAAAGCTTACCTTGCTTGGTAAATCGTCATCTTCAGATGCGCTGCTTGTGCGTGACAATAAGTTACGAGCACGAATGGTTAATTCACGTGGGTTGAATGGCTTAGTTAGATAATCATCAGCGCCAATTTCAAGGCCAAGAATGCGATCAACGTCATTGTCGCGACCCGTTAAGAAAATAAGGCCAACATTTTTTCTATCACGCACTTCGCGCGCAAGAATCAAACCGTTTTTACCCGGTAAATTGATATCCATGATCACTAGATTGATCTGATTGTTTTGGAAGAAATCATGCATTTCTTCGCCATTCTCAGCTTCGAAGACATTGTAGCCTTCAGCTTCGAATAAGCTCTTCAGGGTAGTACGGGTAACTACTTCATCTTCAACGATCAGGATATTTGGCGTTTGCATTTTTTACACTCTGTTAACTTTGCTAAATTGAGTCTATCAGAAAATTGATAAAATTCAGTTGTTTTATATGAAAAATTTCAAAAAACTAGCCCTCTAAATATGACGTGTAGTCCGTCTATGTATAATGCACTAATCATCTGAATTACTGAAAATTAACACGTCAAGAGCTGTAATAAACTTCTATATCTGTAATAAAATTACAGTATCTGCCTCTAGTATATTCAAAATACGACTAAATTGAAAACTAGAATTGGCTTAACTTTCATATTTATCGGAATACTTCAGTGTCTCTGAAGCACTGAAACAAAAAATCTCTAACTTCCGACTAATCTATTTCCCTTCGTATACCTTCACATATTTTTCAGCGGCTTGTTTCCACGTGAACTTTTTTTCCATTCCTCGCTTAATGACAGCCTTGAATGTTTTACTATCTTCGAGTCGAAGAAGAAGAGCTTTTCTGACCACACTGAGCAAAGCTTCCGGAGAAGGTTCGTTGAATACGAAGCCTGTACTATTTGGTTCATCAACATCTGTTATAGTGTCTTTCAAGCCGCCAATGCCGCGAACAATTGGTACCGTGCCATACGCGAGGCTGTACATTTGATTGAGCCCGCAGGGTTCAAACTCTGAAGGCATCAGAAAAAAATCTGCGCCAGCTTCAACTTTGTGAGCATAGTCAGGTTTAAAATCTTCGATAAACACAAACTGCTTAGGGTGAGCATCAGCAATGCGGTGCAACTCTTGAGTGATGTCTTTCTGGCCTGTTCCAACCAAGGCAATTTGAACTTTATGCTTGAGGATATCCTCTATAATTGGCATTAAGTAGCCGAAGCCTTTTTGTAAAGTCGTTCTACAAACCATGCCAAGTACAGGCACTCTTGCACTTACTTGTAGACCAAACTCTTTTTGAAGATCCTTTTTACATGCGGCTTTACCAGACATGTCATCCACAGAATAATGCGCGGCGATGAACTCGTCAGTGCTTGGATCCCATTGTTCATAATCGCAACCATTAAGTACGCCTTCAACGGAATTTATGCGTTGTCGAATAACATCGTCGATTCCATGGCTACCTAAAGGGGTAGAGATTTCTTGCGCATAACTCACGCTTACTGGGCAAATGCTATCAGCATATAACAAGCCGGTTTTCAGCATATTCAAATAATTATGCTCAACATACATGCCAGGGGCAGATGCTTCAACGCTTGGGATATTGTTTAAATTATCAGTGCCTTGAAACGCGGCGTTATGAATAGTGAGAACGCTTTTAGTCTTTGCAAAATATTCATAAGAAAGTGGCGAATGCTTAGCAAAATAGCATGCCATCGACGTATGCCAATCATTCGTATGTAAAATATCAGGTTTAAAGCCCACTGCTTCCGCTGTTTTTAATGCGGCTAGCGAGAAGAAGGTAAATTTCTCGGCGTTGCTAATTTCAGCATCTTCACTGTAAAGCTGGTCGTTATTAAAATACTCTGGGAAGTCGACGAAGTAGATAGTGATGCCATTGAAATTAAGTGATTTAATATCAAAGGCATAGCTACGGCCATTGGTGTAGATTATTTGTTGAGGCGTCGCATTGGATAAATTTAAGGATTCTGCGGCGGCTTTGTAATAGGGAAGGATAATGGCAACTTCGTGGCCGAGCTCAGACAGCGCAATAGGCAGGGCCTTGCCAACATCGGCTAGTCCGCCAGTTTTTACAATATCTTCAACTTCAGAAATTAAAAAGAGTATTTTCATAGTGTCCCTTTCACAACAAATAATGTTTTCTTACTTTGCTGCTTCGTAGATGTTGTATTTATTCGTGCTAACGAGAGTTTTAGAACGGAAATACAAACCGTTCATTACTTCACTGTAAGGCAAAAATTTGTTTGCCACAATATCAAGAGTGCCACGAGCCCGAGTCTGTTTATGAGCCAAGGCGATAAATTGCTGAGTAATACTGTAATCATTGTGAATGCCAGTGTGGAATGGCGGGTTGCTAATTATGTGATCGAAATAACCTTCCACATGCTTCATGCCGTCGCTCGCAATTACATTTCCTTCAACGCCATTTAGAGCAAGTGTTTGTTTTGTGCAATACACAGCAAGCGCCGAGACGTCGCTCATCGTTAATTTTACTTTCGCATTTAATTTAGCCAAGTAAGTGCCAATGATGCCCGTTCCACATGCAAAGTCTAAAACTTGACCTTTCATATTTAGTAGCTTCGTCGAACGTGGTTCGAACTGCGCCAATAATAGCTGTGTACCGGGGTCAAACTGCTTGTGACCAAAAACCCCTGGTAATGAGAATACTTTTATTTCTTCGCCGTTTACCGAGTAAGTTCTTACAACGCCGAAGCCCTTAATGTCGAAAGGTTTCGCGTTTGGAGTTTCAATTTCAACGCAAATTAAACCGCAATGTTTTGCGCCGTCTATTTTGTTAACCGTTGAACCCAATCGCTCTAATAATTTACCGACGCTTTTAATTCCGGCCTTGTTTTCACCAACGATCATTAACTTGCCACCAACTTTAACCAATTCGGCAAGATTCGCAATTAGCATTTCGAGATGCTGCTTTGCTTTAGGTAAATATATGACAGCACCGTCTAACTGTTGTTTATCCTTCAGATCATCGAGGCTAAAACTCGCTGCAAATACTTGTGGAAACTTACTTGTGTTCTCACTTTGGAAATAAACATCATGAAATTGGTGTAAGCCAGTGATATCGGCATCGACACTTGGGTCACGCAATTCATCAAAAATGGCTGCATCAGAGGGATTCACTATCGCCCATTTGCCATTTTCAAATATTTCGGTGTTGCGTAACAGTAACTGACTAGGTAATGACAGCATTTAGCTTACTCGCTTAAAAATAATATCCCAAACGCCGTGACCAAGCTTTTGGCCTCGCACTTCGAATTTGGTAATAGGACGATATTCTGGGCGAGGAACAAAACCATTCGCACCCTCGCTTGATGTGTTTTCAAAGCCTTCAGCTTGGGTCATCACATCCATCATGTGTTCTGCATATGGTTCCCAGTCGGTCGCCATGTGGAACGTACCGCCAATAGCTAGTTTGCTGCGAATCTTTTGTACAAAATCAGGTTGTACTATGCGGCGTTTATGATGGCGCGTTTTATGCCAAGGATCAGGAAAATATAATTGTAGGCGATGTAATGAATTATCAGCAACGGATTGAGCTAAGACTTCAACAGCATCGTGTTCGAATACGCGCAGGTTTTCCACGCCAGCCTCTTCAGCATCAGCTAAACAAGCGCCAACACCTGGGCGATGAACTTCTATGCCAATGAAATTATTTTCTGGTGCTGCGGCTGCCATTTCAACTAAAGACTTACCCATACCGAAACCTATCTCTAGTACGGTAGGTGCTGAGCGCCCAAATACTTCATCGAAGTTGAGCATACCTTGTTCAATTGATAGGCCTTTGCTTGGCCAGTTCACTTCAATAGCTCTTGCTTGAGCATTGGTTAGGCGTCCCTCGCGTTTAACAAAGCTTTTTACTTTGCTGATATATACGCCTGCTGCGCGGGCTTCTTCTTCGCTCTTGAATGACTTCATGTATATCGTGATCTTTATTAAGTGTTTGGTAAATTAAAAGACTGGCCGAAAGTTATCTACAAAAACGTTATCGACAAATTAGTCTATTAGTACAAAAGTTCGGTATTATAATTCATTCTTTGGCAGATGTGCGGTTAATGTGACTTCCAGTAGCTTTTCTTTTTCAAATACGCTTTTAACTTGGTTTGACCAACACGGGCGTAAAAATTTACCTTGGCAAAAAAACAAATCCCCTTACTCTGTATGGATTTCGGAGATAATGTTGCAACAAACTCAGGTTGCGACAGTTATCCCTTATTACGAAACCTTCATGCAACGGTTTCCAACGGTTAATGACTTAGCTAATTCACCTGTTGATGAAGTACTTCATTTATGGACAGGTCTCGGTTACTACGCCAGAGCACGAAACCTCCATAAAGCGGCGCAAAAAGTGCGTGATACTCATGATGGTGTGTTCCCAGAAACCTTTGATGAGCTCATTGATTTGCCAGGAATTGGCCGATCTACTGCCGCAGCGATATTATCCTTATCTTTGAATAAAGCTTACGCCGTTATGGATGGGAACGTGAAGCGAGTACTTACTCGCTTTTTGGGCATCGAAGGCTGGCCAGGCGCGAAGAAAATAGAAGACCTATTATGGGAAGAAGCCGAGAAACTAAAACCAGATGCTTCTAAGGTCGCTAATTGTGATACTAAAAGCGCTGAAATGAGCTTAAATTCAGAACCTAGGTACGATGACTACACTCAAGCGATAATGGATTTTGGCGCCACGTTGTGCACACGTTCCAAGCCAAGTTGTGATTCTTGCCCTATGCAAATGCATTGCTTAGCTTTTGCCCAAGGAAGACAGTCAGAACTGCCATTCAAAAAACCTAAAAAACAAATTCCTACTAAATACACAACTATGTTGATCCCGTCTTATAACGGGCAAGTTTTATTGCAACAACGACCTTCAACTGGAATTTGGGGAGGCCTTTGGGGATTTTTGGAAACAGGGTTTGATACAGACAATGAAAAAACAGCAGACGAAGCTTTATCGCAACTTGAAGCAAGCTTGCGAAACGTGAACTTAGAAGATGCGAGAATGCGTGAACTAGAGACATTTAAGCATACCTTCAGCCATTTTCATTTGATGATACTGCCTGTATTGATTGAGTTAAAACTACCACCAAATCAGTCAGTGGAAGAGAACATAAATCAGTTTGGAACAGATTTAGCCACTAAAGGCCCAAATGAGGAGAGGCAGGAAGCTGCAAAGCGCCAGATTTGGTTCGATTCGTATAGACCAAGTAAAATTGGTCTATCAGCACCCACTATGAAAATTCTCGATATATTGAAAAATGATTATTAGATATTCCTGAGCTTCGACAAAGAATTACTCACTTTTTAAAGAATGAATGCTGAAGTATAGGGCGAATATACGCTATACTCTCAGCAACTAAAATCCACCTCGTTTTACTTTGTTTCGTGGTGTCGTAACAGCATTCAGCATTACGCTGAGTAGTGCGTCACAATGAGAATTTAGCTTGCAGGGCAGGCTAAGTAGTATAGAAACGATATTTAAAGGTAATTGAAATGGCAAGAACGGTAAATTGTGTACATTTGAACAAAGAAGCTGATGGATTAGATTTTCAACTGTATCCCGGTGAAGTTGGAAAACGCATCTATGATTCAATTTCGAAGGAAGCTTTTAGTTTGTGGCAAAAAAAGCAAACCATGCTTATCAACGAAAATAAGTTGAACATGATGGAAGCTAACGATCGTAAGTTTCTTGAAGAGAAAATGGTCGCGTTCTTGTTTGAAGGTATTGAACCCACGATTGAGGGTTACGTTCCGCCTACAAAATAACCGTTTGAGCCCTTTTATTCAGATAAAGTTACAAAAACATCAAAAATCAGTTGACTTGGAAGGGCAAAATCCGTTTAATACGCACCCACAGCGATTTACAGCGTTAAAACGCACTCGCGAATGCCTCGATAGCTCAGTTGGTAGAGCAGCGGATTGAAAATCCGCGTGTCCCTGGTTCGATCCCGGGTCGAGGCACCATTTATTCCAAGAGCCCTGAACAGAAATGTTCGGGGTTTTTTCGTTTTAGTCTGTCGAACGTCAGATGAAGGCAGAACTTTTATAAAATGTTAATGCTCGTACTTTTAATTCATAACTAGGCATTCAGACTTACGCGGCACTTATATGTTGCAAGATCGCATGCGAATAATGCAAACTAGGCATTATTAGAAGCATTTTTTCTATGCACGATAACTACATCCTTGTTCTTCCACTGTCTTACAGCGACAAAGAGTATTAGAGGCCTTATGCAATACCGACTAAACAAGCGTTATTCAGATTACGCTAGCGTTCATGAAATCAGTAAACTGGCTTTGAGTATTAGCGATAAATACGAAATAGAGGCCTTGATGATTGGTGGCTCTTTACTTGGTTTAGTGCGTGATGGGGATCTGTTGCCGTGGGATAAAGACGTTGATTTCGCTGTATTTGAAAAAGACATCGACAAAACTTTTGCTTTAGAAGGTGAGTTCCGCGCCGCTGGCTTTGAGTGTCGCTTGCATTACCTTGGTGTAAGAAGCCCTGAGTCATTGCAAAAAGGTAAAGCGCTACTGTTAGAGTTGCAGCAACGATTAAATGAACTGGGAATCGAAAATTGTCAGCTAAACGGAGGTTTGCTTAATCTTTACCGCGACGGCGAATTATTCTCTGAATCGCAAGCTTTATCAATGCTGTTGAATACAAACAATATCGACACAATGCGCGATGTTAAAGCGCGAATCTCAGATTTAGGCGACACATATTTAAATGTAGATGGCGACTTTACGAAAGGCGTCATACTGATTGCCGGTGAATGGCGTATCAATTTATTTTGTTATCACCAAAATCCAGATGATCAAAGTGAGTTTGGTTGGAGCGATCTGAATTGTGATCATTGGTTTTCATCGCCATTATTTCCAGCGCAAACAAAAGAAGTTCACGGTATGACTCTGAATTTACCGAATGACTTTGAAGGTCATTTGTTAGCCCGATTCGGTAAAAACTGGCACAAGCCCTCACCATCCCAATTCTCTAATGGTCGTGTAGAAGGCTGGATGCAGCTATATAAAGACGGAGTGATGGTCGATTACATTGTGCATTATGTTAGAGGTGAGAAAACCTATTGGTTCGAGCCTGCAGCGAATGTGATCAGCACTAAAGGATTTTTACCCGCAACCCTAGAAGACACACCTGCTGGCAAATTGTTGATGCCTGACCACCCTGAAATCTTCCTAACCGAGCATTACGGCGATTGGAAAACACCTGTCAAAAGCTGGAATGGAGCGGTTGATAACCCGACTATTGTGCCTAGTGATGAAGCAATGCAGGCGATCATTAATCCTAAATCTTAGTTATCAGTAATGTGCCATTTTTATCTGCGATAGGTATTTTGGCTACCTTGCCATGCGCTTTTTCAAAGTCTGCAACGGCTTGTTTTACGCCTAAGAATTTGGGGTGATTATAATCATGTAACATTAAGAACCCGCCAGGAGAAAGTCGAGGGTAGAAGTATTCTAGCCCTGCTAACATGGGTTTGTATAGGTCGGCATCCATTGAAACAAACGCAAATTGGTCTTCAATTCCGCTAGCTGTTTCAGGGAAGAAACCTTTGCAAACCACACAGTTTTTTGGGCTGGTCATTTTTGCTAAGACCATTTCTAATGTTGTATTGGTAAATCTATCTACGTGATCGAAGATAGCGGATTCTGAATGTCCGTGCTCAATGTCAAATTTCTCATCTTTCTCATCGAAGCCTTCAAAGGTGTCAAACAGATAGAATGTTCTAGAGGGAAATAGCGCATTGATGTACTTTGCAAAGTTTCCTTGATAAACACCTAACTCAGCAACCGAACCGGGCACGTCTGAGGCCTTTATTTGCTCGGCCAACAATTCTAATTGCTTGAACCTTACATAGTCTCTTGAATCAGTATATTGCTCTTCTAGAGTGGACTCAGTCTGATAGGATAAGGCTCGAGTAAGGACTGGGCGACATGGTTGCAAAGTATCATCAAAGGCAGGGCTATCGTCTAATAAGACTTTATCCAGAATATCAAAATAGCACTTAAAAAAGAGTACCTTAATTTTGCTCTTCTCTATGCCATGCTTTAGGCATTCGTAGTATGTGTCGGAAAATTGATTCGCAAGAAAGATTTGGTCAAATGCGATAGATGAGGCATCAGAGATCGAAGAGACAGGCTTGCCCAAAAAGTGAGTGTCGGGTTCAACTGCAGAGCTCAGAACAAAACCCAAAATATTATATTGCTCACTTACCTTCTTATAAAATCGAAGTGCGCCATTTCCTGTGCCATAAATCAAAATATTTTGCATGTGTCTCATCATCTATTGCTAAGCTTTTCATCATCATATTTAATAACGAATTGATTAGCAACGGATTATGAGTAAGCATACGCAAACACTATTGAAGGCAATAATCACTTACCTTTACTTACTCGTGCATGAATTAATCATTTGATTAGCACTTAGAATGAGTAAAGTCGCGGTGGTCTCTGTTATCATGACGGGACAAGCCATTTAAATTAATTTGCTTCAACAAAAGGTAACAAGCCATGATCAACACTAAAATATACAAAGCCGTTTATAGTCTATCTGAAAAGTTAATGGCGGCTGCTGAGCAAGAAAATAGAGAGTTGTTCGATTCTTTGTATGCCGAGTTGGAAGCTATTTGCATCGAAAACGAAAACACTGCCAAAGACCATCCTGAGCAATGGGAAACACTGGCTGATTTTACCGAAGAGTTGGAAGATGCGGTTGTAATCTACGAAAAAGCGCTGGTAAAAGCGAAGGAAGCAAATTCTAAAGATCATATGTCCTCTATTGCTTTTTCCATGGCGAAAGTGAAAATCGATTTAGGCCAAACTGTTGACGCCATTAAGAATCTGAAAGAAGCGAAAATTAGTGCGAATAAGATTGAAGATAATGAGCTGAAAGCTGAGATAGATGACTTGCTAGAGGAATTATCGTAAGACCAAGCAATTGGTTTTACCCCCGTCGAAAAAATAGAAGCTCAGGTTGGCTATAGGATTGGCATTTTCAGAACCCGCTAGCCTAGCTTCGTATGCAATCTAACAAAAAGAAATGGCGAATTAATTAATGCATTCAGTAGTTATCGTTGGAACAGGTTTTGGAGCAATTTCAGCGGCAATAGCTTTGTTGAAAAGGGACATTCGAGATTTTGTAATGCTAGAGCGACGTGGATTCGCCGGTGGCACTTGGTTACAAAATCGTTACCCTGGAGCAGCAGTTGATGTGCAATCGCCATTATACAGCATATCCGGTGAGCCTTATGCATGGTCTCACTTATTCGCAAAACAAAACCAGTTAGCTGATTACACTCAGGGCCTGATTGAAAAATACTTGCTTGCTGAACATATAAAATTGAATGCAGAGGTCATGTCTTCTGTTTGGTGTGATGATCATTGGCAAGTGACTCTCGCAAATCAAGACATACTCTCTTGTAAAACGATTATCAATGCTACGGGGCCATTGAGCACGCCTATCATCCCCGACTTTGAAGGGTTTGAACGATTCAAAGGACAAAGTTTCCATACCAATGATTGGCAACATGATGTCGACATTAAAGATAAAAATGTTGCGATTATTGGTAGCGGAGCCAGTGCAGTGCAAGTTATTCCAGCCATTATCGACAAAGTTAAAAAGCTCCATGTAATTCAACGAACGCCACACTGGGTATTGCCACGTTTAGATTGGGCGTTTCCACCTTGGCTGAGTAAATTCTTAGCATTTCGACCGATATATACGTTTATTCGTTGGTGTATTTATTGGTCGTTGGAAGTACGTGTCTTGGCATTCAAATATAATCACACCTTACTTAAAATTGTAGGTGAATGGCCTGCGAGGAAGCATCTAAAGAAGCAAGTTCATGATGACAATCTGCGCAAAAAGTTAACACCGGATTTTACGATTGGTTGTAAGCGGATCATTATCTCAAATAATTACTATCCAGCCCTTCAAAGGCCGAATTGCGAACTGCATGATCAGCAAGATACGCTTTTAGGCTTTACAGAAAAAGGCCTGTCCTTCGAGGGTTCTGGCGAGGTAGAAGCTGATGTTGTCATTTTCGCGACAGGTTACAACGCCGCGGACTCTATGGTTTCCTATGATGTTACCGGAAAGAATGGCGCTTCATTAGCGCAGCAATGGGAAGATTATCCACGAGCCTACTTAGGCACTTCAATCCCTAAGTTTCCAAACTTCTTCGTGATTACTGGGCCAAACACAGGTATTGGTCATACTAGTGCTATTTTCGTTATCGAATCACAAATGAAGTACGTGATGCGTTGTATCGATATCTTACAAGATGACAAGATTAAGTCTCTTGAACCAAGTCAAGCGGCTGAGTGCGAATACACACAAATGGTACATGCTGAAATGGAAAAAACAGTCTGGAAAACCGGCGGTTGCACAAGCTGGTATCAGAATAAGCAAGGGAAAGTGATAGCGATGTTCCCGGGTTTTAGTTTCACTTTTAGAAAGCTCTGCAAAAGATTCGTTTATGCGCATCATCTAATTGAATGACAGCTTTGTTTAAAACTTCTCGCACGCTATACTTGCGCGAATAAACATCACTGACTAATTAAACTGAACTGGTTGCCAATGAAAGATCACAATGCATCACCTTTATCCGATTATATTGAGTACCCGCAAGAAGAAATGATGGAGCGTTCTTTAGCTTTTTATGAAGATATTAAGCGCCGCCATAGTATTCGTAAGTTCAGTGACAGACCCGTTCCTCAAAGTATTATTGAAAACTGTATAAAAGCAGCAGGCACTGCGCCAAACGGTGCAAATCATCAGCCTTGGCACTTTGTTGCGATTCATTCTGCCGATGTAAAAAAGCAAGTACGAGAGCAAGCGGAATTGCATGAACAGGGTTTTTATTCCGGTCGTGCGGGTGAAGAATGGCTCGAAGCATTGCAGCCGCTCGGTACGGATGCTAATAAACCATATCTTGAACACGCGCCTTGGTTAATTGCGATTTTTAGTCAGAAAAAAGGCGGCGTGACGCCGGGTGAGAAACACACTAACTATTACGTACATGAGTCGGTTGGTATTGCCACTGGCTTTTTGATTACGGCTTTGCACAATGCAGGCTTAGTGACCTTAACTCATACACCTAAACCCATGTCTTTTCTTTCAAAAATATGTGAAAGACCAGATGATGAACGTCCTTACATGTTGTTGATCGCCGGTTATCCTGCTGAAGATGCAACGGTCCCAGAACACGCAAAGAACAAAAAATCACTCGATGAAATTTGTACATTTTTGTAATTAGAGAAAACGTAAATTGAACACTCAAGAATTTATCCAAATACGCCGCTTCATTGTGAAGCTAGGCAAAATGTTGCACAAGTACGGTACACCTGCATTTCGCCTTGAAGCCTACCTGCTAGAAGTATCATCATATTTGGGAGTTCATGCATCATTTATCGCAACCCCCACATCCATTATCTTCGTTATCTGGAGTGATAAGCACGAAGACGAATACAACCACGCCGCTCGCTTACAGCCCGGTGATTTGGATATGAGTGCTTTATCTCTTACGGATGAGCTAGCCAATGAACTCTTGTCGGGTAAAGTGAGTTTAACGGAAGCAGATAAACGTTTAGATACGATTAACGCAATGCCCAGCCCCTATGGGAAATTAGTGACAGGATGCGGATTTGCATTAGCGACTGGTTCATTTTCAATGCTAATGGGTGCTAGCTTAGCCGAAATTTTATGGACCAGCTTACTCGGTATCGTCGCTTATCTTTGGGTGCTTTGGTCGCAGCGCTCTAAACGCGTCAACTTGATGCTAGAACCTGTCACTTCTTTCGTCGCAGGTATCTTGGCCTGCGCAATCAGCCGTTATTTCGACCCCGGTATTAACATTCCCTTGATGGTACTGTCTTCAGTCATTGTACTGGTTCCTGGTTTAGCCTTGACGATGGGCTTAGCGGAACTCTCATCTCGAAATTTGGTTTCTGGTACCGCGCGAATAATGGATGCGATTATGCAACTGTTTAAACTCTATTTCGGTGCGTTTCTTGGGGTTGCAGTGGGTTTCAGTTTATTTGGTCAGAACGAATATTTCCCTGCGCCATCATTACCCTACTGGGCGACATGGTTGGCCGTTGGATTGTTATGTTTCGCCTTGGTTCCCATTTTTCGAACACGTATTAAGCATATCCCGTGGGCTTTCGTTTCGGCCTTCATCGCATATGGCGTGACCGTTTACAGTTCAATTTATATGGACCAAACCTTTGGTACCTTTTTAGGTGCATTTGCATTAGGTGCGTTTGCGAATGTTTTTACTCGTATAGCAAACCAACCTTCTACGATTGTGGCGATGCATGGTTTAATAGTGTTGGTTCCGGGCTCTAAGACGTATATTGGCTTGAATTCGTTTATCTCTGGGCAGGATTTCGTGCAGGCAGATCATGTAGGGCAAGAGGTGTTCTTAATTTTCATGTCTTTATTAGCTGGGCTAATATTCGCCAATGTAGTAATGCCGACGAAGAAGGCGCTGTAGGCCCTCGAAGTTGTTAACTAGATAATAAAGGTGCTAGCAAAACTATAAAGTTGTTAAGTTTGAAATCGGTCACCTTTGCCCCAGTTTCTTGCCTGTCACCACCGCCTACGCGGTGGTCTCCTTGAGCGAAAAGCGAAAGCTCAAACTACCTTGGCCGAACAGCCGCTTTGCCCAAGTTAACGGTTCGATTAACACACAAATTTTGAATCAACCAACACGTCATTCCTGCGAAGGCACTGAGGGATCCCCATTTTTTACGAGGCCATGCTATATATTCGTTTTTTATAGTCTTTGTTAAGATTTCGCACCCCTTGACTGAATAATGCAATCACTCTCCTAAAGGTGAAGTGAATGAGTATGTTTTTGGCGAGA